>CACEWU010000003.1 GCA_902563335.1 uncultured Prochlorococcus sp. | reverse complement strand
GTTTGGATAGATATGGGGTTATTCCTCCGCCATAGTTCATGCCAATTGCATCTGACATCACCTCTCTAGTCGGTCACACTCCTCTAGTGCGCTTAAATCGACTTCCAAAAACCACTGGATGCCAGGCAGAGTTGCTGGCAAAGTTGGAAAGTTTCAACCCCACAGCCTCTATCAAAGATCGTATTGCCGAGGCAATGGTCTTAACGGCTGAGAAAGCAGGGACTATCAGTCCAGGAAAAACAATTTTAGTAGAGCCTACAAGCGGGAACACAGGTATCGCACTCGCCATGGTCGCAGCCGCCAAAGGATACCGCCTTGTTCTGACAATGCCAGACACTATGAGTCAAGAACGTAGATCAATGCTCAGAGCCTATGGAGCAGAGCTTCAGCTCACGCCAGGTAATCAAGGCATACAAGGCGCTATCGACTTGGCAAAAGATCTCGTGAATTCAATGCCAGAAGCATATCTGCTACAGCAATTTGATAATCCTTCCAACCCCGAGATTCATGAAGTAACAACCGGCGAAGAAATTTGGACTGATTGTGACGGTCGTATTGACGGATTGATCTGCGGGGTTGGAACGGGAGGAACAATTACGGGGTGTGCAAGAACACTAAAACGACACAATCCAAATTTACTTGTAGTTGCTGTAGAGCCAGAATCAAGTCAAGTCCTTGCCGGCCATCCTCCTGGTCCACATCACATCCAAGGTATCGGGGCAGGTTTTATCCCAACTGTTCTTGATCAAAAATTAATCGATGAGATCGTACCCATCAGTGACCATGCAGCAATGAATATTGGTAGACGACTTGCCAAAGAAGAAGGACTACTTAGTGGCATAAGTAGCGGTGCAGCAGTTGCAGCTGCTCTAAAGATCGGAACAAGGGCAGAAATGAATAACAAACGTCTAGTAGTGATTTTGCCAAGTTTTGGTGAACGTTACCTTTCTACCTCTATGTTCAATTCAAATGCCTCAACACCCGCTCGAAAAGATGGACAGCTCTGAATGCTCCAAGAGAACATGAAATCTATGGAGACAGATCCATACAAAATCCTTGATGTCTATCCAGATGCGACTTTGGCAGAAATCAAATCTGCCTATAGAAACTTAGTCAAATTGCATCACCCCGACGCGGGTGGAGATGAAGAAAAAATTCTTGCCCTCAATGCTGCTTGGGAAGTACTAAGAGATCCTGATCAACGCAAAGTCTATGACGATAGCAAACAGCAAATTCATGCATCAACTAATGAAGCAAAAGAGAGAGGAGAAAGAAATGCTCGTGCAACTGCAGCTGCTAAAGCTGCTCAAGGTCAAGTTGCAGCAGAAGGAGACGAACTGTTGCACTGGTTACAAAAAGTCTATGTACCAATAGATCGTTTCCTCGGTCAAGTAATCAATCCCTTTCCAAAAGAGCTTAAAAGTCTCTCAGCTGATCCTTATGACGATTCTCTAATGGAAGCTTTTTGTTTATATCTCCAACACAGTCAAAAACTACTTCAAAAAGTTGACTTAATTTATCGGTCAACAGCTACTCCCTCATCGGCACAAGGATTTGGATTAAGCCTATACCAATGTCTTTCACAAGTGGAAGATGCTGTAAACGAACTTGAACGCTACACAATGGGATACGTAGATAGCTATCTTCACGATGGTCGTGAAATGCTTCGGGAAGCTAAACAAAAGCGATTACAACTGCATAAAGAGCACAATCGCTTAAAGCTCTCGTGAAAGTATTTGCAAGATTTTGGTTTCTTATTGGGCTGATCTGGCTATTCGCAACAATCTCGGATCGTTCTTGGTGGCACCACTACAACAGCATCCCTTCTTGGGACCAAGCTGATTATCTCAACAGTGCACTTGATCATGGTCGAGCCCTTGGAATTCTTGCTGGCGGAAAATGGCAAGGGTTTCAAGCGTTATTAGATCTCTCTCCAAAGATCCCACCACTGGCATCCCTAATCAATGGAAGCGTAATAGCAATCGCAGGAGATGCCCCCAAGCAAGCTGCTTGGAGTTTAAGCATATGGAATGGACTTCTACTAGCCAGTACAGCTGGTTGGGGGATTTATTTAAGAGGAAAAAGTCTATCTCTACTGAGCGTTGCCTTCATAGCCATTACACCTGCATTACTGCAACTTAGATCAGATTATGTGTTAGAAATGCCTCTTACTGCTTGTCTAACACTTACACTTTGGCGACTGGGGTGCTGGTTAGATCCACATAAAGGTGGGCAATGGTGGCAAGCACTAATAGCTGCGATTGCTTGTACAGCTGCTCTATTAATAAAGCAAAGTGCCTTGTTAATTCTTTTACCAAGTTTATTTGTAGCAACTGCAATTGTTCTACGTCGTAATCAATCAAGCAAATGGCAACTTATTTGTGGTATTGGATTAGTTATATCAGGAGTATTACCATGGCTTCGTCACAACTGGATCACAACTCTCGGAGGAACAAATAGAGCCGTAATTGAGTCAGCGAATAGAGAAGGTGATCCTAGTTTATTAACTCTTGAGAATTGGATTTGGTATCCACGTCTACTACCTGAGCAAATAGGATTAGTCGTTTTAATTATAGGTCTAAGTGGAGGTTTACTTTGGATCTTAATGCGAACTCAACCTAAAATAAATTCACGAAAGAAAAATGATGACCATGACAATCCATTTGCGTGGCGTTGGCTGATAATCACATTCTTTGCAAGTTGGCTATTTACAAGTCTTAGTCCCAATAAAGATGGTCGTTATATCACTCCATTACTACCTCCTCTAATCCTTTTACTTTCCAGAGGTTGGTGGCAGTGGGGTTTATGGGCTAAAGATCAATTCCAAACCCGATCTAATCTTCCATTCGCTATAGCTCTACTCCTAGGGTTTTCTGCAGTATTACCTACGGCCAGGAAAGCACACCATGAGATGTTCAAAAAAGGTAAATCTGGGCCTTTAAAAGACATTGTCCAAGAAGTAGCAAATGCATATCCCAACTCACCAAAAAAAACTCTAATTGTGGTGCCAAGCACACCAGACCTGAATCAACATAATGTTAGTTATTTTGGGCGTAGGAATGGGGGGCAATTAGTTGGTCGACAATTAGGAAGTAACAAAAAAGATATTGGGCCATTATTATCACAAGCAGAGTGGGTTGTATTAGCAGAGGGGGATCAAGGTTCTGTAAGGAAGAGTGCATTGCTTTTAGACAAAGCTGTTCGTACTAGTAATATATTTACTGAAATTCGACGTTTCAAAAGAGAAAATGAGAATAGCTATTCTCTATGGAAACGTCGAAAAGATGTTCCTAAAACTAACAATTTCGATAAAAGGTTTCCACAGCTTGCACTTGGTCTTGCCGAAGGCCCTAAAGGTATAGAAACGGTATTTGCTGAGGTTGCCATTCAACACATGTTAGATGGCCATTTCACATATCGAATCCCAGTTCAACAAGAAGCTTTAAAACGATTAAAAGAAAATTCAAACGATATTGAAGCCCGATGGACAATGAGTCTGCTAGCAATACTTGCCAACAGACCTAGTGAGGCAGCCAAAGAATTCTCACATTTGCAAGCCTTAATCCCAACTAACCCATGGCCAAGTGCATATAAAAGCTTAATGAACCTTGCATGCTGGAATCCCTGGGAGGGAGCGAGAGTAGCCGATCAAGCGCATAAAAAACACAACAATCCTATTTTGAAAGCATTAGGTGATCTCAATGGAGTCCTAGGGGGAGCTCTGTGGCGTTTGCCCTCAGCCTCTCGCTCGATTCCAAACGCATTTAAATTGTTCAGCCAAACGCAGTAACAAATACCCTCATCATCAACTTTTCACGACCAAGGTTCTAGTTGATCAGTCCTAACCCACACGTCAGGTACGGGCATACGCCAACGGACCTGACAGTATTCACCCTTTACAGCAAGGATTTCTCCAGGCCCTTCAAAAATATACGAAGCAGAACTCATATCACTAGCTTGAGACTCAAGGCTGTGTAGATATTGCTCACGAATAACACGAATCAAAGCCCCTTTCCTCAAGGGTTTAGAAGTTTCAGCAGGAAGAGGTTTATCTGGCATTTAAAGGTCTTTCAATCAGCCTAAGCTAAGCCCTAATAAACAATATTTTCTCGTCGTAGTTGCAATAACAACTTTAACGATCCAAAAAGAACAACAATAATTATTGAGAACTCCTGATTCAATATCAATTTTTGCCGAAAATTTACTAATACTCCTATTGTCGCCTGGAATGCGATGGTAATCCCATGCGCCTAGTACTAATTGGTTGCACCGGCTTTGTAGGTCAAGAGTTAGTACCTCAATTATTAGCTTCTGGTCACGAACTCACAGTAATTAGCAGGAAAGGCCTTAAACCAAAATCCAATCAAGTGACCCCTCAAGACAAGCTCATCGATTTAAAACTAGATCTTGCCAACCCACAAAGTTGGCGAAATAGTGTCCTTATTGATGCCTTATCTAAAGCTGAAGGCGTAGTAAATCTTGCTGGTGAACCAATAGCGGACAAACGCTGGACACCTAAACAGCTGGAGAAAATTGAAACTAGTCGTCTGAATACAACTCAATTCTTAATTGACGCAATTAATCAGCAAAAAAAACAGCCAAGAGTACTTATCAATGCATCAGCCATTGGCTACTACGGCACGAGCCAAGATGCACAGTTCAGTGAAAATAGCCCTGCTGGTAAAGACTTTTTAGCAACACTCTGTCAGCGTTGGGAAAGTATTGCTAAAGAAAAACCTCGAGCCACACGATTAGTAGTAGTTCGGATAGGTATTGTCATTGGTCCAAGTGGAGGAGCACTAAGCAAAATGCTTCCAATATTTAAATCTGGTCTTGGAGGACCTATTGGGAATGGTCGCCAATGGATGAGTTGGATCCAACGTACAGACCTCTGTCAAATCATTGAAAAAGCACTAACTAATAAATCTTGGTCAGGTGTATTAAATTGCGTTGCTCCTAAGCCAGTTTCAATGGCAGAATTTGCATCTTCTTTAGGCAAATGTCTAGGTCGTCCTAGTGTATTACCTGTGCCAGGCGCAATATTAAAGATAATCCTAGGAGACGGAGCTAAGGTAGTGCTTGAAGGTCAATACGTTCAATCAAACCTATTAACAAAGCTTGGCTATAGATTTAAATATTCAGAAATAAATCAGGCATTGAATGCAACTATAAAGCCCTTAATTCAATAAGAGATTTCAATCCAAGACATACCTAAATAGATCAATCAAGACGAAAAATAGTTGATGTTCAGGTTTCTTCTAGACTATTTCTTTAGTGAACTTATAAATAATGCGTTGTATGTTTAACAATCAAATCAGTTATTGCCTTAGCCATCAATCTCCCACCTCCTGCCCCGCCTAACCGATACATGGCTTGCTTACTACACTCCCTTTGAAAAGCCTTATCTTCTTGAATCTGTTGCAATACATTTACAATCAAACGTGCTGTATTGGAAAAGGTAATCAGCTCACCAGGGTTACCTTCTGCACAAAAGATAGTTGGACCTAATAATCTCCTTTGTGCTTCAGCAAAGGCAACCGTGAATTGTGGTCCATACCCAGGAAGTTGAATAACTGGCTTTGCAAGACCAACTGCCTGCTCAGCAGCAGTTCCAGCCATTGAGACCAGTAGGTCACTGCTCTGCAAAACTTGAGCAAAACATCCTCTCTGAATATTTATTTTGAATTGGCCTAGCACCAATTGCTTAGGGTTAGATTTATCAAATTGTTCTATAAGCTGCCAGCCAGCTTGTTCGGCTAAATTTTTCAAAGAATGATCATCTAAAGCAGGCACTAATGCCATATCTAAAGAAATATTTTGTTTCATAAAATCCCCAGCAGCTAAAAACCTCATCAGATCCAGCAATAGAAGAATATTTTCATCTAATTCTGGTCTTCTGCTTCCTGGCAACAAACCTAAACGACTTTTAAATTCAGGCAAACGAGATTTAGAATTTAAGACTATATCCATAAAAGGATTGCCTAAAAAATTAACTTTTCGTCGAAGTTGATCACTTAAATCATCAGCCGTCAATTTGTCGCGACTATAAATAGCCAAAAAATGAGGACTTAACAAACAATTAGAACAAGGCCAAGGTAACTTCAATTTCCCTTCATAATGACTAGAATATGCAACCAGATACGTCACTACTGGTTTTCGCGTAAGCCAAGTAGCAAAGACTGGAACAACATCTCCAATAGCAACTAATAAGTCATAGCGTGGTGCAAGAAATAACAACCTTAATAAACGCCCAGCCAGGTATAGCACTTGACCTTGAAGTAATTCTGTGAGTCGACCATGCAAGCTTGTATATCCCAGCCCTCCAGTACTGAATTGTTTGACCTTACCAATGATTTTTATTCCAGCATCTAAATAAGAACTACCACGACCAACAAAGGGGATTGCATCTACTTGATGGCCTTGCCTCTGAAGTTCCTTCCCTAAAAGAGCTCCTGACAAATCTTCCCCATGACCATTACTTACAAGCAGAAGCCTGGCCAAATTAGAACTCCAACCAATCCTTAATTTTCTTTAGTGCTCGCCAATTAGGCTTCCGAAGAAGGCCATCTTCTATCGAATTTTTAAGCTCTTTTTTAAGATCAGGTACTGCCATTGAAGCCCTTCTGACATAGTCAATATGATCCCTAACACCTTTGGAATTAGTTTCTAGTAATGCCAAACTGAGATTGATCCTTGCTTGAGGATCCTGAGGGCTTAATTTCACTGCTGTTCGCGCAGAGCGAAGGGCTGAATCGTGCTGATCACACAATAATTGGAGCCATGAAAGACAAGTCCAACCAGCCGATTGATTCGGTGCTGCTGCCGTAATAGCTTCAAAATCTTTTATTAGCTCGCTTGCATCAGTTCCAGCCTGATAACGAGCCATGGCCTTTTCAAAAGAACTTTCTTGAGTCGACTCCATCTAATTAAAAAATTAAAAAATTAAAAAATCCACAAGGCAGACAGCGTGTGGATTTGTCATACAGAGAAAGAGCTCCCACATCCACAAGTTTGGGTGGCATTTGGATTAGTGAAATTGAAACCTCCTCCGATTAGCTCAGTACTGAAATCCAATTGCATGCCATAAATATATAAAAGACTCTTAGGGTCACACACAACCCTGAACTCTTCTCCATCAGGGGCGGTGTACTCATAAACTTCATCACCTTCAACAATTTCTGAAGAGCTAACAAAGTCCATTGTGTAACTCATCCCACTACAACCACCTGAACGCACGCCCACTCGCAAAACTTGATCTTTTCCTTGATCTCGACACAAGCGTGCCAATTGCTGCATCGCTGTATCAGTTATAAGAATGCCCTTACCATCAAGTGCGGTATGGGTAACTGCAGTGTTAGTGAGGCTAGTCATAGGAAATGCACATGCCAAAGGTCACTTTATGGAAAAAAAATGACTTTTGTCTTATGCAAGTATGGTCGAATTATTCATAGAGTCTGTAAAGCTCTTATTTAAAGACCGTGCGGGTTGCAATAGTTGGCGCTGGTCTTGCTGGACTAACAGCAGCTGTAGATCTAGTAGATGCCGGACATTCCGTTGAAATCTACGAAGCCAGGCCTTTTATAGGAGGCAAGGTAGGTAGTTGGGAAGATCCCGAAGGCAATCACATAGAGATGGGTCTTCATGTGTTCTTTTTCAACTACGCCAACTTGTTTGCATTGATGCGAAAGGTTGGTGCAATTGATCACTTACTTCCAAAAGACCACACTCATTTGTTCGTCAATCAAGGTGGAGATCTTCGCTCATTAGATTTTCGCTTTCCCCTAGGAGCACCTTTCAACGGCCTAAAAGCCTTCTTCACAACTCCACAACTCAATTTGCTTGACAAATTGAGAAATGCTCTTGCGTTAGGAACAAGCCCAATAGTCCGAGGTCTTGTGGACTATGAAGGTGCTATGAAAATCATTAGGGAGCTTGACTCAATTAGTTTCCAAAAATGGTTCCTGAATCATGGAGGAAGCATAAGAAGTATTGAGCGAATGTGGAATCCAATTGCTTATGCACTTGGATTCATTAACTGTGAAGCAATTTCAGCACGCTGCATGCTCACAATCTTCATGATGTTTGCAGCACGTACTGAAGCATCGAAGCTAAATCTCCTCAAAGGATCACCCCATCGCTGGTTAACAAAACCTATTCTTGATTACATCCAAAAAAAAGGGGCAAAAATTCATCTAAGACACCGTGTGAAAAAGATCCACTTTCAAGAAGCAGAGATCCCTGAAGTAACTGGTATAAGTCTCACTACTCCAGATGGAGAACTAATGATTAATGCCGACAAATATCTAGCTGCATGTGATGTTCAAGGTATCAAGAAATTAATTCCAACCGAATGGAACCGTTTTCAACAATTTTCAAACATACAAAAACTAGAAGCAGTTCCTGTTGCAACTGTTCAACTTAGATATGACGGCTGGGTAACTGAATTAAAAGATGACTCAGCCCGTCGAAATCTGCAAACTCCCTCCGGTCTAGATAATTTGCTTTATACAGCTGATGCTGACTTCAGTTGTTTTGCTGACCTTGCGCTGACTAGTCCTGAGGACTATTACCGTCAAGAACTTGGCTCACTCCTTCAATGTGTACTGACACCAGGAGATCCATGGATTAGTAAGTCCGTTGAGCAAATTGTCTCCCACACTGATGCTCAAGTCCGTGAACTGTTCCCTTCATCCCGCTCCTTAAAATTGATTTGGAGCAATGTCGTGAAGCTTGCCCACTCTTTATACCGAGAAGCTCCAGGAATGGAACCATATCGCCCAGCACAAGCAACCCCTATCGGGAACTTTTTCTTGGCTGGAAGCTATACCAGACAGGACTACATCGACTCCATGGAAGGTGCGACAATGAGCGGTCATCTTGCAGCAGCTGCAATGCTTTGCCAATCTGCCAATCTGGCAACAAATGAAGCGGTTAATTAACCATGGGACGTTGGCTTGAGCACACAGTTATTTGCGACATCAAAGCACCAGTCAATCAAGTATGGGCGGTATGGAGTGACCTTGAAGCAATGCCTCTATGGATGAGTTGGATCGAATCAGTAAAGACAATTGATGAATCCATTAAGACCCTGCCTGATTTAACAGAATGGACATTAGCCGCTAACGGCTTTCGATTTAAATGGAAGGCAAAAATCAACGAAAGAATTGAAGCACAAAAATTACAATGGGAATCTGTAGGTGGTTTACCTACAAAGGGATGTGTCCGTTTTTATACAGAGGAAGAAGAACGCACAATCGTTAAGCTAAGTGTTGCCTATGAGCTGCCCAAGATACTGGCCCCTTTAATGGAGCCAAGCATTTTAGGAGGCATGGTCACAAGTGAATTGCAAGCAAATCTTGATAGATTCAAAGCTCTTGTAGAAAGTGGTCATGGTAAAGATAAATAGACCATTATCGATTCTTGGACGACAAAAAGTTCTTATATTAAATTTGCTCACTTATAATAAATTCTATTTATTTTGAATTAAAGTTAATAATATTTATCAATTAAATTTACTCTGTGAATTTAATTGAACACCTCTATACAAGCACTAAGCAAACCTTGCAAATCATGGGGGTCTGCTTCTTTGTCAACTCTTGCAAATTGCTTCAAACAACTAAGGCTTGTCTGTGGGCCTATAGAAAGAATCTTCACATGATGCAGTTTCATTTTCCATTCTGTCCCAAATCTACTATTCATCAATCTTGCAGTATGAACCACAGTTTTACCACTAGTAAAAATTATCGCATCTACTGATGAATTAATAAATGCCTTAGCAGTATTTTCTGGCATCTTTTCAGGGCAACAAGATTCATATGCTGCAACTTCAACCACTTCCATCCCTACCTTGCCAAAAGTATCAGCTAAAATCGTTCTTCCTCCACTTTGAACTCTAGGAATAAGAATTTTCATAGCTTCACCAGAAAATGGAAAATGCTTAATCAAACTATCAGCAACAAAATTTGGAGGAACAAAATCTGGAGAAGAACTAAGCTCTTCTAATCTGCTAGCAGTTTTCCTTCCTACTGCTGCTATCTTCAAACTTTTCAAACGACTTGCCAAAGTTTGACCAAGCAATTTAAGTCTTTGCTCTACAGCATTTACACCATTAGTACTAGAGAAAATAATCCAATCAAAAGTTTCTAATTCTGATAATGCTTCATCTAAAGGATCCCATTTATCTGGAGGACCAATAACCAAAGCAGGTAGATCAATAACAGATGCGCCAGCTGCTGTAAAAATATGATGGGCTTCACCTTGCTGCCGTTGAGCTCTAGTTATAACAACAGTTTTGCCAGTCAATGGTAAATTAAGGTTCATTTTGTGTACACAATTAAATTCTTTGCTCCACTAGAATTTTATTACTCTAATCAGTGAAGGCATGTGGCAGATCCGATTGAGAAAGTCTTGAGTGAGGAGCTAACATAATTAATTTCGATAGAGCCTCTCGCTGAGCAGGTAACATTTGTCCAGGACTATATGCAGCAGGTATGGAAGAGTCCAGAACCTTAATCAAGCTATCCCAAATATATGGACTTCCAAAAACAACTAATCCAGCAAGTAGTTTTTTATATTGAAGTTGTCTTATTGCTGCCTCCCAAGGCTCTTGATCATAGGAATTGGCCACAAAAGGATTACCTCTTATAAAGAGTTGTAGCAATATCATCTTCTCCCCTAACAGATTCAAGTCGAGAGGTGAATTGATATCATTGGTCCATATACTTGGTGTCATTTTATGTGAAACAATGCTTTTAAAGCCTGCACTCTCAGGCAAACAAATTGAGGGGGAGTTATTAGTAATAAATGGGCAGGAAATCATACTATCTATCCGCAGTAAGTTAATACCATTTATTGGAGCTTTAATTCCTCCTGGATTAAGTACCTCTAAAGTTTTCAATATCAATTCACTCGCAATTTCTTTATCGTCATTAGTCTGAAGTTCTTCGTTGCATACATTAGGTAATTTCTTAGAAGAAGCAGGAAAAAACCTTTCAACATTCTCCAATGCTATTTGTCTACGCTCTAATGCTTCATGCAACCTCTCCATAGGAATCCTTCCAGATCGCAAGGCTTTACAAATTTCCTTAATAGCCTCATCAGGATTCTCAGGCATGAGAATTAAATCGCTCCCAGCCTCAAAGGCCATCACAGCAGCCTCTCCGGCACCATATTTATTACTAATTGCATGCATCACCAGTGCATCAGTAACAACTAAACCATCAAACCCAAGCTGTTTTCTAAGTAACTGATTGATAACAAGCTGAGAAAGCGACGCAGGGTTCTTGGGATCAAGATTCCTCAATAGCAAGTGCCCTGTCATCACAGCACTTACACCATTAACAATTACTTCCTTAAAGGGAACGAGTTCAAGTTTTGTTAGTCGATTCCTGTCATGAGTAAGAGTCGGTAAATCCAAATGTGAGTCAACACTGCTATCTCCATGACCTGGAAAATGCTTGGCACATGACAAAACCCCTTGAGAAACCAAACCTTTATGGAAGGCACATGTCAATTCAGAAACTATTACTGGGTCCTCGCCCCAGGCCCTCACATTAATAACAGGATTAGAAGGATTAGTGTTTACATCACAAACTGGTGCAAGAACCCAGTTGAGGCCACACTTTCTAGCCTGAGAACCTGTAGAGCATCCATAGCTCTCAGCCAATTTCATTGCCCTCTCTGGGTCTATCGCATACATCCGACCAAGAGCAATTGGTGGAACAAACCAAGTCCCACCAGGGAACCTTTGCCCCAATCCCTCTTCAATATCAGCACAAAGCAATAAAGGTTTTGCAGTCCATTTCTTGATCGTTTGACATCGATGTTGCAACTCAATACTTGTCCCTCCAAAAAAAATAACTCCTCCTACACCAACTTTTAAAAGCCTTTGAATTTGTTTATTGCTTAATTCCCATAAGGGATAGTTACGCTGAATATCAAAAGCATGACCACTAGCGCGAACTATCAATAATTCAGCCACCTGACTACTCAAATCAATATGGCTATTGATACTCATTTTTGTTCATTTTTGTCTAAGTCAATAGCAATACGACTTTCCCTTGCATGCTCCAGTTCATCTAAAAGTTTAATAACATTAGTACCTTTCTCCAAACCCTGATCTAATTTAAAAACAACCTCTGGAGCACGCCTCATGGCCAATCTTCTTGCCAATTCACCTCTCAAAAAACCACTTGCTGAATGTAAGCCTGCAAGGACATCCGCCTGATGAGTTTTTTTTCCATAAATACTCACAAAAATCTTGCAATGTTGTAGATCTCCAGAAACTACAACTTCCGTAATCGTAACCATCCCCTGCTGCACCCTTTCATCACGAATACCACTAATCAGCAACTCACTAACTTCACGGCGAATGAGTGAGGCAACTCGTTCAACTCGACGTCCTTGTGCCATTGCTAAGAAAAAGAAACTGGAAAAACCATTGCTCGAACAATAAACACAAGGGTAATCAAACCACTGATCAATGCTCCTATCAGAGAAACAGCAGTAATTGGATTACTACTGCGCTTCACTAAAGGTTCCAAAACGGCTGCAAATACTCCAAGAATGATTGTGATCAGATACTTGGGGTATCGAGCAACATTTGCAAAAAACTCACCCATTGGTTTCGCATGCTATTGACTTTGCTCGCTACTCTGCCTGTCTTTTGGTAGATCAGCCATGTTAGAGATTCATCAATTTCGCCATTCTGCTTTCTGCCTCAAAGTACGAATGGCCTGTCAGGCAAAGAATATTCCTTACAAAACAATCGATATTAGTCCTGGAGTTGATCAAATATCTATCTTCCGACTGTCTGGCCAAAAACAAGTACCAGTGTTGGTTGATGGCGAAAATGTGATCATTGATTCAAGTGAAATTATTCGATATCTAGATCAACGGAATTCTCTGCCTCATTTAATTCCTACGGACCCTCAAGAAGCTGCCCAAGCCCACCTCATAGAAGATTGGGCAGACACAACATTAGCGAATTCTGTTCGATCTATTCTTATTCAAACTGCCTCGATTGATCCTGAGCTACGAATTGCCCTATTACCCGAAAACATACCTGAACCCTTTCGTAAAGCCATGAGAAGCCTGCCTTTGAGCCTATTAAGCAACCTCAGTGAAGTAATAAACCAAGGTGAACGTGGCAACCTTCTGACAAGCCTTGAAAAGATCTCTCGTCTTGTTGAATCAAATCCTTGGCTTATAGGAAATTCACTTAGCGTTGCTGATATTGCAGTAGCCGCTCAATTGTCTTTACTTAAGTTCCCAATGTCTTCAGGCCTACCCCTTACTGATAAAGGTTGTCCTGGATTTAATGATAATCCAAAGCTCAACCCACTTTTTCTATGGCGAGACCAACTTGAACTATCTCTAAAAACTAATTCCGCCAAGATTTAACACATCAACAATCCAAGGATTGGTAAAAATGTCAGATCCATTGATCAGGTCTTGTAGTCATTATGTGATTCTTGAACCTGGTAAGCAAGAGAAAATTTGCACTACCGAGGAAACCCGCCAATGGTTAGAAAAATGGCTACTAAGGCTAGAGACACTCCCTGAAGATCTTCAACAACAGCCAAATACAAAATCAGCAGTTCAACGCTTACTTGATACTGCTTGTGATCTTGAAATTGAACCAGGATTTAGTCTGAGGTGGTTTGCGGTGCGCCTAAATCCTCCTGAGATCTAAGTATTGATGGCAAACTTTCCAAAATCTTTTGCACGACAAATTCAGGCTCCTCAGTACCGATAATCACTTGCAAATCAGCTTCAAGATAAAGAGGTCGGCGTTCATTCAACAGAGCATCAAAAACACCATCCGAGTCTTCAGTTTCAAGTAAAGGTCTTTTCACAGAATCTAATTTCAACCGCTCTAAAAGATCATCTCTGGCTAGATCTAACCAAATAACAATCCCTTGATGTAGCACGCCCCAATTCTCATGGCGTGTCACAACTCCACCACCAGTGGCAACAACCAACGAGTGTCTCTGACCAATGGCATTCAAAACCTGTGCTTCAATTTCACGAAAACCTCTTTCACCTTCTTCTTCAAAGATTTTTGGAATCGATTTTCCTAATAGCCTCTCAATAACTTCATCAACATCTACAAAGCTATATGCAAGTTCTTTTGCTAAAGGAGGTCCTGTACGACTCTTGCCACATCCCATCATTCCAATCAGATATAGATTGCGACCAGCCAACCTTTTTGTCAAGGGATGAGAGGAAGAAGATTGATTCATAAAAACGAAACGGTTGAAATCTCATTAGGATGTTTTGGGACTTGAATGTGACATGACTGAGATCAATTCCAAGGGACTCCATGGAAAAGGTCGAAAGTGTGTCATAACAAGACGAGCATGCTTTAGTGCAAGTCATCAGTATTGGCTCCCTGAGTTATCCACTACAGAAAACACAAATTCTTTTGGGCCATGTGCCATTTCTCCAGGACATGGGCATAATTATGAACTAATTGTTTCCATGGGCGGAGAACTAGATGCCAATGGGATGGTTCTAAACCTCTCGGAGGTCAAACATGCCATCCACTCAGAGATTACGAGTCAACTCAACTTTCGTTTCTTGAATGAAACCTGGCCAGAATTTAAACTTTCTAGTCCAGAAGGATGTTTGCCAACCACAGAAGCCCTTGCAAAGATCATCTGGAAGCGGCTAAATCCACATTTACCATTAATAGCGATAAGACTCTATGAACAAACATCCCTTTGGGCTGATTACCTAGGAAATACAATGAGCTCTTTTCTTACCGTTCAAACCCATTTCGCAGCTGCCCATCGCCTAGCCAGGCCCGAGCTGAGTCAAACGGAAAATGAAAGAATCTACGGAAAATGTGCTCGGCCACATGGCCATGGCCACAATTATCTTCTAGATATCACCGTAAGAGGCTCTATTAATAAAAGGACAGGAATGATTTGCGACCTCTCAAAACTTCAATGCTTAGTAGATGATCTAGTCGTAGAGGTTTTTGACCACACTTTTCTAAACAAAGATATCTCCTATTTTGAAACTTGTGTTCCCACTGCTGAGAATATTGCACTTCATATTTCAGATCTTCTTTCAGAACCTATTAAAAGCATTGGTGCAACTCTGCACAAAGTTCGCCTACAAGAAAGTCCAAATAATGCTGCAGAAATATACCTAGAAAATACAGATGTAGACGCAACCTCAAAAAGAATCAACACCGTACATTATCAATAAAGATATTTTGACCTCAACATGGGTTCGGCTCGTTTTAGCAATAAGCATTGATGGTCGGTTGGCTTTCCCTCATGGAGGCAAGGCTGAATTAGGAGGCGAAGGAGATAGAAAGGTTTTGGAAGAGGCACTTGCATGGTCAGATGGAACCCTGTGTGGTGGGGGAACCCTGAGAGCACATCGGAACACTTGTCTTATCCACAATCCATCATTGATTTCACAACGTCGTTTAGAAGGTCGATCAACTCAACCAATCGCTTTGGTAGTTAGCAGAAAAAAAAACTTTTATCCTGAGTGGCCTTTCTTTCATCAACCAATAGAGCGTTGGCTAATTTGTCCCAAAAAAAAATCGGAACAATTAGACCACCTCTCTGGTTTTACTCGCCTTATCCGAATAGAAAAAACTTGGGAGAAAACGTTATCTAATCTCTCGGAGATGGGCTTATCTCGACTAGCTCTTCTTGGTGGTGGAGAATTGATTTCATCCCTTTTAAATCAAGATCAAGTAGACGAGTTACAACTGACTTTGACCCCTAGGCTTCTTGGTGGTAATCACACCTGGATTCCACATAGAATAAATGGCTTGCCTCAGACGCTAACAAATTCAAATGCATGGAATCTGAAAACAGTCCAATCACTGCATAACAATGAATTATTACTTCGCTACATCCGAAATCGCAAGCGAAAAACTTCCGATCTTGATAAGTAAATATATGAATTCAATTAAATCATTTTTGACTTCAAAAAATATACTTAATACTTTATACAAAAGAGAGTTTTATTACTATATTTTTCTCAAGATTGCTTAAGATGGTCAAGATAGTAGCCAAATGGCATCAATCTATAAAAGAAATACCAAATTCTCATTGGGAAGATTTATTGCATAGAAATTTAATTCCTTTCTATAATTATAAATGGCTTTTAGCACTTGAAGAGTCCGGCAGTATTTCTCATAGTCATGGTTGGCAACCACTTCATTTAGCTCTCTGGCGTGGCAATCAACCTATAGCCTTTGCCCCTCTTTATCTCAAAGCACATAGTTGGGGAGAATTTGTTTTTGATCAATCCTTTGCTCAACTAGCAGAAAATTTAGGCTTACATTATTATCCTAAGCTAATTGGAATGAGTCCTTTTAGCCCAGTAGAAGGTTATCGTTTTTTTATATCACCAGGAGAGGATGAAGTTAATCTCACAGCCTTAATGATAAGAGCTATAGATCAATTCGCAATTAAACACCACATACTAAGCTGTAATTTTCTATACGTAGATCAAGTATGGCAATCTTTAGCAACAGCCAATGGTTGCCATACTTGGATTAACAAACACAGCATAGGGCATTTAAATGGTAAAAAAAATTTTAATGATTATCTAGCAAGTTTTAATTCAAATCAAAGGCGCAATATAAAAAAAGAGAGAAAATCTCTAAAAGATCTTGGTATAACTGTATCTACAGTAAATGGTTCTGAAATTAACCAAAACCTTATGGAAAAAATGTACTTTTTGTATGAAAGCCACTGTAATCGCTGGGGACCATGGGGGAGCAAATACTTAGAAGAAGGATTCTTCAGAAAACTTTCCTCACCAAAGCTTCGCAATCAATTGGTTTTATTCAGTGCTCATAGAGGAAATCCCCAAACACCACTAGCAATGTCTTTGTGCGTGGCAAGCAAAGAAATGCTTTGGGGACGCTATTGGGGAAGTCAGGAGGAAATTGATTGTCTTCACTTTGAAGTGTGTTATTACTCTCCAATTGCCTGGGCTATAGAAAATGGTATAAAAAGTTTTGATCCAGGTGCTGGCGGAAGCCACAAAAGACGAAGAGGGTTTCTAGCAAAACCACATATCAGCTTGCATCGTTGGTATAACACTCAAATGAATGGATTAATCCGAGAATGGCTTCCTAAAGCAAACGAACTAATGCTTAGAGAAATAGACGCAGAAAATAATGACGTGCCCTTTCGGACTAAACCTCCTTCACTTAAATTGTTAAATTAATGCTATGGCCTCAAGCAACATTAAGAAAACAAATATTCAAACAATTCAAACTGTTGATGATGAGCTCTCTAAGCGCTTCATCAACCTGGATCCCCATGGTTATTTCTTAATCAACTTGGACACATCAACAAGGGAAATTGTAGTAGAACAATTTAGCAATCATATTGACGAGATTGGAAGAGCAATTGATCCAGAAACAGGTGAGCCCCTACCTTGTGAAGGGGGAAGGAAGCGAAGACCAATAAAAATCTTTAAAGGTCGCACTGCTAAAGAAGTTGGCATCGAGCTAACCGAAAAAGGAAGCCCCACTCCTCTGAGCAGATTAGATCATGCTCTATATCTGGGCAGAGAACTCCAACGAGCCGAAAATTGTCTCGTAATGGGTAAGCCATATGTTCAAGACTAAAAAGCAATTCGCACTAACTAGTCCCAGAAGGTCAAATAATCTGATCTAATAGTGATCTACGCGTCATTCAAATGGGAATCATCTTCTATCTAGCAGTTGTTGCCGCTGGCCTCAGTGGTGCATTTGTACTTAACAAAATCCTTCAAAGTACAAAAATCATCTAAATAGTAATTAGAAGGAAAACGACTCCGAATCGCTCATCTCACTAGAGCAAATAGCAAGCGTGCAGGCTATTAGCAATAGATTTAAATCAATCCCTGGTTCTAATGGCAGAAATCATTTTTTTTGCACCAACCACCTCTCCGCTCAAATCATATAAATCCGATCCAGTAATTAATCCTGAGACCATTGAACCAGGGCTTACCTTGGTTTGAATGTCACTTGTGCGCAAAAACACTTCGCCATCTACTTCAGGAGCAAAACGAGCACAACGCCCAATCAACTCACCACTCTGAGGGTTTTGTTTCTCAATTAATACATCAACGGTGCGGCCAACCCAACTACTGTTCTTAGCTGCAGCAATCGGTTGCTGCAGAGACATAAGTCTGTCTTTCCTTGAAATCGCCAACTCGCTAGAAACTTGATTAGACAAAGAAGCCGCTAAAGTTCCTTCTTCAGGGGAGAAAGTGAACACTCCAACATGATCAAAGCGCTGACTCTCAACAAATGATGCTAGATGTTCAAAATGGGACTCTGTTTCTCCAGGGAATCCAACTATCAAGGTAGTTCTTAAAATCGCCTCTGGCAGTAATTCTCTGATTCTATCTAGCAAAGAAGAGTTTAAGTTTGCCTGCCAAGGTCGGTTCATAGCTTTAAGAATATCTGGATGACTATGCTGTAAAGGAAGATCAAGATATGGCAAAACATTTGGTACTTCTCTAAAGGCAGCTAAGACTTCTTTAGTGAGTCCAGTAGGGTACGCGTAATGAACTCTTATCCACGGGATTTCTACATCCCCAAGAGCCCTCAATAGATCTTCAAGGCAAGGGCGACCATATAAATCCAAACCATAATTTGTAGTGATCTGACTAATCAAAATCAACTCCTTTACACCTTGTTTAGCTAATTGATATGCCTCTTTGACAATTGACTCAATTGAGCGACTTCGCTGATTTCCTCGTAACTTGGGAATAATGCAAAAGGCGCACCTGTAATCACACCCCTCAGCAACTTTTAAGTATGCAACTGAAGCCCCACTAGTACGATGCCTAGGTAAATTTTCATCTCCAACAAATTCAGGTGTTTGACTAACTTTGTTAACTCTTTCTCCAGCCTCAACCTTTTCAAGAACCTCAACAATATGTTGATAATCACCAGTCCCAACAATTGCCTTCGCCTCTGGCAGTGAAGTCAACAACTCTTCCTGAAAGTGTTGAGCAAGACAACCAGCAATGATCAATTCCTTACCCTTATCAGCTAACTCAACCAAAGTACGTACTGACTCTTCTCTTGCATCTTGGATAAAACTACAAGTGTTTACGACGACCACAGCAGCATCTTCTTCATTCGGACTTACCCCATAGCCAGCATCTTCCAACAACCCAATCATGTGTTCAGTATCAACACGATTCTTTTCACATCCCAAATGTGCAAACGCTACGGTTGGTCTGCCAGCTTGCTTAGTAGAGATGCCCGACAGAGAGTGAGAGTGGGAGTGAGGCATTATGAAAAAAGGTGCCTTGATTAACTGAACACCCAAGAGCATTCTAAAACTGCCACAATTAAGCAATCTATTAATCAGAAATGGGCACAACTCGACTTAAAAGTCGCCGTCGCCAAGATCAAGGATTGAAGTGGGCCAGAGTCATAATGGGCATTCTGGCAACGATAGGAGTCATTGATACAGGGTCTATTACTTTTAATCGATGGGGTCTATTAGGACCTCTTACCTGTCCAGGAAGCTCAGAAGGTTGTGACAGAGTCCTAAATAGTCCATGGGGAACCATTTTTCAAGGAAACAACTTTGTCATACCTTTATCTTTGCTGGGGTTAATTAGCTATCTCTCTCTTCTGGTAATGGCCTTCCTGCCGTTTATTCCAAGAATATCTGAGAGCAAAAATGACGTGTCTCGAAGAAGTTGGTGGGGTTTATTTGCTATTTCATGCAGCATGAGCATTTTTAGCTTGCTTTTGATCTGGCTAATGCTTTTCAAAATCAAAGCTTTCTGTTTCTTTTGTATTCTTTCAGCATGTATTTCTTTTTTAATCCTAATCCTTTCAATAATAGGTGGAGGATGGGATGATTATAGCAAGTTATTTTTTAGAGGAATTTTGCTTTCACTTGGCATACTCCTAGGAGGATTAATCTGGTCATCCTCTATAGAGCCTAATAAGGCTGTTAATGCCGAAAATGTTATAGGATTACCACCAAGTGTCAAAACAATTAGCAATTCTAATCAGGTCAAATTAGCAAAGCATTTAAAAGCAAAAGGAGTTGTAATGTACAGTGCTTATTGGTGCCCTCACTGCCATGATCAAAAAGAAATGTTAGGGAAGGAGGCCTCAAATACACTTACGATAATTGAATGTGCAGAAGATGGACTTAATAATCAAAGATCTCTATGCGAAAGTAAAGGAATTAGTGGTTTTCCATCTTGGGAAATCAATGGGAAAATAGATTCTGGAGTTAAAACACTTGAAGAATTAGCAGATCTTAGTAATTATATAGGATCTAGAGATTTCTAGAAGCACCTACTAATTATTTCACCGGTCGAGTACTTAAGACTTCTCCAAGTTTTTGCCGTGAATGGCACTTCCAGTATGGCAATGCCGTCGGAGCGTCTCTTCTAAAATGACCTCCTCTACTTTCTGTACGAAACAGACAAGCCTCTAAAAGTAATGAGCTGCTCATCTGACGATGAGTCAAATCAAGTAAAAGATTTAAATCTCTTCGTGAACGATCATCAAAAAGATAAACTTCTCCATACTGTTGCAAATCAACAAGATTTAATAAAGGTTCCTGAGCTAATTCTTGAAAGGATTTTCTAATTTTAAGAAGAGCATTCAACATTCCTTGCGCAGAGCGATTCACCCCTGCCTCTCTCCAGCAAAGTTCTCGCAACTGTTGTATCGCATGAATTAAATCTTCGGAGCTCTGAATCCCATTTAAAGGGAAAGAACAAGGCACAGTGTGCAACTCTTGGTTTACATCAAAAGATTTCAGGGAAGGACCTAACTCAAGGTTGGCCATCTGCCTTGCGAATACAAGACATTCAATCAAAGAATTACTTGCCAATCTGTTAGCCCCATGCAAACCAGTACAAGCAACCTCACCAACTGCATATAAACCAGGCAAAGTTGTAGCTGCATCCAAATTCGTAGCAACACCTCCCATCCAATAATGAGCTGCAGGGGCAACAGGAATCAATCCTTTCAAAGGATCTAAACCAAATTCCCTGCAACGCTCAAAAATAGTAGGGAATCGATCTTCAGCCCTAATGGAAGGGATAGCAGAGAGGTCAAGATTCACATGATCAATTCCTTGACATTGCATCGTCTCAACCAAAGCCCTACTCACTTGATCTCTGGTAGCAAGATCACCACCACTCAAGTTACGCACGGCACTCTCTCCAAAACGATCCACCAAAACTGCTCCCTCGCCTCTCAATGCCTCAGAAATCAGAAAAGATGGGGCACCCTCCAATTTCAAGGCTGTCGGATGAAACTGAACAAATTCCAAATCCTCAACAACTGCCCCTGCACGCCAAGCCAAGGCCAATCCCTCGCCACAAGCCTGGGAGGGATTAGTTGTATTTGCATATAAATCACCACCACCACCAGTCGCCAGGACTACTGCTCTTGCTGAAATCCACTGGAGAAATGGACCATCAAGAACTTGAACTCCATAGCATCGATTGTGCTCCACCAAAAGTTGGGTAACACGGACTCCTCGACGATGGATGAGGTTTGGTCGCTGTTCAACTTGTTCTTGAAGCACTTCGATCAAAGCCCGACCAGTGCGATCTTTCACATGCAACACTCTGCGATGACTATGTGCTGCCTCCAAAGTTGTTGAGAGCTCTCCAAATTCTTGATCAAACTCCATGCCTAGCTGCTGAAGATGCGCAACGCATTTAGGAGCCTCATTCACCAACATATTGACTGCATCTCGATCACATAAACCAGCACCGGCGTTAATAGTGTCTTCGGCATGACTCTTCAAACTATCCTCTGCTCGCGTAACAGCAGCCATGCCTCCTTGTGCCCAGCGACTTGATGACCGCCTACTGGTGTTCCGGTTTAATAACAAAACCTTGAACTCAGAAGGTAATTCAAGACAAGTCATTAATCCTGCAGCACCTGCACCTATCACAACAACATCCCAAATCCGTGAAGGTATGGAGTTGACTGAAAACAAAGAACCTCTAGGCATTTATCTGATCAGCTTTGAAATGTCTTCTCAGATCAATCCACTGAACCTTGGCTGAAAGAATGCTGACAACAAAAAAAGGCCATCAACCCACAAAGTCGTTGTAAGGGCTGCACTAGCAACCAACCATGTTCTACCAAAAGAAGAGTTCATACTTCCCCTTTGATGCATTAAACGAGCCATAAGCATTATCAAAACTGCAGCAATTATGAGTAAAAATATTGGCTTAGGACTCAATAATTGGTCTGCTGTCTGATGAAGAATTTGTGGCGCTTCTTGCATGGGAGCCATGACCACCTCTGGCCATCTATTCATTACCCCTGTGCAAACCATCATTAGATCCGTGAAAGCAGTGCCAAGTAAACAAGAGACATAAAATCCAGCACCAAGTCTCCATCGAGTTGACAATCCAATAAAAGCCAGTGGCAACGCGACGGCTTCAACAGGAATATGAAGGACTGGATGGGAACGAAGCCAACCCCAAAAAAGACAACCACCAAGCCAACTGCCACTGACACCAATAAGTAATGAACCCACCTGAAACCACCTATGACCTCCAAACTGAGCCAATGCGACTCCACATCCCAATAAAACAAATGTAAAAAGGCATGCCGATAATGGATGCAGATGCGCCCATGGAGCTTGCAAAAAAACCGGCAACACAACCAAGGCACTTGCCCAGAATTGAAGAGTCCTAGGTCGTGACAAATAAGACTCTGAAACTGATGACCTCTCCGATTGCAAGGGATAACTCAGGGATTGATTAATGACAGAAGTTGAACTGCCAAGGGATGCTGTTCTGATTGAACCACTAGACAACGCCCCCCCCCCCAACTTTCAAGCAAAGACACAGAACCTTAGAAGATTGTCATGCAAGCTTTGAACTACGTATGCAAATCGTTTTGTAGTAACCAACCGTTTTGTAATGAATCGAGTCAATGACTGAACTAGATCAAGGAAAAGAATTAATAGAAGCTTGCTGGAGATACCTTGTACTTGGTTTGGTACAAGGTGCTACAGAGTTCCTACCAATAAGTAGTACCGCCCATCTCAAAGTACTTCCATTAATTCTTGGCTGGGAAGACCCTGGAGTATCGATATCGGCAGTCATACAACTTGGCAGTATCTTCGCAGTACTTACATATTTCAGAAAGGACCTGAGGCAAGTCCTAAAAGCAATCGCTTCTGGGATAAGACAAGGGCGATGGCGTGAGCCATATGCCCAACTAGGTGTTGCTATCACATTAGGGACATTACCAATTCTTCTGGCTGGAATGGCAGTCAAATTCTTCTGGCCTACTTTCGAAAATTCTCCTTTAAGAAGTATTCCCTCTATCGCATTGATTTCTATTGGTATGGCAATTTTGCTTGGATGGGCAGAAAAAACAGGTGATCAAATTAAATCCTTAGGAAAAATCAATGGAAAAGATGGCTTAATCATTGGTCTTGGCCAAATGCTTGCCCTCCTGCCAGGAGTGTCCAGATCTGGAATAACGTTGACAACTTCACTAATTCATGGATTTAAACGAACAGACGCAGCACGGCTTTCTTTTTTACTTGGTATACCAGCAATCTGTATTGCAGGGTTAAGTGAATTACAAAATGCTTTCCATGAAGAAATCACCATAGTATTTCTCCCGCTACTTGTCGGAATCAGCTCTGCCGCAATCGTCTCCTGGCTTGCTATAGACTGGCTAATTAAATATCTGCAGACAAATAGTACCAAGATTTTTATTACATATAGACTTGTATTTGGAGTGGGCTTGCTGATTTGGTGGTTCCACTTCCTCTAAACTTTAATTAAAGACCTTCTACAGTGTGGAAAGAGCCATCCTCGGGACTCTCAGCTACATCAACTAATCCCGGGACAATAAATAAAAACAAACCAATACCAGCAGTAGTTGAATCTGTTGAACCTGGGTCTATAGGAGAAGCCATAGGCTTTGAAAAAGGGGATAAGTTGATGAGCATTAATGGATTTCACCCCAGAGATCTAATTGACTATCAATTTCTAATAGTTGATGAAGAGTTGCATCTAGAAGTCATTGATAAAAATGGAGAATTGCATACTGTCGATCTGGAAAAAGATGCTGATGATGCCCTCGGTCTTGTTTTTACCGAAGCATTATTCGACGGCTTAAAACAATGTAATAACCATTGTCCATTTTGCTTTATTGATCAACAACCACCTGGAAAAAGAGAAAGTTTATATCTTAAAGATGATGACTTTCGACTAAGTTTTCTGTATGGTTCCTACCTAACACTTACAAATCTCACAGAAGCTGACTGGCATCGAATTGAAGAGCAACGTCTTTCACCATTATTTGTATCAGTACACGCAACAGATCCAAATCTTCGAACAAAATTACTCAAAAATCCACGAGCAGGTCAGCTAAAAGAACAATTACATTGGTTTGCTAAAAGAAACCTCCAAATTCATGCACAAGTTGTTGTTTGTCCAGGGTTAAATGATGGGCAAGCATTAGAAAATACACTGTGTGACCTTGCTAAGCATGCTGAAGGTGACTGGCCAAGTGTACTTTCAACAGCAGTTGTCCCAGTTGGGCTTACACGTTTTCGTCCCATGAATGACAAACTAATTCCAGTAAGTGATATCTGTGCGAAAAAAGTTATCAATCAAGTAGAGCTTTTACAAAAGCAATTCAAGGCCCATTTAGGCTCTAATTTCGCCTGGCTTTCGGATGAATGGTACCTAATCGCAGGCCAGTCGTTGCCACCTCGTCAAAAGTACGAAGATCTACCTCAACAACAAAATGGCGTAGGCAGTATTAGGGCATTTCTAGAAGAAATGGATATTGCTACAAGAAAGCTACCCAAGAAACTTCCATCACCGAAAAAAAGCAGTTGGGTTGTAGGGCGACTTGTCTCAAAAGCTTTAGCTCCAGCCTGTCAGAGACTTAATAGAGTAGAAGGTTTAACTGTTTTAATAT
Source organism: uncultured Prochlorococcus sp. (assembly GCA_902563335.1). Taxonomy (GTDB): domain Bacteria; phylum Cyanobacteriota; class Cyanobacteriia; order PCC-6307; family Cyanobiaceae; genus CACEWU01. The sequence goes on along the minus strand of CACEWU010000003.1, from coordinate 72,163 downwards.
ATGGACTCCCAAGCCCACATTGGGGACAAGAGCAAATTGTTACTGGTCTATTAACAGGGGAAGACCTCCTAAAAGGTTTAAAAGGACAAGAACTTGGAGATGAACTTCTGCTGCCATCAATAATGTTGAGACACGATGAAGACCTCTTTCTTGACGACATGACATTGTCAGAATTTAAGCAATCGCTGGATATTCCTGTTCGCGTTGTGCATGGAGCCCAAGATATCGTGAAGACACTAATGGGTGATTCCTCAGAAATTCGTTAAGTTCGGCTCAGTTTGAGGAATACTGTGCAGAGGATTACTGCAAAAATCATTTTTCTAGCCGGAATTCTGATCCAAGGGGTCGAAACGGTTAAGGCAAATCAGTCTGTTCAAGTTGAAGTGCCTGTCAGTGATTCCATATCTCTAACAAAAGACTGGGCAAATCATCCAGCCTTCAACCAGTTAGCCAATCTCGCTAATACAATTGAACTAAAAGGTTCTCGTAGAAAAGCAAAAAAATCGCAATCTTCATCAGTTAAAGAAAGTCTGAACAAAACGGAACGTGAATCACTTCAGTATCGCCACAGTCTTTCCCTTCCAACCAACCCTGAAGAAGTAAAAATAACAAATCTCAAGCCTTTAACATTAGCTGACATAGAAGCGTTAGTAGAAATGAATAATCCAAGTTTAAAAGCAATGGAAAGAAGAATTGATCAATCTAAATCTTTATTGCTTGCATCTATTTCTCGATGGTATCCAACTATCAACTTAACAGCAAATGGGCTGCCAGAATATCTAACTATTGAACAAACTAGAAACCCTGATTTTGGTTCAAATTCATCAGGGAGGCAATGGAGAACCTCCTTAGCACTGCAAGTTCAATGGAAACTCATAGATCCTGCTCGAGTACCAGAAATTGCAGCGGCAAGAGATGCATATGAGCAGGCTCGAGATAGTTATTTAGTCACATTAAGAGATTTGCGCCTACAGGCTGTTAGTCAATATTTCTTATTGCAAAGAGCTGATGAAGGAGTACGCATTGGCAAACAATCAATGCGAGCGTCCCTAATTAGCCTACGGGATGCCAAAGCTAGATTTGAAGCTGGTGTAGCAACAAGGTTAGAAGTACTAGAAGCAGAGACTCAACTGGCCAGAGACAAGCAACTTTTAACAAGCAAGTTAGGTGATCAAAAGATTACACGTCGTGAACTTGCATCAATGTTGAATTTAACTCCTGAAATTACACCTACTGCCGCTTCTGCAGCACAAGTTATTGGCCTATGGAAAGCCTCATTACAAGAAAGTATAGTTGCGGCATATTCCTTTCGAGAAGAGCTGGATAAACTTTTATTAGATGTATCTATTAGCAATAGCAATGCAAACTCAGCACTAGCCGCTACTCAACCCATCCTTAGCCTTGTTAATACATTAAGTTATTCTAGGTTACAAGGGCAGACTGGTATAGGATCGAATTTAGATGTAGATATGGATGACTATAGTCGATCTCTTTCTAATACAGTAGGACTTAACATGACATGGAGTATTTTTGACGGTGGTAGATCAAAAGCCCTTTATAGATATAACAAACAAAAAGCCAAAGAAGCCGAGGATGTTTTCGCATCAACGCGATCTTTAATACGTAAAGAAGTAGAACAAAGTTTCTTCAAACTAAAAACAGCCAATCAAGATATTGCAACTACCACTCGTGAAGTAATTGCTTCAAGAGAGTCACTAAGACTAGCTAGATTAAGGTTCCAAGCTGGAGTAACAACTCAACGTGAAGTAGTTAATAACCAAAGAGATTTAACACAAGCAGAGGTACGCTATTCAGATGCTATAACTACTTATAATACAAGCTTGGCTCAATTAAGGCGAAGAACAGGAATAGATCATATAGAAGCTTGTGACTCAGTCAAAATGTCCCCGAATAAAGTAGAAGAAGATGACATGATTAATGTTCCAATTGAACCTTTTCCACTGATCCCGGCTTGTAAAGCATCCACTATCAGTAATAAAAAATGAACTCAAATTTTTCGCCTAAAAGCCTTAGCGAACTTCAATTAAGTAAAATCAATTCACTTATTGACCGAGTTGCTCAAAGACAAAGAAATGATTTTGGAAATATCACTTCAGATATCAAATCTGATGGAACTTTGATTACTGCATGTGATCGTTGGAGTGATCAAACACTGGTCGAAGGCATTTCTTCTCTGGCTCCAAATGAAGGAATTTTAAGTGAAGAAGGCTCTCAAATAGTTCCTAATTCTCCTGCATATTGGGTAGTAGATCCATTAGACGGAACTACCAATTTTGCAGCTGGAATCCCATATTGGGCTATTTCAGTGGCGCGCTTTGTAGATGGAAAACCAGAAACAGCATTTTTAGATATACCTGCTCTCAAAAAAAGAATTATTGCCATTAAAGGGAAAGGAGTATGGCTCAATGGTGACTCCCTGACATCTCAATATAGATATGCCACTGGGAGCGCTTGCGTTTCATTATGTAGCCGTTCAATTCGAATACTGCAACGTAAGCCTGAAAACCCCTTTCCAGGAAAGATTCGTTTGCTAGGAGTTTCCAGTTTAAACATGACCAGTGTAGCCATTGGACAAACAATTGCTGCACTAGAGGCGACTCCAAAAATCTGGGATCTTGCCTCAGCTTGGCTTGTATTAACAGAGCTTAGCTGTCCTATTAAATGGCTAGATTTAAATCCATCTAATCTTCAATCAGGACAAGATTTAAGTTCTGCAAACTTCCCTTTGCTCACAGCCAGTTCTAATAAAGAGTTGGAAAAATTACTCCCTTGGGGAGAAATTTTATTACACGAGTAAATACTTAATTCGATAGGCTATGAGCAGAGTGATTTCCACTAAAACTCTAAAATAGTTTTTGGTAAAGAGATATTGTTCAAATTGAATTAACTGCTTTATTATTTGCTCAAAGTAAACTACTTAGGGAGCTAGCGTTATAACTATCAGGTTCAGAGCAGACGTAAGGCCTCGCTGGAGACACAAGACTCAATGGTTTATTGGGAGCCTTTGGGAAGCCTATAAAAGTTGGTCACGCTGTGATTGCGTAGATCTAAGTGCAGCTTTCGCGTATTACAGTCTGCAATCATTCTTCCCAGTTTTATTAATATCTCTTTCGGTTGCTTCTTGGTTTCTAGGCAAACAACCTGGCCTCGATCAACAAATAATTAATTTCGCGGCTCAAGTTTTGCCTCCTTCTGTAGTTGGTTTAGTTGATAGCACTTTGGAAAAGCTTGTAAATCAAGGCTTTGGAGCGGGCCTGCTGGGTGCAATATTTCTTATGGTCACCGCAGGTAATGCCTATTTAACCTTGCAAAGAGGAGCAGATCGTCTTTGGAATGATGCATTACCTTCTTCCAGTAAATTTCCTGCCCCTTGGCGAATTCAAGCTTTCAAGTTTATACGAACTCGAATAGAGGCTTTCCTTGTTGTTTTAGTAGTTGGCCTACTTGTTGTACTGGATCAAATCAGTACAAATGTTCGAATGATTCCTGGGGCTGTCTTAGAAGATCTGACAAGTACCAGTCCTTGGATAGCGAGTTCATTATCCAAAATCCCTGTCCTTGAAGTAGGTCAATTCGTCATCCCTTTCCTAGGGCTTTCAGTCATGGCATTGTTCTTGCAAGCATTATTACCAAGCCGCCGAGTTCCAATTCAACCACTAATTCCAGGAGCATTAATGATTGGAACATTGCTGACAATATTAAATCTAGCGGTTAGTCGAAGTATCCTCTCCCTGGGATCTCGTTTTCAAGCTTATGGATTCATAGGAGGAGTTTTAGTTTTAACACTATGGGTATGGATGGTTGGCGTAATAATTTATTTTGGTCAATGCTGGAGTGTAGTGCTAGCCCGCATGTCTAGAAATCGGCACGGAGATCCGCACTCTTTGAAACCCGAAATATGAATTACATAAGCCAATATAAAAGTCTCGCATAGAGTTTCAAATGGCCAGACCCTCTCCTCTGCTCTGGTTGGCTGTAATTCTCATTCTTCTTTTGCCAACTGCTGCAGGCAGATTCCTATTAGATCTAGCGGGTGGTTTAATGCTGGCTTTTTTTACACTTCCATTAATACTTGCAGGTCTTGGTTGGTTAGGTTGGCGCGTACTCCAATCCAAAATGATTACATGCACAGTATGCGGAGCAAATACAATTGCTAATACAATGAATTGTCCAATATGTGGATCTGAGTACCCTAAAAAGGAAGATCGAGTTTATAAAGCCTCCAAACCTGACACCTCAATTCCTGCTAAATCAGCAACTATTGACATCATCGCTGAAGATGCAAATGATGACATTTAAAAGCTTTCTCTTAAATTATTTATTCTTTAAAAATAGTTGAAGTTAAATTTTCCGGTTCCAATTGAATAATTTCCTGTTCCAGGGTATCCAATAAAGATTCACAATGCTCAAGATAAATCTTTGCTTTAGAATAAGAATTTTGTAAATTCGTAATAGGTAAATTCTCATCTTGCAAATCAGATATAAGTAAATCTAATTCCTTCAAGGACTCTTCATAAGTTAAAGCTAGAACATTCTTTCGAATCTCTTCAATTTCCTGTGGAATTAAATTCAATGAATCCTGATTTTTTTCAGATAAATCTAAAGCTATTTCATTGTCATGAAAGTCATCTTTACGTAATTTTCTCTTGTTCACTTTAAATCCTTAGAGGGAGAAATCTTCTCACTGACAAAATCAATCTGACCATCCTTTAGTTCAATGGTCAAGTTCTCTTGTAATGAAACTTGTTTAATAGAGGTAATAGTCATACCTGAAGTATTTTTTAGAATCGCAAAACCTTTAGAAAACCAACGATCTGGAGATAAAGCATTCAGAAGTTGATATCTATGCCTAAGCCGACTCTTCTGATTGCGAATTAACTTTACTGGTGTTTGAGCCTCCAATGCCTTTCTATGAGACAACAAAATCTGACGATCTCTTCTGATTATCCAAGCACAACAATCATTCAAACGTTGCCTCTTTTGAGCCAATAGTCCCCTTAAAGCCTTACGACTAGGCAACAAAGAAACTATTGCAGCAGTAGGAGTAGCGGCACGATAATCAGCAACTAAATCAGCAACTGTCCAATCATCTTCATGTCCTAGTCCGGTCACAACAGGCAAAGGAAAACCAGCTAATTCTCTACATAATTCTTCATTATCAAAAACCATCAGATCTTCTCTACTTCCTCCACCACGTGCCAAAACAATGACATCTATGAAAAGTTTCTTATGACACTTAGCCAAGCGACGCAAAACTAATTGGATTTGACTTTCCACCCTGCCCTGAACAGGGATTGGAATAATTAATAATTTTGACAATGGCCAACGATCCTTGGCAGTGCTGAGCATGTCAGCCAAAGCAGAACTTGGAACACTAGTAAGAATTGCTATTCTATTTGGATAAGTAGGTAATTTTCTTCGCCTACTTTCATCCAATAATCCTTCCTTAAGTAGAGTAAGTTTGACCAATTCAAATTGTCTTAGTACTGTTGAAATGCTAGGGCGAATATCTAAAACTTGAATATTTAAGGTCGCTCTAGCTTCCCAAAAATTCAATCTTCCTACAATCAAAACACCATCGTCTTCATTAGGTGTGAAATTAATTTTATTTAATGTAGAAGCCCATACCACAGCTGTAATGCTGGCCTTAGAGTCAGTTAATGTTAACCAAAGATGTCCTTTTTTTAGTTGACACTTAGAAACAGTTGCCTGCAATAAGAATTTAGGCGCGAAGCCTCTTGCAAGCAAGTTTCCAACAGCCGCATTTAGCTCTTGAACTGAATATTGTGGAAGAGATTCAACGACCAAGGCGACGGTAGGCCAAGCCCCAATACAAACAAATTGACAAACTTACCAAACAAAGAATCTGTCCCCATAAGTAATTAAGTTGAGTTGCAGCAATTGTTGATATGACCAGGCCACTACTAATCATCCGTGCCCCATCTCGTCGGTTGTTCACAAAAAATCTAGCCACTGTGATTGAATCAATGTCCAACTTCTTGGATAATTATATGTACTTCTAAAGCCTAATTACATCGCTTTACAAATAAAAATCAACCTACACAATTAATTTGGGAATTGAGCTGGAAATGTTTTCATCCCAATCCCATTTGAACAAGAATGCCTTGCCCTGTCAAAAGTTCGGTACTTAGACCTATAAGGATACCCAACATTGCCAAACGACCATTCCAGGTCTCCGCAAAATTGACAAAGCCAAACCTAGGCTCCTTGTTGTCAGACATGAAAGACTCAGAAACTAAATTATTTTAATAAAAACTACGATAACTTGCCCCATAAGCCTCGAAAAAATCTAATAAGCAACATATCCACACCTAATGTGGACATTATTCAAGAAGAAGAAATAAGTCATTCAAGCAAACTTCTAGTCAGCTCATGCCTTCACAAAACCCAATTCACAAAACATGCTCCATGCTCCATTAATTGAGAAGCAGACTCATCGAACGTGTCTGGATCCATCTACAGGATGGTAATCCTCACCAGTGAGCTCTTCATAAATAATCGCGGGCAAACCTGTCTCAAACATTGTTTGAAGTGCTTCTTTTAAAAATGGATTCCACCCGCCCGTACTGACCTCCCCATGACGCACTGTCCAGTCCCAAGTCCCCTGAAGGTCTCTTGGAATTCGCCCCTCTCTGTCACGTCTAGCTACCAAGTCAAGGGATTCAACCAAACCAACTTGAATTGGCTTTTTCCCATACGCAGGAGTGAGGCTTAACTCAAGCCTCACTGGTTCTTCCTTCAAGATTCGCAACCGAAATCTAGGAGGCAATTTCACAGTTTTGATAACTGCAACAACGATGCGTGTTTTTTGATCCACTAATCACTCCCCTTGCGAGTTATATGCAGTGCCACGCTTGGACACATTTCTATTTACTAATCTTATTCAGCTGAGGTTTCAGCTGACTGCGGTGGGTCAACATCTCCTGAGAAACGAACAGTAAGCAACTCCTCATCCGTGATCCTTCCTTCTTGATCGAGAAGCTCAGGGTGAATAGTTAAACGGCCTGTGCGATCGTCTTTGGAATTAGGTCCATTAAGGTCTAAACGACCTGAGTTCTGGTCTGCAAAAAAACCTCGACCCATCACACGAAAAGCTTGCCAAAGCAAAATAATAAAAGCGAAGCAGTAGAGAACTGGGAATAGAGAGCTCAACATGAGATTGATTGAAGAAGCAAAAGTGATCGGCTTAAATCAACAGCTCTGGTAATCAGTGCTCATCTGGCCTAAATAGAGTGAGCTTCTTCGAGCTCACACACAAACGGGTAGTTGAATTGGAAAGAACATAGGCCTAAGAAGAAAATCTGAATCCATAGCAAAGATAAATGAATAATAAGCAACCTCGAGGCTACGTTCAGCTCACGCTCTATTCCCGCAAAGAACATCTCCTGCATCCCAAATGAGTCTCTTGCTCCCTGATCAATTCAAAAACTAATCATAATTAAGTAAATCAAGTCCAATTTTGACTGGCCCAAATGTTTAGAGAGTCTCTAGATTCCTATTATTCAAAATCAACCTCTATGGAGATTCAAAAAGGGTTTTGGAGAATTTCTTGTGTGTTATTGCTTGGGACTGCTGCTCTTACAAACACTCCTTTAATGCAAAGGCTAGAAGCACAACAATTAAATGATCCTCCCCTAAAGCAACTTTCTAAAAAATCTTTTGTAGCCGAGGCAGTAGCCCGAAGTGGTGCTGCAGTCGTAACAATAGAAACACAAAGGACGGTAATCACTCCAAACAATGAGATTTTACCTCCAGGGCTATTAATAGATCCCTATTTCCAATATTTTTTCGGTCTGCAAGGAAGACACTCTGCTCGCCCGCGAATTGAAAGAGGTCAAGGCAGTGGCGTGATTTTTTCTGCTGAAGGACTCGTCTTAACTAATGCTCATGTAGTGGAAAGCACTGATCAATTAATTATTGGTATGTCTGATGGGCGAAGAATCCCTGGAAAAGTAGTGGGTCGCGACACTCTGACTGATTTGGCTGTTATTGAACTTGAAGGTCCTGGCCCTTGGCCCACCGCACCATTAGGGAACTCAGATAACGTAATTGTTGGAGAATGGGCAATTGCAGTTGGGAATCCGTTTGGATTAGAAAATACAGTTACATTAGGTATTATTAGCAACTTAAATCGGAATGTTGCGCAATTAGGAATATCCGGAAAACGCTTAGACCTTATCCAAACAGATGCGGCGATTAATCCTGGAAATTCTGGAGGACCATTATTAAATGCTAATGGCGAAGTCATTGGCATCAACACGCTTGTTCGATCTGGACCTGGAGCCGGCTTAGGGTTTGCAATCCCTATTAATCGTGCTCGTGAAATAGCCAAGCAACTTGTTGAGCAAGGTAAAGTTAGTCATCCAATGATTGGTGTAAGCCTCTCTCCTGTATTAAATAACCAAAAAAGTAAAAATAATATACCCAGTAGAGGAGCTTTGATAAGGCATGTGATCAATGGTGGTCCAGGAGATAAAGGAGGACTTCAAGTTGGTGATGTAATAACATCCGTAGGTGGTCTAACAATAAAAGAGCCCACAAATGTAATCTCAGCAATTAATAATCATGGCGTAAATTCTCCTCTTGCCTTTGAAATCCTTCGCAAAGGAAAAGTATTGATTTTTTATATCACTCCTCTTGATATAACATCAATAAAAAATCTTTAACGTGTCTTTTTTCTGTTAAAAAAAGCCTGATTAATAGATTAAGACATAGTCTATAAACAGGCTTTAACGCTAAACTAAACTAAAATTAGTTTAGTTCTCCGATTCTTTCAGTTCTTGCACACATCGTGTGATGCATTCTCTGTCATCTAAAGAGCAAGTAGTAATACATTCAAAATATGTTTCTACAGCATCCCAACTCTGAGAAAGATTCTGCGCGATATCACCTGGGCCATTAGCAGAAGAAAGATTCATCCTTTTTATTGATACGTTTTGTCAGCCTATGCAAACTTTTGAGTCTGGTAAAGAAAAATGAGTCTTACTGCCTAAGGCCATGTAAAGTTTTCCCAGGATAGAGTAATACAAATAAACTAGCTTGGTTTTTTTTTCTTGGCCTGCCTCTTCCTCTGACGATCCCTATTCGCCAAGCGTTTAGCTTCTCGTTCTGCCAAGGCAACAGCCCTTGCAGCAGCTTCTTTCTCCTCTAATTTCTTTTCCTGATAATAAGCATAATCTCCTCGGTAAAGAATCAACTCGCCATCTCTTAATTCAACAATTCTATTAGCTACGCGCGAAATAAAATAACGATCATGAGAAACAATAAGTGCTGCACCTTCATAAGCTCTTAATGCATCTTCAAGCATTTGCTTTGCTGGTATATCTAGATGATTAGTAGGTTCATCTAAGACCAACAAATTACAAGGCTTAACCAACATCAAAGCCAACGCAAGTCTAGCCTTCTCCCCACCACTCAGTTGAGCAACTGCTTTAAAAACAGAATCATCACTTAAGCAAAAGCTACCTAATAATGAACGGACTTCTGTTTGAGTCCAACTGGGGACAACATTGAACATGGTGTCTATAACAGTTTTCTCAAGGTCTAATGCTTCGGCCTGGTTTTGCTCAAAATAACCAGGGCTAACATTGTGAGGACCCAAGGAAGCAATTCCATCATCTGGTACTTCGAGTCCCAGAATCAATCTCAGAAGAGTTGACTTTCCTGATCCATTTGGTCCAACGAAGGCTATTCGATCACCACATTCAACTTCAAGATTAGATCCCAAAAAAAGTATCTTATCTCCATAACTATGAGTTAGATCTTCAATTTTTACCACCTCCTTACCTGATCTAGGTGCTTTAGGGAATTGGAAATTGGGTCTAGCAATTGAAATATCAGGAGCTTCTATCTTAACAACCTTTTCAAGTAATTTTTCTCTGCTTTTAGCTTGTGTACTTCGTGTCGCACTTGCTCTAAATCGATCAATATAAGACTGCTGTGATGATAATTCTTTCTGTTGGCGATCAAATGCCGCTTTGGTTGCCTCATTTTCTATTTTTTTTTGTTCAATATGAGCAGTATAATTACCCAAGTAAGTACGTGAAACTCCTCGCTCAATGCTAACAATTTGATTGCATATTCGATCTAAAAATGTTCTATCATGACTTATCACAACCATAGCAGAAGATTGATTTATTAAGTAAGTTTCTAACCACTCAATTGTTTCTAAATCTAAATGATTTGTAGGCTCATCTAGCAAAAGAAGGTCTGGGTCCTGCAGCAAAATTTTTCCTAAAGCAATTCTCATCTGCCATCCTCCAGAATAGTCTCCAACCAACTGATCGGCTTCTGCTGAAGTGAAGCCGATTTCTGGTAAGATTTTTTCTATTTGAGATTCCAATTCATAGCCATGTAAAGCTTCAAATTGAGTTTGAAGCTCACCCAAATCTTTGATTAATTTATCAAGATAATTAACATCATGCTTTGCTAAATTTGTCTCCATCTCCTTTTGAATTTGTTTCTGTTCCATTAAGACTTTCGAAGCCTTGTCGAAAGCTTTAAATAGCTCCTCTCTAACTGTTCGCTCTACATCAACATCAAATTCCTGTTGTAAATATGCAATGCGTGGCTCGCCCTGTCGCAGAATCTTGCCACTTGTGGCTTCTTCTAAACCAGCAATAATCTTGAGCTGGGTGGATTTTCCAGCTCCATTAACACCCACAAGCCCAATACGATCGCCAGGCTTAACTTCCCAAGTGATGTCTCGGAGGACTTCACTAGTCGGGTATATCTTGCTAATCCGCTCAAGTCGCAACACTATTTAAAAGGGTCCATAAGAACATCATCTGGGCAAGAATCAGAGCAGACTAGAAATCCCCATTCCGGATTTTCGGTCATGGTGAGACTGGAACAAATTACTGCTCTAGTTTTAGCGGCAGGCTTAGCAATTCCTAGTTATTGGTTTTTCTGGCGTCTGGCTGGCGGAGGAGGCTATGACCAACGTGGGGTCCAAGAAGCCCCTCTTGTTAACCCAGAGAATAAAAAGAAGAGCGCCAAAACTCTGCTTTAAAGACCTCCACGAGCTTTAATCAACCATTGATTTGTGTCTGCATCGTCGTCCATTCTTGCCAAATAAGTCTTGACTTCTTCAGCCGTCACAGGAAGATTAAAACTGGCACCAAGTTCACAAATTGCCTTTAAAGCTCCCTGAGGGTCTTGAAGAGCCTGACGAAATAACCCCTTGCTCGTCTCAGGGTCGTCTTTGATTCGCTTATAAAGCTCTTCAACATTGCTACTCATAGAAAGTAAAAATAACTAATCAACATTAATTAGCTAAGCAACTTTTGACCCAAATTTGGAATCATGAAACTTTTCAAAATCGCCTTCATGCATTCCAGACGCAAAAGCATCTTCCATACTGCGAGCATCCATACAGAGAACCTTGCGCAATTGTGCAAAATTCGCAGCTTGAGTAGGCCTACCTTCTTGTAAAGCCCCATATTCAGCCCGTTGCAGAACATGGTGCAGGTAAGTCAAAAGATATGGACTAATAACGGCAGAAATTAAAACATCACTTTTCTCTTGCCTTTTAGTAGCTCGACTACGACGCTTGGGAGAAGTCTCTCTTTTACCTACTGAACGTCTTGATTGCTTTGCAATTGCTGGCTTAGGAAGGGTGGGTTTAGTCATTGATCAATCCTGAAAAAACTTGAATCAAATATTCGTGAGGCATGCATCTAAAAAGTGCAATTGACCATTTACAAAAGCAACGATCGAACAACTTTCAAAAACTGTGCCTCCAGAAAATCACCTGAAACTCCAAAAAGCATACTCCTGGATACTATCCTTGCATACCTCTGTACACTATTGATTACCCGATACTTTCTCTGGGTCGTGGCTACCCGACAAAACTCTTCTAACGGGAAACCCAAATCCCCTCGAGTACAAGTGGTACTTCCAGAACAGCTCTGTTCTCGCTTAGCAGCCTTAGCCGAGCAAGAATCACGTACGGTGAGCAACATGGCCAAGGTACTGATCCAAGAAGGAATTAACCAACACGAACAGAGTCATTTATTAACTTCACAATCAACCTCAGCAACATCTACTGAAGGGTTTCGCTCTGCTCTTGAAGCCCAAGAGCCACAACGTTTAAGAGGTGCTCCTCGTCGGCTCAGGCTATATAGACCTTCCTAAACACCCTACTTAAGAAGAAATTTTCTGATCTACCCAGGGTTTACACGTATGCCAAGAACTAATGCTCGTTGAGCACCAGTAATAAAAGGAGAATTACCAGGGTATTTGAGAACATGCCACCAAGCTAATAAAGCAAAAGCCAATGCCTCTCTACATTGAGAAGGAATACCATGTTCTTCAAGTTGTGCTACCCCAATTCCTCTGCACCTCCTAGAAAGTTCTGCAAGAATTGATAGGTTTTTTGCACCTCCTCCCGCAACTAATAATTCAAATGGACGAATTAAGCGGAATTGATGTAATTTATCCAAGTCATATGCTACGACTGCAGCAGTAAAAGCAGTAATAGTTGAAATTATATTTTCCTTCGAAAAGTTATTCATTTCAGCTAAACGAACTTCCAAGTCATCCAGGCCAAATTGCTCCCTACCCGAAGATTTGGGAGGTAAAAGTTGAAAAAATGGCTCTTGCAACCATTTATTAATTAAGTTCTCATCAGGAACACCCTCTGATGCAATTAAACCATCTCTGTCATAAAACAACTCTCCATTTGTAAACCTATGCATTACAAGATCAATCAGGCTATTGGCAGGGCCACAGTCCCACCCCAAAACATGAGCAAAGCGATCTGGACCACTTAAAGGAGGAATAAGTGTGAGATTTGCAATTCCTCCAAGATTAAGAACCCCTCGCCAACCACTAACCCTTCCAATTAATGCTTCATCTAACAAAGGCACTAAAGGTGCTCCCTGTCCTCCAATTGCAAGATCAGCAGCCCTAAAATCAAAAATTACTGGTTTATTTAAAAGTTGAGATAATAATGGTGCCTGAATTATTTGCAAACTGGCTCCTCGTTGCTTTTGAGAAGCAGGTCTATGAGAAATAGTTTGCCCATGACAACCAACAATTTCCGTGAGTCCCTGAGGATCACAAGCCAAAGCAGCCTTTGCATTTACCTCAGTCACAGCCTCAGCTATCTCTAACCATTCAGCACTACTGAATTTCTGACCTTGCCCTACAGCTATAAGACGATGAGCTAATTCACGTGAATAAGGAATCGAAGCATGGCCTAATAAATTCCATATTGGACTTCTAGGGTTACCATTAAATTGAGCTAAAACCGCATCAACACCATCAGCACTGGTCCCACTCATCAGACCCAGAGCAAGCATAAATTTTAATTTTGAGGAAGCTTTTGAAGGTCTTCCATTAATCCCATAACGACCAAAACATGATCATTTTGCAGAACAAATGTTGCTGGTGGGTTAACTGTTAATCTTTTGGCAGGCCCTGCAGCTAATACATTTACCAAGTAATTCTTGCGTAAATTCAGATCTCGTAGCGAACGTCCTACAAAAATTTCTGGGACCTTGATTTCATCAATCCCAGTTTGATCATCCAATTCCAAACGTTCAATCAGGTTTGGACGAATTAGCTCTAAACCTAAACGTTCACCTTGCATTCTTGAAGGAAAAACAACTCGGTCAGCTCCAACTCTCTTAAGCATTTTTTCATGCAAGTCACTTGTCGCACGAGCAATAACCTGCCGAACTCGACTCCCTTCACTGTCTTTAGCTATCAATGTCGTTGTAATACTTGCCTCAATGGGTTCACTAATCCCAACGACAACTGTACCCATCTCTAAAACACCAGCTTCTCTCATGGATTCTTCATCAGTTGAATCCACTACTCTTGCCTCAATGGAAGGCTCCAATTGTCTTAACTCTTCAATTGCCCTTTCAGAAGAGTCAACAGCTAAAACATCGGCACCATTCTTCAAAAGCTCGCGACAAACAGCACTGCCAAAGCGGCCTATACCAACTACTGCAAACCCATAATTATCGGTCGACTGCTTAGGCGACCACTGCCACCACTCGCTCATGCTTTTACCTCCAATGTAAATGGGTTAAACATAGAGATCCTCTCGTGGAAAACCTATACGATTCTGATGATGATGCTTTCCACGGTTCATAATCTCCCATATCGCACTAAGCAATAAAAGGATCCCAAGTCTGCCAACAAACATTCCAACTACAAGCACTAATTGTCCAAAATGACCTAATTGTTGAGTCACACCCAAATCAAATCCAACGGTGGCAAAAGCAGAAATGCAAGTAAAAAGCATTTCTAGGAATGAGAAGGTCTCCTCACCTCCAAAATTACTAGTCATACTCAACAACAAAGCCATTATTAAAACAAATAATAAGGATCCAACTGTGATACCAAGTGCCTTCAAAACAACCTTATCTGAAATTTGACGATTCCTGATGACAACATCATCTTGACCACGCAAAGTAGATCTTGTTGCTGCCATCAGGGCTGCCAATGTTGTAGTTTTTATTCCTCCACCAGTTCCACCGGGACTAGCACCAATAAACATTAATGTCATAAGGAGTAAAAGACCTGAATCCGAAATAGTTTCAATTGAAATAGGTAAATTTGTAAATCCTGCTGTTCTTGCACTGACAGATTCAAATAAAGCACTTATGAAACGCTCTTTCCACCCAATATCTGTAAAGAAATTATCATGACCTATCGATTCAGTGATCATCAAACCAATTGTACCAATAGCAATTAAAATGAAAGATGTACGGAGTACCAAACGAGTATGGAGACTCAGATTGCGTCGCTGCAATTTTTGACGATTAGCCCATAAATCACTTGTAACTCTCCAACCTAAACCTCCAAGCACTATCAACATAATTATCACAATATTTACCACCCAATTTGTACGATAGTTTTGCAGACTGCTCGACCACAAGCCAAAACCTGCATTGTTATACGCAGAGATGCTATGAAATAAAGAGGCCCAAACTCTTTGTCCTGTATTAGCAATATCGTTAAAGCCAAAGCAATACAGCGCTATAGATCCCAACAAAATTAAAACTGTTGCTGTTAAAGCAATTCCTCGAAAGGTTCTGCCTACTCCACCAACACCAAACTCATCAAGAGTCCTCCCTCGATCTAATCGACACCTCAATTCAGTACCACGAACAACAAAGCCTTGTAAAAAAGTAGTTATTGCCATAAGCCCTAATCCACCCACAAGTAACATTGCAGCTAAAACGATCTGACCATATATCGTTAGCTCATTTCCAACATCAATAATCGTCAAACCAGTTACTGTTACTGCAGATGTTGCAGTAAAAAAGGCTTCCCAAAGCCCTACCTTGGCACTAGAGCAAATTGGAGTAGACAAAACAAATGTGCCAAAAAGAATAACTAACAAGCCAGTAACCACAGTAAATTGAGGAACCGTTAAACGTCGGTACCAGCCCTGGGTAAGATGTATTGCTTTAGGAAATGTCACGGCAGTGTTCCTTATTAAAAACTCAAAAAGTCAATGATTAAAATCACTAAGTATTGAGAGTCCAAAGTCCGATTGTACAAATATTTTTACCAGCATGTTTGAATCAGGATCCTGAATATTGCCAAATAATTAAACCAGGAATCATCAGAGTCATTACAAGAGTTAAACCAGCACCATATCTAGTTATATCAAAAAAACGATAGCGTCCAGGTCCAAAAACCATTAAATTAGTTTGATACCCCATTGGAGTCAAAAATGACTGGCTTGCGCCAAATAAAACAGTGATAAGAAGTGCTGTTGGTGGAAGGTTGATACCAGGAGCAAGCTGTATGGCTACAGGCGCCAAAAGCGCAACAGATGCTGCATTACTAATTACTTGAGTACAAATAGTTGTAGCAAGAAAGATGACTAATAAAGCACTATATGTAGGCAGTCCATCTAAGCAATATTCAAGTGCGCCAGCTAGTGCATCTGCAAGACCAGTAGTTTGCATAGCTACACTAAAGCTCGAAAGTGAACCAATTAGAAGGATCACATCTAATCGAATAGAGCGCTGCAACTCACCTGGTCTTAAACAACCCCCAATCACCATTGCAATCACAGCCATAAGCACAGCCGCAACAAGAGGTAAAGGGGTAATGGTAGGCAAAATTAGCATCGATGCTGCGATTGCAATTGCTATTGGTTTGCGCCGCACAGTAGGGAGATCATTCTCAAGCTGGTCAAGTACAAGCAAGTCATTATTTGCTTGTAACCCACGAATAGAGTCCATTGGTGCCTGAAGCAAAAGCACATCTCCTTCTCGTAAAACTGCCTGGCCAAGTCTTTCCTGCACTGTTTGTTGACCACGTCGCAATGCAAGAACCGTTGCATTATGTCGCTGTCGAAATCTCAACTCTCTTAAGCTAGCTCCAGCCAAAGTTGAACCTGCTGGAAGAAGCACTTCAACAGTTTTCTGACCCTCATCGGAAACTGAAAAATTGTTTTGCTTTGTCCACTCACGCTTCGCGAGCTGAATTGTTTCCTCTTGTTGAAGTCTCAATAAATCAGCTCGAGTAACCCTTAGCAATAACCGATCTTCTGGCTCAATCTTACGGTCTGCAAGTGGTGGTAAGAGTCTTTCCCTACCTCGCTGCAGCTCAAGAACATCAACATCAAAGCGGCGCTGCAAACGACTGTTGTGAAGAGATTGACCAACCAAATTGGAATTCTTAGGGATTTTGACTTCTGTGAAATAACCAATGTCATCAATACTTCCTCCCAAATCATTCCTATCTCTTCCCCGATCAGGAAGAAGAGATTGAGGGACAAGCAACATATAAACAGTTCCTACAAGCCAAATAGGGATTCCAATCGCTGTAAAGCTAAACAACTCTAATGATCCATAACCCAGTTGATCACTGATATCACTAACTAATAAATTTACAGAACTTCCTAAGAGAGTCAGCGTTCCTCCTAAAACAGTTGCGAAAGAAAGGGGAAGAAGAACTCTAGAAGGGGAAACATTTCTCCTTCTACACCATGCCTCTATTACAGGTAATAACGCAGCAACGACAGGTGTATTAGGAACTACACCTGAAATAGGCGCAACAACCAAGCCTAATAAAGCAATTAAATGTCGTGATGTTCGAATTTGCTCAGAGGCAATTAACTCCCGTAGACGATCTAATGCCCCACTTCTAAACAATGCAGAGGAAACTGCAAATAGACCCATCAATGTGATTAGAGCAGGACTACCAAATCCGGCTAAAGCTGTTTGCGGACTTAAAACTCCTGTAGCCATAAGAAGTGACAAGCTCAACAAACCTGTCAACTCGGGTGCCAAAGAACCAGTAATAAAAAGTGCAATAGCCATTACTAAAATGGCTAATGTGATGAAGGCTTGCGGATTCTGAAAAACAGAGCCGAGCTCATCCATGCTTAATCACTGCGTTAGACCGTGATGCTGATTCTGACCTGCTGCGAAAGAGATTCAAGGTCGCTGTCTCATGAAACCCTTCGCTGATAAGTTTTGCGAAAGAAATACATCATTTCAACTTCCCAGCAACCAAGCACCTGCTGAGCGAAGCCCTAACAAACGATTAGGCATTCTGGTCAAATAAGTCATCCGCCGAATTTGAAAAGCTAAAGGTCCTGCAATAGTGAATCCCAATCCTGTCATAGTTGCTTCTCCCAAGCCCAAACTAAGCATTTCTCCTTGATCAAAAAACTCGAAACATTGAATAGATTCTCCTAAACGATTAGAAAGCACAGCCTTCGCAACATGCTCACCTTGCTGAATAGCAACTTGTGCTGTATTAGGCCATCGATTATCTGAATGAAAGGCAATATCACCAATTGCAAATATATTTTCAAACCCTACAACTTGCAAATATTCATTAACTACAAGTTTCCTTCCCGGACGAAATATCTTTGGTAAGAACTCAGGAACACAAGGCTTAGTACCAGCAGTCCAAAGTAAAGCATTATGCATTAAAGAGATACTTTGACTCTCAATTAAATCTGTTTCACATTCAACACGGTCACTCATCACTGCAGTTACACGACAACATAAATGCAATTTCACTCCACGTTTTCGCAAAGCGCGTTGCGCTTGCTCCCGATTAAAGGATTTACCTTGAGGCAAAATCCTCTCCCCAAGTTCAATCAAATGAATCTCAACAAAATCATGTAAAAGATCTGACAATTTACAAGCAAGTTCAACACCACTCGCACCTCCACCTACAACCACAACATTATTTGCCTGATTTTTACTAGTTTTTAGAGCATTAATCACTCCTCGTAGACGATCAACATCTTCCAAACATTGAAACTTAAGCGCATTTTGCTGAACACCTGGGATATCAAAATCATGCGATTCAGAGCCAGTGCCAACAACAACTTGCAAGTATTTCAACTTCAAGCCTGATGCAGTAAAGACTGTCTGCTCTTCAGTATCGATCCTCTCAACTCGATCCTGAACAAAAACAATCCCTCTATCGCTAAGTAGAGATTGATATGTAGGTGCAACTTCCCAGGATTGAAGTTCACCAGTCAATAATTCATAAAGCAAAGGAAGAAAAACAAACCTAGACCTGGGTTCAATCAAGATTATTGGTGGTCTAGGGTGGTATTGGCTGAGCTTTAAAGCAGTCGTTAGGCCTGCAAACCCACCTCCAACAACAACTACAGCTCCTGCCATTGAAGAATTAGGGGCCATCATTAAAGGGCCTGAGATGATCCTGAAACCTTAAACAAGCTCTGGAAAACGTGACATTGGAAGCTGAAGACATGACTAATAACTCACTTTCTAATAGAGGAATGCGAGGCGATGAAATGGAGATTGATTTCATCTCTGATATTCCCATGGATGAGACTCGAGCTCATCTGACAAATCTTCCAGCAGAAGAAAAACTTAGCTGGGCAATCGCAAAATTTGGATCAAACTTCGCCATTACGACAAGTTTTGGTATCCAATCAGCAGTCTTATTACATATGATCCACCTTCTCAAGAATCGAAAACAAGTCCCAATCATTTGGGTTGATACTGGCTATATGCCACCAGAAACGTATACCTACGCAGAAGAACTAACCAATAAGCTCAATCTAAAAATCACAGTTGTACAGAGTGCAATCTCTCCAGCAAGGATGGAAGCTTTGCATGGACGACTTTGGGAGACTAATTCTATAGAAGATCTCGAGAAATATCATTTAATACGCAAAGTCCAACCTCTAGAGCAGGCACTGATCGATCTAAAAGTATGTTGCTGGGCAAGTGGTGTCAGAGGAACTCAAACTGATCATCGACGCTCAATGACATTTTTGGACCAGATTCGAGGGAGACTTTCACTCCGACCTCTTCTTAACTGGACACAGAAAGATATTTTTTATTACATGCAAAAAAATCAGTTACCCCAACATCCTTTATTTGAAAAAGGCTATTCAACTGTTGGAGATTGGCACTCAAGTGCTCCAGAAGGCGGTCAATCTAAAGGAAGAGACACAAGATTTGGTGGCCTCAAACAAGAGTGCGGCATACATCTTCCTGGAATGATGGGTGAAGGAATTTAGAAATGCAATGTGCCAGAAGTTTTCTGCTAATTGGCAACAGTCGTTGGCATTGGGCAATTAACAGTAAAGAAGATTTTCAATTCATACATACTTCAGCAGATACAACAAAACTTCAATCACTTCAAGATTCATTACTTGCGTGGGCAGCAGTTGGTCCCATCCCTTCAGGAGCTTTTCTCAATCCCAAAAATCGTCTAGAAATTAAAGATATACCCTTAAACAAAATGCCACCATGGCTAGGAATAGATCGTGCTTTAGGAGCTTGGGGAGCTCTGAAAAAGTCTAAAGTAAGCAACAAAACATCTACAGGCTTACTTGTTGCTGATGCTGGAACGATTTTGAGTATTACCCGCATCACAGCAAATGGTGAATTTGCTGGTGGTCAATTGGTTCCTGGATTAAAACTTCAACTTTTAGCAATGACACAAGGTGCTCATAATTTGAAAGATCCTGGGGAGATCCAGCCATCTCTACCTTCAATCTTCCCTTTCTCAACGGCAGAAGCAATGCATAGAGGCAGCGTAGAAGCCTTAGTAGGAACTCTTATAGAAGGGCAAAAACAAACAAACCTGCCAATCTGGCTATGTGGTGGTGACTCACCAATAATTTTTCAAGAGCTTATCAAAAGAAATGTTAATGCATTACATCATCCGAATCTCGTAATGGAAGGGCTAATAGATATTCATAGTCAACTCAACTAAGATCTAAATCGGTAAGAATTTGTCTAGCCATTAAATCTGCTTTAACCTTTAAATAAATCGACTCAAAATTCCCATTTTGATCAACAACGAAAGTATGTCTCATCATACCCATATATTCACGCCCCATAAACTTTTTCAATCCATAACTTTGATATAAACTAGCAACAGGACATGGCTCTTCATCAGTTAAAAGTGTAAATGGCAAAGCATGTTTCTTAATAAACTTGGTATGAGAAGCTGCATTATCTTTACTAATACCAAGAACAATTATTCCATTATCTTTAAAAACACTCCATTCATCGCGAAAATTACAGGCCTCTTTAGTACATCCAGGAGTATCGTCTTTGGGGTAGAAATAAATAACAACCCTTTGTCCCCTAAATGATGAAAGCCTTACAGAGTTGCCATCCTGATCAGGGAGAGTGAAATCAGGTGCTTCATCGCCAATTTGAAAAACCATCAATGAAAATGACAATAGAGATACCTAGCGTACTAGCACTATGGCTATTTCCAAACAACTCATATCTAAAACCAATAAGCGCTAAAGAAAAGCAATTAGCGAATGAATTACCTTCTTGGAGGTCAAGGCAATACCAACATTCAAGGGGGCATGCGAGACAAGCATTATCTGAACTTTTACACATATCACCCTTAGACGTTCCCTTAGAAGCAAAGCCTGGAGAAGCCCCAGTTCTTGAAGAAGGTTGGGGTTATGTAAGTTTTAGCCATTGTAATGATGCCCTCCTAATTGGTTGGGCACCACACAAGATTGGAGTCGATTTAGAACGAGCAAATAGAAATTTCAAGGCTGAATTACTAATGAATCGCTATTTCTGTAAAGAAGAAAAAGAGAGCTTAAGAGATTTAAAAGGAGAAGAACTTCGAAAAGCAGTTCTTAAAAGATGGCTCATTAAAGAAGCATCTATTAAATGGCAAAGGGGACAACTTGCTAAAGATCTATCACAATGGAGTTATTCAAGTCAATCTGAACTTGCGTCTCATAAATTGAATGGACAAAAGCTATGCGTACATCAAATTACATATAGCAAATGGTTTATGACAATTGCATATGATCAAATTAAAACTTCCAACTCACCAATAATATGCGTATCCTAAAAATGATTGAATAATAATTTTTACCCAATATTAATTACCACGATAAGTGCCAATTATTCTTTTATGAATTAATTTTTGGGAAAGTTTACTGCCACGTAATTTTTTCAATAGTTGCTGTAATTGATCTATCGCATACAAATTCTTTTCTTTTTCTAGCAAGGATCTATAGATACGTCCAGGTCCCAACCATCTCTTCTCTAGTTCTTCATCAATTACAAGAGACAAATTCTCTTCCCACTCTTCTGACTCTATTGACCATCCTAAACTATTAAGCTTTTTCATAAGCACAGGTTCTAGATTCTTAGAATGAAGCCATTTATTCTCCAATTGAATAATTTTTTCCATCAGAAGAGCATCATATTTAGATATTTCTTCGCGAATAAGTAACTGTTGCAGAGAGCTAGCAGGTCCCATTACTGGAGAACTAATTAACAGCCTAAGATCAGCCTCAAAAACACACCTATTCGTAATAGCTTCCCAAAGAAGATCAATTTCGTTCTCATCCAAATCCTCTCTATAAAAACGTCCTCCTATTAATTCAAATTGAAGTTTTTGGGGTAATGAAATTATTGCTTTACTACTTTGCTCAATTAATGTTGGACGAATGACTGGATCCATTAATTCGAGTTGGGCAGAAAGGCGAACCTGATCTTTAGGAGAGCTGCTCAAAATCGTCACACCACCTTCTGGAACAGATTTCAGAGGGTTCACAGCCCAAAACAGTGAACGCCCCTCGATTACCAACACTCGATAATGTCGCTGCCAAGAAACTCCAGACCATAGTTTTGTGGCAAGCTTCTCCAACCGGCGACCCTCTTGAGTGAGCTGACGCTGCAACCAACGTTCAAATTCTGGAATTTCTGGCCCACTGCTAATCAGAAAAGGGTTTTCATAAGCAGATTCAATCGCAGCTGCAAGTTGAGCCGTTCTTCGTTCAAAGAGGATCAAGCGACGTTGACCTTCCCAGCCCTGATTGCTAGGGCTCCAAAAAACTTCACCTTGAAGTTCTTTAGGCAAATACTGTTGAGCCACCCAGTGCTCAACAAATGCATGGGGATACTTATATCCCATACCGTCGCCAAAAGCCGCACCATCTCTATGAGCATCTCTTAGATGGCTTGGAACCTGCTGATGTTGCGAATCCCGAACAGTACGCTGAGCTTCAAAAAATCCAAGCAGACTATTACTTTTTTCCGTATTTGCAAGATATAACGCAGCCTCAGCTAAAAGGTAAAGTCCCTCAGGCAATCCAATCCTTTCAAAAGCAGCAGCACACGCCTCAACGACAACAATTGCCTGTGGATCCGCAAGGCCTACATCCTCTCCGGCCGCAATGAGCATCCGCCGAAAAATAAATCTGGGATTTTCTCCAGCTTCAATCATTCGTGCTAGCCAAAACAAAGCAGCATCTGGATCTGAACCTCTTAAAGACTTAATAAATGCACTAATAGTGTCAAAATGAGCATCACCTTGTTTGTCATAAAGAACCGCACGCTCTTGTATAGATTCCTCAGCAATCGAAAGATCAATATGTATCAACCCATCTTCATTAGCAGGTGTGCTCTCTACTGCCAATTCAAGAGCATTTAACAAACTTCGAGCATCTCCATTGGCAATATCAACTAAATGGCGAGCTGCGTGATCACTCAACGTGACATCTAACTTTCCATAACCTCGCTCCGAATCTTTAAGGGCACGGGTTAATAAACTATTTAGATCATCTGATTGCAATGCTTGCAGTCTAAAAAGTCTTGAACGACTTAATAAAGCTTTATTAACTTCAAAGAAAGGGTTTTCAGTAGTTGCCCCAATCAAGCTAAGCGTACCGTTCTCGACCCAAGGCAAAAGCGCATCTTGCTGAACAGAATTAAAACGATGAACTTCATCAATAAACAAGATAGTTCTCAAGCCATGCAGATTTAAACGTTGCTTCGCAGCTTCAACCTCAATTCGAAGATCTTTAACTCCTGCCAAAACTGCATTAAGCACAGAGAAATGAGCCTTAGTGTGCCTTGCAATAATCCTCGCCAAAGTTGTCTTTCCTACGCCAGGTGGCCCATGAAAGATCAAATTCCCTACCCGATCTGCAGATATAGCTCTTCTCAATAAGCGACCCTCTGCCAAGATTGCCCCTTGTCCAACAAACTCATCCAAAGTTCTTGGACGAAGACGTTCAGCTAGCGGTGCATTCCGCTGTAATGCGCGATCTCCATTAAAAGTGAAAAGATCTTGATTCAACAGCTTTCTAAAGTGGTTGAATTATTGCTAAAAAAGCATTTCTCCTGCAAATAAACTAGGAGTCTGCTTTAGGCAAGCTCTAGCATTATAAAAGAAATAATTATGGATAACAATTAATTCTAGGTTAGGTTATTACAGTTGGTCTATTCATACCAGTTCGATGGCTAATCTCTGCCATTAGATCAATATCTTGAATAAGACCTCTCAATGCGAGTTGTGGATTTTGATTTAATTTGCCGTGAACAGATACATATCTCTCCAAATAAACACGAAGAGTAGCTCCTTTTGTTCCAGTTCCAGATAAACGTAAGATCAGTCTGCTGCCATCTTCCAAAATTAATCGCAAACCCTGTTTGTCAGTTATGGAACCATCAACAGGATCATTATAACTAAAATTATCTGCAAAAATTATAGAACTATCTGCAAACGAGTTACCAATTAATGCAGGCATCTTCTTCTCTATGTTGTTATAAATACCGTTCGCAATCTCAGTTGGTATTTCTTCATAATCATGTCTAGAATAATAATGTCGACCATAGTTACTCCAGTGCTGTGACATTAAGTGATCAACTGTGCATTGCTTGGAGGCTAAAATTTGCAGCCAAAAAAGAACTGCCCAAAGTCCATCCTTCTCTCTGACATGATTACTACCCGTACCAAAACTTTCCTCACCACAAATAGTTATTTTTCCCGTATCTAATAAATTTCCAAAAAACTTCCATCCCGTTGGCGTTTCAAAACAATCAATACCCAAATCTCTTGCTACTAAATCAACGGCTGCACTAGTTGGCATCGACCTAGCTACACCAGCCAGACCATCCTTATATGCAGGTGCACAATGAGCATTAGCAACAAGGACCGCAAGGCTATCGCTTGGATTTACAAAACAACCTCTGCCAAGAATCATATTACGATCACCATCGCCATCACAAGCAGCCCCAAAAGAATAATTAGTGCCCTCTAGGAGTAATTCAGCAAGTTCATTTGCGTATGTGAGATTCGGATCAGGATGACAGCCTCCAAAATCTTCTTTAGGTAATCCATTTCGAACAGTGCCTAAAGGTGAACCAAGAAGTCCTTCAAACAATCGACTTGCATATGGACCAGTAACAGCATTCAAAGCATCAAATGCTATTGGAAAATCCTTATTAATAAATGCACTAATTTGATCAAAATCAAAAAGCTTTTGCATTAAGTACAGATAATCTTCTACTCCATCAATGACTTCAACAATCATGGAAGAGATAAAATGTCTTCCTGGAGATTCCAATGAGATCTCAGAATTTTCAACTATCTTATATTCATCTAAATTTAACGTGCAAGTGTAAATATCATTAGTTAATGACTCTGATGCAGGTCCACCATTTGCAGCATTTAATTTAACACCAAAATCGCCTTCAGGACCTCCAGGGTTATGACTAGCAGAAAGAATTATTCCGCCAATTGCTTTATGTTTTCTAATTAAATTAGAGGCGGCTGGAGTAGAGAGAATACCATTAACAGTTGTTATAACTTTACTCACTCCATGAGCAGATGCCATACGCAGAATGATGTCAATAGCCCTACAATTTCCATAACGACCATCACCTCCCACAATCAAAGTTCCACCCTTTACACCTGGAAGAGTTCTGAAAATTGCTTCTAAAAAACTTTCAAGATAATGCGGTTGCTCAAAATGCTTACTACTTTTGCGGAGACCTGAGGTACCTGGCTTCTGATCAGTAAAAGGAGTCGAGAGTTTCACCATGAATGAATTAGGTCCTAGGTAGACAAGGGACTAGAGAATTTACGAACAAAGTATTGCATCCAAGAACTTTTAAATAGACAGAAATAAAAGGCTTTCATATCTGATTTCAATGAGGCATTTCTGACGTACGAAGCATTGCGACAAACCAAAGAATGCTTAAAAGTAATGCCACAACAACTCCTGGAGCTATACCAATACGCGCAATCGTCAATGGAACAACTAAAGGAAACAGAATAACCCCTGTAATTGGAGTTATAGCAACCAACAAACGCAACATTCTCAACTCACTCGTAAATTAATCAAAACCATTCTCTCTTGGACTGATCGCTTGGATTTGTATTGTCTTCAGGAGTGGTACGTTGAAATTTCATAGTGATGTTGCGCTTTTGTTGTCCATCATCAACTGTTGCTGTAATTGGATACTCCTGAACACCATCACGAAAAGGAACTTGCAATCTGAATGTTCCATCATTTGATAATGGAACTTGTTCGTCACCAATAGTTAAAGTCGCTGTGGGGTCTGTTGATCCATAAATAACAAGCTCTGCATCAGCTACAAGCCAAAAAGATCGCTCCCGAGGTGGAACACCCCCTAAGCCTGATTCATTGCGGCCACTAGCCCACAATCCCACCCCTGAGTCATTAAGTCCCTGAGAGCGCAAACTATCAACTTCTTGAAATTCTTCAGATCCAACACGACTTTTTTGAAAGTGTGTAGTGGCAGTTTGATATAAGCGCTCATGCAATCCACTATCCGCAAAATCAGCAGAGATTGCCTCTGTTGAAGACTGATCACTTGGTGTTGGCTCCAAACTAAAAGGAACAAACTGATCAAGGATTTGATTACTAGGTTTAAGAGAAGGGACTCTAGCCACTCCAGAAAAAGCAAGAGACACCCACCGATGCCCAAAACGATAACCAATTTCCACCCGATAATCCCTATCACTCATTGGAATAGGCAAATACCACTCAGTGCTATGACTATCTACTTGAACTTCCTGAAGAGTTTGTTTATTAGCACTACCATCCTGACTTCCAGTTACATCAACAAGACGCAAACAAAGCCGACTTGCTTTCTGAGAAAAAGCTCGCTTTTGGTCTTCATCTGAAAGATCCCAAAAAACATAGGCCCATTGAGGGTCTCTTGGAAGAAAAACAACCTTGGTTTTTGATTGAGATTGATCTAAAGAAGCTGATTGAGTGACTTCATCCGGTGCTTTCCAAAACGATGCAAAATAATTACCAGAATTATTTTTTTCTTGAGCCAAGGAGATCTCTCTAACCAAGGTTGCCTTACTTTTGCGACTGTAAAGAGGGACAGCTAGCTCACTTGCCTTGTGGCGAAGTTGACGCAGTGTGAGACGTGCCAGATCTTCTTGGTCTTTGGTCACGTCTAAAAAACTCCGTTTTTGTTCGGGATCACAGTATGTGATCTATTTGTCTATTCCGTTCGTCAAAAAAGACTGTGGTCAGGATCTACTGACTCCCCTAGGGGTCCATTAATTCTGCCAAAAACGCGTAAATGCATAGCAGCAACTGAATTTTTTAGGAATTTCAAAGCAATCTAGTTTGGTCACTAATTCGATCGCACTAACTACCCAAGCAACCTTTAAGAAGACATTTCTTTCAGATTTAGAACTGCCAAGAAATTAAGAAACCTCGTTTTTTCTAAAAAGGTCTTGACCAATTCATAGTGGCTACAATGAGATCCTCTAACGTCAGTTCCAAAGGCGTAACACCTAGCTCTGTAGCCAAATCTTCCAACTGCCGAGCTGCCGAAGCAAACTGTTCAAGCAATAGCGCAATAAAAGTTTTGTCATTCGTCAAGGTTGGCTGTTGCAGGCACCACTGCAAACGATGCGTTTCTTGAGGAAAAGGGCCTACATAACAATCAACAGACATTTCCTTAAAGCATGCCAGGCAATGAGCCAATAATCTCAGATGATGACGTTGAATATTGGACAATTTTGTATCCTCGATTCTTTGAATGTCTGACAAGTTCAAAGGACTATTATCAATATTGTGCAAATCATTCATTGAGTTTTAAAGGAGTAATTTCAAATCCGCAAGAATGGCCAAATTCAATACGCCATTGAACACGTTCTACCTTGCAATCAGGAAATGTATATCTTATTAACTGCAATTCCTGATCGCAAACCGAATGATATTTTTCTGCTATCCCACTAATTGAGCAGGTAAACTCATTCAGAAACCAGCTCATTCCATTTTCTGCAACTTGATAATCAGCCAAATACCCCTCTTGATTTCTTAATTCAACTAGTTTTGCCAAGCGTTCAGAAATATCCCCTTCACCTATCTTATGGCGATAGGAACTTGCCTTTTCAAGAGCTTGTTGATTAAGTAAACCTTCTACTTTTTCTGGAGCAAGATTAGCTTCAATCAAGCCCATCAGATCCAATGCAAATCTTTCAGTCCCATCATTAAAGAAATTTCGACCCTTAATTGTCAGTTGCCACAAGTTAGAGGGCCTGCCTGGTCCTAATGAAATCAGAGTGGACTCAACAAATCCTTCTACCTCAAGACTACGAAGGTGCCGTCTCATTGCTTGAACTGATACACCTACAGAAAATGCCAAGTCCCTAGCACTACTCTCACCCTTCTTCAAAAGAAGATTAAGAGCAGCTTCACGAGTGGTGACTTGCACCTCTGTAGTCATGATTTGACAGCTAATACAACCAATAGCCACCTGTATTAAAGGTGACGTCATGTGATTTCTCTCAAAGCCTAGAGATATTCGATCTCTAAGAAAACCGTTTCAATACAACCTAATAAGAAACTTGCACACAGACTGTCCAAAATGCTCTGGGGACCTTGAAGAGCACTGAGATCTTGAAAAGGCCATATCACTCTGCAAATCAAGCTCTACCAGTTCTGATGGAATCAAGTTCAACAGATATGACTGTGCCTTATGATCATCAAAACGAAACCAGTTTGTTTCGAATCTCGCTTTAACCACTAGCGACTCATCAAGCCAAATCAATGAGCTACTAGTAAGTAGTAGACCCAATCCTTTTCCCCTCACAAATAAATGCTGTATGCATGTTTCCCAATAAAAGCAGCCACCTCACAAAGGCAAGGAAAAGTTGTCAAATTTCCTCCAAACTCCCAGAATCAAAACAAAATTTTGACATGCAAAAAAACATGCAGCCATTTAATGGCTCTCAATATCCATAAATCTAATTAAACTGGCCAAATCATGGAGAGCCAAACTGCCGTTGGAAAAGTTGTTTCACAAGCCTATAAGTATGGCTTCGTTACAGACATCGAAACAGAAAAAATACCAAAAGGAATAAATGAAGAGACGATTCATTTAATTTCCGCTAAAAAAGAAGAACCTGAGTTTCTTTTAAATTTTAGGCTAAAAGCATTTAACCAATGGAAAAAAATGCAAGAGCCTAATTGGGCCAATCTCGGATACCCAGAAATAAACTATCAAGACATTATTTATTATGCCGCTCCTACAGAAAAGAATAAGAAATCAAGCCTTGAAGAAGTGGATCCCAAACTGTTAGAAACTTTTGACAAATTAGGCATTCCATTAAGTGAGCAAAAAAGATTATCAAATGTAGCTGTAGACGCAGTCTTTGACAGCGTTTCTATAGCAACTACTTATAAAGAGAAGTTGGCTGAACATGGAGTCATTTTCTGCTCTATAAGTGAAGCAATCAAAGAATATCCAGATCTAGTAGAAAAATATATAGGGAGCGTGGTTCCAGTATCTGATAATTTCTTCGCCGCTTTGAATTCAGCTGTATTCAGCGATGGATCTTTTGTTTTTATTCCAAAAGGGATCAATTGTCCAATGGATTTATCCTCATATTTTAGAATAAATTCTGGAGACATTGGTCAATTTGAACGTACATTAATCATTGCTGAAGAAGCTTCTTCTGTAAGTTATTTAGAGGGCTGCACAGCGCCAATGTTTGATACAAATACGCTTCATGCGGCTGTAGTTGAGCTTGTAGCCCTTGATGAAGCTTCCATTAAATATTCAACCGTCCAAAATTGGTATTCTGGTAATGAACAAGGAATCGGAGGAATCTATAACTTTGTTACCAAGCGTGGTCAATGTAGAGGAAAGAAAAGCAAGATTAGTTGGTCACAAGTTGAAACCGGTTCAGCTATTACATGGAAATATCCAAGTTGCATACTTCAAGGCGAAGAATCAATTGGTGAGTTTTATTCAGTTGCATTAACTAATAATCGTCAAAAAGCTGATACGGGAACAAAAATGATTCATGTCGGTGCAAATACCCGTTCAACAATCGTCAGTAAAGGAATCAGTGCCGGACATTCCAGTAATAGCTATAGAGGTCTAGTGCAAATGGGTCCTAAGGCATATGGTGCTAGAAACTTCAGTCAATGCGATTCAATGTTGATCGGGGACCAAGCCGCTGCCAATACTTATCCCTATATACGCTCTCAACAGCCACAAGCAAAAATTGAACATGAAGCAAGCACTTGCAGAATTTCAGAAGATCAATTGTTTTATCTCCAAAGTCGAGGAATTGGTTTTGAGGAAGCTGTCTCAATGATGGTTAGCGGTTTTTGTAGAGATGTCTTTAATCAGCTACCAATGGAATTTGCAGCAGAAGCTGACAAACTAATGGCATTAAAGCTGGAAGGCTCTGTAGGTTAATTTGCTGCAAGTCACTCTCCAAATTTTAATTGGACACTAATTCACCATTATTTTTTTTAATGCAGTGATCAAAAAAGACGCCCACCTTATTCTTGAAATTACTGATCTTCACGCAAGTGTTGAAGATCAACCAATCCTCCAAGGAGTTAATCTTCAAATTCGTGCTGGCGAGATTCATGCTGTCATGGGTAGAAATGGAAGTGGTAAAAGCACTCTTTCCAAGATTATTGCTGGTCATCCTGCCTATACAGTTACTTCAGGCGAAGTGAAATTCCAAGGCAAGGATATATTAAATATGGAGCCAGAAGATAGAGCTCGAGCTGGGGTATTTCTTGGCTTCCAATATCCAGTAGAAATTCCTGGAGTTAGCAACCTAGAATTTCTAAGAGTCGCAACAAATTCAAGAAGAGTTGAAATGGATGAAGAAGAGTTAGATACTTTTGCTTTTGAAGATTTAGTAAATGAAAAACTAAAGTTAGTCCAGATGGATCCAATATTTTTGGAGCGTAGCGTTAATGAAGGGTTTTCAGGAGGAGAAAAAAAGCGAAATGAAATCCTTCAAATGGCATTGCTCCAACCGATTGTTTCAATACTAGATGAAACCGATTCAGGCCTTGATATTGATGCTCTTAGAGTTATCGCGGCAGGAGTAAATCAATTGAATACTCCTTATTCTGCAACATTATTAATTACTCATTATCAACGCCTATTAAATGAAGTAATCCCTGACTTTGTTCATGTCATGTCTTCTGGAAAAATTTTACGTACTGGTGGAAAAGAACTCGCACTCGAGTTAGAAGAATATGGATATGACTGCGTAGAAAAGCCCTCAAATAATAAGGAGGTCAATTGATCATGGCGGACTACCGCCAATGGCTAAATTCACTACCAGAACCAAATGGCGTTCTAAAAAATCTGCAAACTCAAGGGCGCGCCTCTTTAGCAAACCTTGGAATGCCAACTAATACCCTTGAAGAATGGCGATTAACAGATTTGAATTGCCTCCAAAAAATTCTAAACCTACCGTTATATAAGCCTAATAGAGACTACTTGGACGAAGAAAAACAAAAAGAATGGGCACAAAGGCCAAAAAATGGATTTCGACTAGTAATTGATTCACAAACCAATCCGCTGGAAGATATCAATCTTCCTAATGGGATTCGTCCACTGACTTCCGCAGAGGTAGAAAAGCTATTGGTGCAAAGGAGCAACCAGTATTCTTCTTCAAGAAACTGGCAAGTAGCAATTAATAATGCTACAGCAACAAATTTTCTTGCCTTAAAAATCGAAGGTCAAAATTTGCCACCATTAGAGTTAATAATGCAATCAGATAGTGGAGCATTTATCCCCACAAGAATTGCATTAATAGTAGAAGATAAAACAAAGTTAAACTTACTACAAGTAGCTTTAGGTGCTGCAAATTCAGCACAAAGTCATCTCGTAGAAATTTATTTAGGGAAAGGAGCAGAACTCAATCACGGTCTTATTGCATTTGGAATAGAAGAAGCAAATATGATTGCAAACCTCTTTGTTGAGCAAAAAACAAGCAGTCATTACTCTTTTACCTCAGTACAACATGGCTGGTCCTTAAGTCGACTAGAGTCATTAATTGTTCAAACTAATGGTCACGCTAATACAACTCTAAAAGGACTACAAGTGTCCTCAAAAAAACAACAAATAGCAACTCATTCAAGAGTTAAATTTGAAGGACCTCAAGGGTGTCTGGAGCAATTACAAAAATCTGCTGCAACGGACAATTCACATTGCATATTTAATGGTTCTATTCAAGTCCCTCAGTTGGCGCAAAAAACAAATGCAGCTCAACTCAGTAGGAACTTACTAATGTCTAACCGTGCTCGTATCGATACAAAGCCTGAGCTTGAAATAATTGCAGATGACGTTCGTTGTACTCACGGTGCAACTATTAGTCAGCTTCAAGAAGAAGAAGTTTTCTATATGAGAAGTAGAGGAATCACAACAGAACAAGCAACTTCTCTTCTTTTAAAGGGTTATTGCAAGGAAATTCTGGATAATTTACCAGTCGAGTCCCATCGCTGGGAAATCTTAGATAAACTTCTTAAAAGTGTAAAGAGATGACATTTATATCTCAAAATCTTGCAGAGCAAACTCGAAAGGATTTCCCACTCTTTTCTAATCAATGCTCAGACAATCAACCACTTATTTATCTTGATCATGCTGCAACTAGCCAAAAGCCACAACAAGTGATTGACGCTCTTGCACATTACTATAGTAAAAACAACGCCAATGTTCATAGAGGTGCTCATCAATTAAGTGCAAGAGCAACTGAAGCATTTGAAGGAGCTCGTGAAATTACCGCAAATTTCTTAAATGCATCTTCCTCAAAAGAAATAGTGTTCACTCGTAATGCCAGCGAAGCAATAAATCTTGTAGCGCATTCTTGGGGTGATTCCCAACTAGAACCAGGGGACGAAATCTTACTAACTTTAATGGAACATCACAGTAATATTGTTCCGTGGCAATTACTTGCTAAACGAACAGGTTGCTTGGTGCGATATGTAGGAATAACTGAAAATGGCAAGCTTGATCTTGATGATCTCCAAGTCAAACTTAATAAACGAACTCGCTTATTAAGTCTTGTACATGTAAGTAATACTCTTGGTTGTTGTAATCCAATAAAAGAGATTACCAACCTTGCACATAACGTAGGTGCTCTTGTCCTTCTTGATGCATGTCAAAGCTTGGCACATCAATCAATTGATGTGAATGATTTGAGTATTGATTTCCTAGCAGGCTCGTCCCACAAGCTCTGTGGCCCAACTGGCGTTGGCTTTCTTTGGGCAAAAGAAGCCCTTCTAGATGCAATGCCCCCATTCCTTGGTGGGGGAGAAATGATTCAAGAAGTATTTCTTGATCACAGCACATGGGCAGATTTACCACATAAATTTGAAGCAGGTACGCCAGCAATAGGTGAAGCTATTGGAATGGGAGTGGCACTCAGATATTTACAAGAAATTGGTTTAGATAAAATACATGCTTGGGAGAAAAAACTTACTCAACACCTTTTTCAAGGACTAGAAGAAATAAATGGGATCAAAGTTTTTGGACCTTCCCCTCAAGAACAAAAAAAAAGAGGTGCACTTGCTACTTTTATTATAAAAGATATTCATGCTAACGATATTTCAGCTTTATTAGATTCTAATGGCATTTGCATTAGAAGTGGCCATCATTGCTGCCAGCCACTTCATAGGCATTACAATGTCAATTCTTCTGCAAGAGCCAGTCTTAGCTTTACTTCAACAATTTCAGAAATCAATCAATTCTTAGAAGAACTTAAATCAGCAATTGATTTTCTCAAGAAAAATAGTTAAAGCTGAAGATACTTGCGAAAAAAAATCTCTGTAGCCTCAAGAACTTTGACTTTGACTTTACTATCGCGAAATCCATGACCCTCATTCATAAAAGTATAAATTTCAACAGGTATATTATTTTTTTTTAATGCCTCTACCATTCGTTGAGTCTGCTGAGGAGGAACAACCTTATCCTTCAATCCCTGAAAAAATATTACTGGACATTGTATTTTATCTGCATTTATTAATGGCGAGCGCTTATTATATATCTGCAAATTATTAGGTAGTTTACCTAACAAATAATCAAGATAACCTGCCTCAAAACGATGTGTTTCCTGAGCCATGGCATTTAAATCACTAACAGCATAACGACAAGCTCCTACTCGAAAAATATCTGTAAAGCACAAACAAGCAAGGGTCGTAAATCCACCTGCACTACTACCTTCAATAGCAATTCTTTCCTTATGTGCCTTACCAGCAGCAACCAATGCCTTTGCTACAGCTGCACAATCAAAGACATCCACCTCTCCCCAACCTCCTTTTAATCTTTCCCGATATTCCCTTCCGAACCCAGTTGAGCCTCCATAATTAACATCAACTACTCCCCAACCTCGTGAAGTCCAAAATTGAATACCAAGATTAAGCCCAGTGCTAGCCATGGAAGTTGGTCCACTATGACTTTTTACCAATAAAGGCGCAGGAATTTTCGAGCCATTCATAGGTGGGTAATACCAAGAATGAGTTGGCTCATCATTCCAACCTTGAAACCAAAAAGCTTCAGGAATACTTATCTGGTCTTCCTCTAGAAAGTGATCTACTGAAGGAGTATGAATCCAGCTATTTTCTTGAATATCAATTTCTAAAAGTCCACTCGCTTTAAGCGGATTGCTGGCAATTGCAACCACTCGGCCATTCTTCGCATCGATCCCTTCTAAATCATTAAAAGGTTGATCAATTTTGCGTACTTCTCCATCCGAAGTTAAAAGATCAAGCTTCCAAATACCTTGATCACAACTAGCGGAAATAATTTGCTTCCCATCTCCACTATTACTTGACATTCCATAAACCCATTGAGGCATTGCTGCTTCAGTTTTCATCGGCCATAAATGAAGCCACTGAGAAGATCCAACAACAATCTCAGGCACCATAAGCATCAAATTCCACCAACCAGTGCTGTCTTCTGCAACAACAAGCTCACCACTAGATAGCCAAAATGGTTGAACAACTGAAATCGAAAAATTCTCCCCAGATCTACTCCCAGCTATTACTTCTCTTGACGAAAGAGAACCATCTTTTGCGAACCGAGCCAGAAGAAGTTGAGAACTATCCCATGGCATAGCTGGTTGTTGCCATTCCAGCCAAGCCAACTTCTTACCATTAGGACTAAGGGTGCAATAACCAATGAAATCTGATGGACGATAAAGAATCTCTGGAGATTGATTACTTTCTTTGAGAGAGAAAGCAATCAAAAAATCCTGTCCATCACGCTCCATAACACCAATCCACCTCTGTCGCGGCAAATCAATCAAGCCATCAGCCAAATCCCCCTCCCCCTGACATGAAAGGCATTTAGGAGAATCAAAAGGTATTAAACAAGGCTGATTATCACTATCTGGCCAAGACAATCCTTCAAAAGATTGAGTCCAAAGACAACCATCAGATCCATCAATCCATGCCATAGTCATCTGGTTTCCAGAAGCTGCTATCGCTACAGGAGCCCCTCCATATTCATGAACTCGCGTGCGCAAATTAATTGGAGAAGGCGTTAATTCCTGACAAAGAAAATCAGGCCTCGCCCATGGGCGGATCAAAGCTGTTGTACGTCCACACTCATTTGGCCTTTGTTCCAACCAAAAAACCCAATCACCAATAATCCGGGGTTCCTTCAAAAGGGGTACTTGCCCTAAAGCCAAAGCTGCACTTAATGGTTCAGACAATCTTGTGTGCTCCTTAAAAAATTCCCTTCATTACATTTATGATGAAGTCAAAGAGATGAATTGACTAAGATTAAAAAATACTGGGAATAAGTTTCCTTGGCTCGAAGCTTTGCTCAATTGGCACGCAACGCCGAAAAAGAGAAGGCTGCAATAGCAGTTTCTAAAGAACCTCTCGAGAAACCACCTCTCGAGATCCATCAACTTGGCAATCTAGTTTTAAGAGACCCCTCTAAACGAGTCAGCAAAGTTGATGAATCCATAAGAGAGTTAGCAAGAGACATGTTAAGAAGCATGTACTCAGCTAAAGGAATTGGCTTGGCCGCACCACAAATTGGCATTCATAAGCAAATTTTAGTCATTGATATTGATATAGAAACTCCTACTACTCCTCCTCTAATTTTAATCAACCCTGAAATCATTGCCTCGAGTGCAAGTTTAGAAACCTACGAGGAAGGATGTCTGAGTATTCCAGGTGTCTATTTAGATGTAGTTAGACCTTCAACGATCAAACTAAGTTATCGAGATGAAATGGGAAGGCCTAAAAAAATGAATGCCAATGGACTTATATCCAGATGCATTCAACATGAAATGGACCATCTAAATGGTGTTCTATTCGTCGACCGAGTTACCGCGAAAGAGGATCTAAAACGTGAGTTAAAAGAACATGGCTTTCGCAAGGAGGACGTAAATTCAATTAAATAACGACATTATTTAATTGCAGCAATCTTCATCTACAGAATGTGAACCTAAAAGTACAGTCAATAAAATTCTCTGAAAGTGAGCAACCATTCACCCAGTCAATTACTTTAATAAAGACTTTCCCAAATGATCCAATATTTTTTCAATCTATTTTAGAAATTATACATAAAATAAAAAGCAAATCAAAATTCTCATCAAAGTTTCAAAAACTAAGACTTTCGCTATCTCAACCTCAACTACCAACACAAACCTGCCATTGAGCAATATAGACAAGAAGCTCCTAAAAAAGACTGATCACTTAGATGGCAATTGATAAATAGGAGAAGCAAGGTTTCTACTGAACAGCTTCAACGTAACAAAAAGAGTGGAATTACTTGTTGCCTAAATATTGACCCTTGACAGACTGAAGAAAGATACAAACAGAGGTATCCATGGCAAAAAACCTTCAAGGTCTAAGGTTTTGGTTAGCCGAAGCTCTTGAATTTACTCTTGGTAGCCCAACTTTGCATAGACAAATGCCTCCTCCAATTGGACCGCAACCATATAAAGACAAGCCTAAAAGGTCACATTAAAAAAAGATGGTTTCCATTAGGAAGCCCTAAAAGAAAAAATTTTACCTATCAAGGGCTTCCTAATAGTGATCGTTGATCCAAATAGCTATGAACACAAAAACAATGTATTACCTCGAAAATAGTGAATAAGATTAAAATCACTTCTTAAACCAACTCATCTCCCGCCCCTAACCAGTAAAAAATGTCGAGCAAAACTATTTTTAGCCAAATCTTAAGCGGTGAAATCCCGTGTGATGAAGTTT
Source organism: uncultured Prochlorococcus sp. (assembly GCA_902563335.1). GTDB lineage: Bacteria > Cyanobacteriota > Cyanobacteriia > PCC-6307 > Cyanobiaceae > CACEWU01. The sequence goes on along the minus strand of CACEWU010000003.1, from coordinate 35,388 downwards.
ATAGTGACGAAATCTGTCTAGCTTTTAAGGATATCAATCCTCAAGCACCTGTTCACATTCTTGTTATTCCTCGAAAAGAACTAAGCAGCATGCGAGAAGCCCAAAAAGAAGATCAGGAATTATTAGGGCATTTACTTCTAGTATCTTCAAAAGTTGCTAAACAGCAAGGGCTACGAGATTGGCGGACAGTTATCAATACTGGAGAAGGATCAGGACAAGTTGTATTCCACCTTCACTTGCATATTATTGGTGGTCGAGCCCTTACTTGGCCACCTGGTTGAAATCTCAAAAATCACTTACCCTTTATAAAAAATTTTCGAAGCAAATTTGAACATAATTTTTACAAAGAAAACAGATGTATTTCATAGTTAGGTCTTGCCTCCTCGATTGAAAGTGGGATCCTTGACGCAAGTCATCAAAACAGCTCATGGAGTGTCGTCATGAACAATCTCCAGACCAATGGCTGACCAGTGAACCAACTCCCTGGTTCTCTACTGCTGAACTCCTAGAATACTTAGGGATTTCTAAAAATGAGCTAATCAAGCAATTTGATTTATTTACCGAAGGGCTTCACTACAAAAAGGAAAACCCAAAGGATCCAAAAAGTAAACGGCTTTGGCGAATTGACCTGGTTGATGAGGTTTTATGCTTGCCTGTTCCTGCCTTAGAAAAAGAAGCCATGCTAAATGCAATAAATAATGTTATTACTTGCAAAAAATAAGGATCTTAAATTAAGGCAACTTAATCAATAAAATCTATTAGCTCAATATTGCCTGTAGCATTACGCCGTAAAATCTCTAATTAGATCAAGAAGCTGCTCCCTTAAAGTTGAATAAATAAGCCATTCATCATTTTCCTTTTAGCAATAGCTATGATTAATCCTTAAATTTAATATGAGTCAATTTGTTTCTTTTCCAATTCTTCAATAGCTCTCATCTCGGAAAGCCTTGGGTTAACATATGCATATATGCTAAAAAAAGCTATTGACAAACAATCTTCAAAAGAACAAAACCTTTCCCGAGAAGATATAATGGATGACCCATATGGAATTATTAATTCCTATTCAAGAAAACTGACAAGACTTTTAGGATGCTGCAACTTATGAACACGCTTTTAATCAAATAATGCTTATTCTAATATTATGACAAGTACAATCAATGAAGCTCAAAGAGGCATAAGCAATCAACTAGGTAGACTTCGACGATTAGCACAACCTTTCTTCCTTCCACTAGATCAGGTTAAAGGATGGCAATTTATATGGCTGCTAATTTGTCTACTTTTTTGCGTAGGTGGAATAGTACTCATAGGCCTGACAGGAATAATTGAACTGCTACAAAAATTACAACCAACTCTTACACAAAAATACTTTGGTGGTGTCGTTGGGACAATTAAAACGATATGGAGCTCTTGGTGGGGTTGGTTATTTTCAGGACTCTTTATTATTGGGTCTTCTAGCTTCTTTAGCCTACGCCAACAGCTAAGAAACAGAAGATGGATTCACTGGCTATTTCTTGGCGTAATAGTATTAATGCTGCTTGCAGTGAATGGAATAAATGCTGGCATAGGTTTTATTGCAAGAGACCTAACTAATGCTCTTGTAGAAAAACAGGAATCAGGCTTTTATAGAATCCTTGGTATTTACGCATGCTGTTTTGTAGTTGCTCTACCAATTCGTGTTTTGCAGATATTCTTCACTTATAAGCTAGGCCTCATTTGGCGAGAATGGCTTTCTAATAGCCTAATAACAGATTATATGAATAATAAAGCTTATTATGTGCTCAATCCAAACGATGAAGAAGCAACAGATGTAGACAATCCTGATCAAAGAATTACAGATGATACAAGGGCTTTTACTAGTCAAAGTTTACAGTTTACACTAGGAATATTTGACGCTCTACTAACATTCTCTTTGAATATTATTATTTTATGGACGATAAGTACCACCTTGACATGGTCACTTTTTGGATATGCCGCCTTTGCGACAACTGTACTTTTAATAGCAGGGAAAAATTTAGTAAGGATTGATTTTGATCAATTGCGCTTTGAAGCAGACTTTCGTTATGGGCTAGTACATATTAGAGATAATGCAGAATCAATTGCGTTCTATTCAGGAGAAGGGCCTGAAAAAGCAGAGACCCAAAGAAGGCTTGATGAAGTTGTCAGAAATTTCAATCTTCTAATCATTTGGAGAGTCATTATTGATGTAATGCGGCGTTCAATTAACTATGCAGGAAACTTCTTTCCATATCTAATAATGGCTATTCCATACTTTCTAGGAGAAATTGATTATGGTCGATTCATTCAGGCTAGTTTTGCCTTTGGAATGGTAGAAGGATCCTTATTCTTTATTGTCAACCAAATAGAAGAATTAGCAAAATTCACAGCAGGAATTAGTCGTCTAGAAAGCTTCCAATCAAAAGTAGAACAAGTCAGCAGACAAGAAATACTTCCATCAAATATTATCCCTAAAACAACAGATTCAATTATTATTCAAAATGCAAGTTTATACCCGCCTGGCAGTAATAAAGTTATAATTGAAGATCTAAATATAAGCATTCAAAACACAGACAAGCTTCTTGTAGTAGGCGCTTCGGGGTGTGGAAAGACATCATTACTTCGAATGATAAGTGGCCTATGGAAGCCATTAAGTGGAACTATTGAAAGTCCAGAAGCAGGAGATTTACTATTTATCCCTCAAAAGCCTTATATGTTATTGGGATCACTGAGAGAACAACTCTGTTATCCTGCTGAAGAAGAAAAGTTTAGTGATGATCAACTCAAATCAGTACTACAAGAAGTCAACCTCAATTCATTAATTGATCGTTATCCAGATTTAGATGTAAAACAAGACTGGCCCAGGATACTTTCTCTCGGAGAGCAGCAACGACTAGCATTTGGTCGACTTCTTTTAAATGCCCCTAGATTTGCTGTACTTGATGAAGCCACGAGTGCTTTGGATGTAAAAACCGAAAAACATTTATATGAGCTCCTCACAAAACGTGATCTCGCTGTTATTAGTGTTGGTCATAGGCCAACTCTTATAGAATTCCATTCATCTGTACTGGAACTCAGTGGGGAAGGTAATTGGCGTTTGCTCCCAACAGCAAGCTATGACTTCGAACGTTCATGAACTGAGTCAATGAGTTCAACAAAACCTGCGCTACCTAACCAAGAAGATAATTCAGCCGACTTAGCTGAAAAGATCCCTAAGCAAAACAGCGCAACGACTAACGACTTTCCAACATTTGGATGGAGCGCCTATGCAGAGCGCATTAATGGTCGTTTTGCGATGCTTGGATTTATAGCGATTTTAATAGTTGAAGCTACTACCAGAGGTTCATTCCTGCAGTGGTCAGGGATATTTCCATAGACTTCAACAGTATTCAACTAGATAGTCTAATTACATCAACCTGCCAATTTCCACCTCGACTTACTTGAACAGCTAATACCCTTCCTGAAGCATCAAGAGTAACTCGACGGGGTACACCTTTAGGAGTAATTTCTAGGCGTTGGAGAGTGCCTAACTTTCTACGATAAATCAACACTTCAGTTTGGCCAGCTCTCTGTCTAATGAACGCTAATTTCTCACCATTCGCACTTACACTAACACTTATAGGCTGTGAGTCAGAACTATTAATTCCCGGTAAAGAAACAACTCTACGACTTCTGAGATCAATCAATTCGATCTTTTCCTTGCCATTTTTACTAACCAATGTTGCTAACCATTCAGTTCCAAGGTTGGGTTCACGATAACTAGTAGATGATTTAAAGATAATCCCATTAAGATTATAAATAGGTCTCATTACTAAGCTTCCACAAGCATTTAGCAAAAGCAAACAAAGCACTGATGACAACCCAATAGGTATTTTTCTGAAGAAACTGATTTTCATAGTTCTATCTTTTCTCAAGAGCCTGCACCTCTAATACCAACTGGCAGATCAGGGTCAATTTTTCGACTCAAATCAAATATCTCAACTCTCCACTTACCCTTATCGGCTACTTGAATGGCCAATTGACGTCCATCAGGGGCCAAACTAAGTCGAATAGGAATCCTGTTACCAGGTATTAGCAACTTATGAACAGTACCTGTCAAACGATCTTCAATAACGCCAAGACGTTTATTGCCTCTTTGAGTTATTGCAGCCACATAACGCGCACTCCAACTCAAAGATGGAGAAGTATGAGGCTGGTGTCTTGAAAGATATCTCAATGGAACGATATTGCCATTCCTAAGATCCTTCAACTGAACAGTAGGTCTTCCATTTTGGTCAACTATCAAAGCCAACTTCTTTCCATTACCGCTCAAAGCTGGGTCTCTCTGGTTCAAACTTAAAAACCCTTTGGGAATTCTTTGGACTTCTCTCGCACAACTACAAAGGCCAAAACATCCCAACAACAACAGAAGATACTTCAAATTATTTTGACTATATTTCAGTCATCAAAACGTGATCTGTTGTCACGGGGCCTTGCGCTTGGCCTAGAAGAAGGCTTTTGAAAAGAGCCAGAAGCCCTTCCAGAGCCTTGGTCAGAAGAACGCATATTTAAACCTTTTGAACGAATTGACCTAGAAGATTGTGATGGCGAAAAAGCTGCATCCTCAGGTTTCCTATCGCCCATAGGAGACCCCTTCGGGATGCCAGTTCTACTCGAAGAAGAATATCTACTTGAATTTGACGGTCTCGAATCTCTATCGGGACTCCTTCTCGGACTTGAGCTTTGTTGTTGATTTGCTTCAGGGCGTGTCCCCCTTCGTTGATCACGTCGAAGGCTACGTCGTGCGCCAAATTCAGTTTGCAGCCCGGCATCTTCTTCTTGTCTTCCAAATCTAGCCATTCGCCTAGCCTGCTCTGCACTGGCGGCCGGAGGTGCCGCATCTATCGAATTGCGAACACGCCGACTTGCAGCTTGCTCTGGGATTGCTGCCCTTGATGTCCGCCTCGGCCGATATAAATCTCCTTCTTGCATTTCATCAACTGCATTGTCCCCTCCAGCGAATTTTCTCCTCATACGAGGAGCCTCTTCAAACTGATCAAAAGAATCGTCCCATCCACCTCTTAATCCTCCGCTAGGCATGCGAGCAGGGGGTTCTTCTTCATCGAAATACGAAGAGCGACGAGCCTGATCTGTCGCAATACCCCGTAAACGCACACTTTCGTAAGCGAAAAAAACAGTTGTTCCTGCAAGCAAAAACTGCCCAAACTGCAAAATCGGGTCCAAACGCCATCCTTGAAAAAAGAGAATCCCACCACATAGCAAACCTATGGCAGCAAAAAACACGTCGTAATCGCGGGCAAGTGCTGGTTTAAAAGACCGCATGAAATAAAGCCCTGCACCACATACGGCCAGGACAATGCCCACAATGCTGGCCCAATTAAGACTGGCATTGACCAAAGTTTTGCCCCCTGAAACAGACCTGACAAGAGACTGAAAACAGCCTCATTGATGTCAGTCTACGAAGTGCGCGAGGGATTACTAGCTTTTAACGGCTTAGTGCGTCTTTCTGGCTCACCCAAAGCAAAATAATTGCAGCCGGCACAACTACAACAATGGCCGCTTGAATAAAACTACCGACCATCGCCTCAGCGGAAAGCCTTGCGACTTCTCTGGAAACTCCAGCACCGAAGAGAAGATTTAAAGAAGAAAATGCCATGACAGCTGCTTACAGGGTCAAACCAACACAATCCTAAGGATAAACATTGGCTATCTACGATGAATGCCTTGATGCTTTGAGCTTTGTGACGCCTTTGATAGTTCAGATCCTGCCAACTCTGCACCTTTTTCTTGGCTTGCTCCTAGCAATCTTGACTTTGGCCTTTCTTATGAGAATCATCCTCACCTGGTATCCACAGGTAAATCTCAATAAGGGTTTTTGGCCATTAGTGAGCTGGCCAACTGAACCATTCTTAATAATTTCCAGAAAATTTATTGCTCCGATAGGAGGGGTAGATATAACTCCTGTTATCTGGGTTGGCTTAATAAGTCTTTCAAGAGAACTCCTGGTTGGCCAGCAAGGTATTCTTTCTCAGATTCTTATCAAAATACAAGCTATTTCTTAAGTCAAAACAATTTAGAAGCTAAGGCAGCATCTCCTGTTCAACAAATTTAGTGTGGACATCTCCTCTGAGAAATTCTTCTCTATCCAGCAAATACAAATGAAACTCAATTGTGGTTGGAATACCAGTTACTGCGCATTCATTTAAGGCTCTTTTCATTCGTTTTAATGCTGCTTCTCTATCAGAACCCCAAACAATTAATTTCCCAATCAAAGAATCATAAAAGGGAGGGATGTCATAACCCGTATACACATGACTATCCACCCTGACCCCTGGCCCTCCAGGAGGCAACCAACCAGTAATTCTTCCTGGAGACGGGCGAAAATTATGGGTGGAATCTTCAGCATTTATTCGACATTCAATTGCATGCCCTCGAAGTTTGATTTCCTCTTGAACAACGCTTATGGGCTCCCCTCCAGCAATCCTTAACTGCTCTGCAATTAAATCGATCCCTGTCACCATTTCTGTAACGGGATGCTCTACCTGAATACGAGTATTCATCTCCATGAAATAAAAGTCACCATTACGATCAAGCAAAAACTCAACCGTTCCAGCCCCCTCATATTCAATACTTCTTGCCGCAGCTACAGCAGCCTCACCCATTCGAATTCGCAAATCAGGATCTAGAGCTGGACTAGGAGATTCTTCCAACAACTTCTGATGCCTACGCTGAATAGAACAATCTCTTTCACCTAAATGAACAACATTTCCATGTCTATCAGCTAAAACCTGAACTTCTACGTGCCTAGGGCGATCAATAAATTTCTCCATATACAAACCTGCGTTACCAAAAGCGGCCTCTGCTTCACCTTGAGCAGCCTTAAAAAGATTCTCGAGTTGATCTGGGCTGTTAACCAGACGCATACCCCTTCCTCCTCCACCTGCGGTTGCTTTGATCATGACTGGATAACCCATTTCTCTAGCTAAACCAGCTGCTTCTTCTGGACTAGAGAGCAAACCTTCACTCCCTGGAACAGTAGGCACTCCAACTTTCTGCATAGTTGATTTTGCTGTCGATTTATCCCCCATAGACCGAATCGCATGTGGGGAAGGACCAACAAACACAATTCCATGATCTCGACAGATTTCTGCAAAGCGATCGTTTTCGGCCAGAAATCCATATCCAGGATGAATTGCATCGACCCCTCTAGAAGTGGCTGCCGCAAGAATGTTTGGCACATTCAAATAGCTTTTATTGCTTGGAGCATCGCCAACACAAACTGCCTCATCAGCGAGCTGAACATGCAATGCATTGCGGTCTACGGTGCTGTACACCGCAACAGTTGCAATGCCCAACTCTCTGCAACTGCGCAGAATTCGTAAGGCAATCTCACCACGATTGGCTATTAAAACCTTGCCTATAGGCATCAATGAATATTCAGTATTGAGGCGGATCGTATCAGCGGTCCTCTCCAAATTTGTTTCTCCAGTCAAAGAAGGTTGCCCGTTATGATCCAATTGACGTAAATCTGAGAGATTTCCTCACCCTGCGGATGTGGTGGAATTGGTAGACACGCACGTCTAAGGAGCGTGTGGCTTCGGCCTTGCGAGTTCAAGTCTCGCCATCCGCATTCCTTACTTTCAACATCACTTAAATTCTCCAGCTGAAATGCAGGAAGCCTCTCGTGTAGTGGTACTGATATCAAATGGGCCAGGAGAGCTTGCTACATGGGTAAGACCCATTTCAGAAAAACTGCATTCCAAAATTTTGATGCGGCCTCGAGCAATTAGCTCATCAATAAGTCTTCGTCTTGTATTAGTTCCTTGCCCCAATGCCACAGGGAAAGAAAAAACCGTAGCGAATAATTGGAAACTATTTGACCAAATCACACATGCCAAAAGATTCTGGAATTTATTAATGCGTCCCCAGCACTATGGAAATTGGCCTCAGCAAGGTTTAGTAGTTTTCCTTGGTGGAGATCAGTTCTGGAGTGTGCTGCTTTCAGTAAGACTTGGATATCGACATATCACATATGCAGAATGGGTAGCCAGGTGGCCTCGTTGGAATAACCGCATTGCAGCAATGTCTTCCAAAGTGAGAGATCGAATCCCTAATCAGTTCAAAAATCGTTGCAATGTCGTTGGAGATCTTATGGCAGATCTATCGGACTTTGCAAAGATTGAAAATACTCTTCCTGAAGGCAAATGGATTGCCTTAATGCCAGGGTCAAAAAAAGCAAAACTCTCAGTAGGAGTCCCATTCCTATTAGAAGTGGCAGATCAACTCCTCAAAATCTTGCCTAATTATAAATTTCTACTTCCTATTGCTCCTACAACAAACCTTGAAGAGCTGCAAGAATTTATGAGTCATAAAAATCCAATTGCAAAGAGCTACCAATCTGCTATCGAAAGAATTGACCCTCCTAAAAAAAATCAAATATTAGGAAAATTAATTACAAAAGCTGGAACAATAATCCATCTACAAGAAGAAGCTCCTGCTCATATTTCTCTTAGTCAATGCGAACTAGCTCTGACAACAGTTGGTGCAAATACAGCCGAGTTAGGAGCACTTGGAGTACCAATGATTGTACTTGTACCCACTCAACATTTACATGTCATGCAAGCCTGGGATGGATTTCTAGGGATATTGAGCAGGCTTCCAGGAGTAGGTAGATTCATAGGTTTTTTATTAAGCAACTGGCGTTTAAGAAGTAATAGTTTCTTGGCATGGCCAAATATCTCAGCAGGACGAATGATTGTCCCCGAGAAAATCGGAAACATTTTTCCAGAAGAAATTGCCCAAGAGGCTGCTGAATGGCTTTCATCTCCAGAACGCCTCAAAGGTCAAAAAGAAGATTTGAGAAGTCTTAGAGGTCAACCTGGAGCAGTGGAGGCAATGACCCAAGAAATTATCGATCTACTTCCTAAGGGTGCAACCAAAAGATAACTTCAAAACATGTCTAAAATGAAAGCTAACATCGACGAAAACCTGATAAAAATGTCAGATTTGAAATCTAATTCAAGCGATGAGCGTGAGAAAGATGCAAATTACTGGAAATCAAAACTAACGCCTGAGCAATACCAGGTAACTCGTGAAGGTGGCACCGAAAGAGCATTTACAGGTGCTTATTGGAGTACAAAAAAAACAGGAACATATTACTGTATTTGTTGTAATGCACCTTTATTCATTTCAATTCATAAGTTTGATTCAGGGACAGGTTGGCCTAGCTTTTATGAAAGCATTAATTCCAATGCAATTAGAACTCGCTCAGATACTAGCCACCGGATGATGCGCACAGAAATCATTTGCTCTAAATGTAATTCTCATCTTGGACATTTATTTAATGACGGGCCCCAGCCAACTGGGCAGCGTTTTTGTGTAAATAGCCTTTCTTTAAAATTTCTAGAAACTGAATCTTAATCTTAAATAACTGTCTACCATGGATCCTCGAACTCATTAATAGATGATCTAGGCTCAGAAGAATTATTTTTCATCCCATCATTATCCTTATAATCTAGCGGTTCTACATCTAAAGGGTCTTCGGATTTTTTAATAGGCCTTCGAGAAGCTGGTTTCGGCTTAGAAGGAGAAGGATGAGCATTTAGACTAGATTGCTCAATAAAAGTTTCTTCTTTTAAGATATTTTTCCCTTCGGAATAATTTTCAAAATCAGATGATGATCTCTCAATTTCATCATCTAAATATCTTCTTTGTTGAGTTTCTAACTGTTGACTATTATCCAACTCAACATATTCCAATTCTTCTTCCTGAGCTAACGCCTCATTCCTAGAAGCACTCAGCATTCTCTCTTCAGATTCAAAATTTTCACCCGCAGAAAGTTGATTCTCAACAGGAACAAGATTTACTCGATAACGCTCCCTTTCCTTTTCTTCCCAAGTGGCTCCACCCACTCCCAACTTCTCAAGAAAACCGCTATTTAATTGCTTTAATTTATCCTCTGCACCTTCATAAACAATTATCCTATCTGCTCCACTGCTCACTATTTCATCAACAGGGATTTCCCAGGTACTTAACACCCCTTCACCAAGCAATGGAACACCCAGAGCTGCCATTACCAAAGTACAAAGTTCGCCAGTCTCTATGTCGAAAGAAAACCCAAGAACTCGCCCTAATTGCTGTCCTGATTCTGTAATTACTTGACAATTAATAACTCGACTATATCTCTCAGGACTAAATCCTTCACTCAATGAATCAACCGAATCAACCAGAATCACATCGCCCACTTGCCTTATGCGATCAAGTGGCATCCAACGAGGTAACCCTGGAAGAAACCGAGTCAACGGATTATCTCTTAAGCCAAGTGCGACTACCTCCCGTCGATCAATATCAACAACAACTTCTCCGACTACACCCAGTCGGCGCCCCGAGTCACGAGTAATCACCTGAGTTCCCATTAACTCTGCTCGCAACCAAAGACGGTCGCTTGGAACTGTTTCCAGTAATTCGTTTTGGGATGGAGTCTTGGTCAAACGCAAACTTTCAGGCTTGGACTATTCGAATCATTGTGACTCAAGGCCTAATTTTTAACACTTCAAGCTGCATTTGGTAATCCAACAACTTGAGTATGTGCCCCTCTGGCCTGAGTCACTCCTATTGTCCGACTTGAGGCACTGATCATTGGCCTTCTATGGCTAACAACCAAAAATTGTGCTTGTTCAGCCTGGCAAGCAATAAGAGCAGACAACCTTTCTACGTTAACTCCATCTAAAAAACTATCCACTTCATCAAGAGCATAAAAAGGAGATGGCCTGAAGCGCTGTAACGCAAACAGAAAGCTCAAAGCTGTTAATGACTTTTCCCCACCTGACATTGCAGCTAGACGTCTAACAGACTTGCCCTTGGGATGAGCTACAAGCGTTAAGCCACCCTCTAAGGGATCATCTGAATTGTCCAATTGAAGATGACCATCCCCATCAGACAAACTCGCAAAGATTTCACGAAAATGACCATCGACTGCTTCAAAGGCTTCCAGAAATGCCTCCTGACGCAACGTGCCAACAGTTTCTATACGAAGCAAAAGCTCTGAACGTTCTTCGCTAAGAATTTCAAGTCTTTCAACAAGCTCACACAGCCTTTCATCAAGCTTTGTCAATTCATCTAATGCCAACATATTTACAGGTTCTAAAGCTTCCATTTGGTTTTGTAATTGGACTAAATCAGCTTGTAATTGCTCCAAACCAGCAGCCTTAACTTCTTCTGAGATGTTTGGTGCAGGTTTTGGAAGAGCTTCCTCCAATTCTTGGAGGCGAATAGTACTGCTCCGAATTTCTTCTTCTAATGCGTCGCGATCTTGATGCAAGCGTTCAAATTTCCATTGTGCCTCTTGCAATTTTTGTCTTTGATTAGCAACATCTGCTTCTGCTGCATCTCGAGCTCTTCGCTGTTCTCCAAATTTTTCTTGTAATTCTTTCTGTTCCTTCGCCAAAATCTTACGTCGTGCTTCTAGATCAAGATTTTGTTCTCGCCAGTCCTTATGAGATTTAGCCAAAGTTTGTACTGCTTCTTGCAAAAGATTTTCTTCAGCCAAAAGTGATTTCTGCTCTCCTTCCAAGCGCTCAATTTCAAGTTCAAATTGTCTTTTTTGTTGCAAATACTCATCTCTTTCAACTCGAGCCTTGGAAAGCATTTCATCGGCAGCTTGGAGCTCAACTTGCAGATGCCTCCAATTCTCGGAATCAGTTTCTTTTCCAATCAGAGCTTCTTTATTATTCAAATCTTGCAATTCTTTAATTAAAGGCTTTGTTTCAGAACTAATAACTTTTAAGCGTTTTTGATAATTTTCCTGACTCTTTTGGAGATTATTTAACCTTTCAGAAGATTCTTTACTTCTCTCAAGAAGAGGAGAGCTAGAGCGACGTGAAGTAATTCTTTCTGCATCCAAGGCAGCCTGGCGCTGTTCTAACGTCCTTAACAAAGGTCTTCTATCTTCTAAATATTTAATTTGATTATTTTCCTCAAGTCTACACTTTATAAGAGTTTCTCCCAGCTCTAATAACCTTTTCCGCATAGGATCTGCATCATCAAATTCATTAGCTATTCCAAAATTAAAGCCAGTGCTTCGTCCAGAAAAACTTCCACCAGTCATCGCACCACTTTTTTCCAACAACTCGCCATCAAGTGTTACAGCTCTTGTTTTACCAAGTTGTATGCGAGCTGATTTCAAATCCTTGTATACAAGAGTTGAACCAAATACATAAGCAAAAACATCTTTATATATTGATTCAAAACGAACCAACTCAATTGCTCTACCAACCAAGCCATCATTGCAATCAAACTTTAATGGATAGTCCCCTCTCCTTAAGGCATTATTAGTAAGATTTCCAGGAGTATGTATTCGATTAAGCGGAAGGAAAGTGAGCCGACCTGCTTTACGTTTTTTTAGTAACTCAATTGCCTTAGCTGCTATTCGATCGTCATCAACAACAATTTGTCCAAGTCTGGACCCTGCTGCTACTTCAAGAGCAAGTCGATGACAATCTTCAACATCACCTAAATGCGCCACATGTCCATGAATTCCCTCCAACCCTGCCTCAAGAAGCAGCCTTAAGGCACCTATTCCTCGACTTTCTTGCAAAGTCTCTGAACGACTTTCAAGACGAGCAATTTCCCTTTCAAGATTGGTTTGTTCCTGCTCTAGTCGACTACGAGTGCGTTGTTGCACTGAAAGAGTTTCCGTAACTTCATTAATTTGTTTCTTCTCAGTAGAGATTTGCTGGACAAGTGATTTCCATTCTTGTTCAAGCCGATCAAGTTGATCTAGAACTTCTTGATTTTGTGCGATATCTCGTTCTTGCTCCAATTCCAACTCCTTCTCTCTGGAAGCATCAAAACGCAAACGCTCCTCCAGTTTTTGCTGCTCTTGCTGAAGTGGTAAGAGAGTCGATTCAATCTTTTGGCGTAAAGCTGTCCTCTTCCGTTGGTCTTCAAACCATGCTCCTGATCGACCAGCAACATCACCTAGTCTTCTTCTAGAAACATCAACAGCAGCAGCAGCATTTGTGCATTTGATCTCAGCAGCTGCTAGAGATGAATCAGACTCAAATTGTTTTAATTTTTTATCTTGACCTTCCTTCACTTCTTTACGTCGTCTTAATAACACTTCTCGAGATTGTTGCAATTTTTCTCCTTCCCTTTTGTGATTTTCTGCCTGGCGTTCTAATTCACGAAATTGTGTATCTGCTCCAGCTATCTCAGCCTGAACATTAATCAATTTATCTTCTCCTAAAGCCTTTACATTGTTCTGTAAACTACTCAAATTTTTAGCAGAATCAACTAATTTCTTCTCAGCATCTTTCAGAAGAATTGAATCACGTTTCTCTTGTTCTCCTAATGCATAATGTTGCTTCCTTACCTTGTCAAGATGTTGATGTGCAGCTTCAAAAGCTAATACCAGTTCCTGCTGCTTACCAAGCTGATAGTTCTCTTTTAATTCCTGATAAGTACGCGCCTTGGCACAATCTTTTTCCAAACGTTGTTTAGAATTAAGAAGTTCTTGTTCAACTATCCGACATCTTTCTTGTCGTTCTTGAACGCTTTCAAGCTTGCTCCGTGTTTGCTGTATACGATTATCAAAAAGAGCTACTCCTGCAAGCTCATCTATAAGAACTCGACGATCACGATTACTCATCGAAACAATTCTGGTCACATCACCTTGCATGACCACATTGCTACCTTCAGGATCAATCCTTAACCTTCTTAATTGAGTCTGCAGTTGTTGAAGATTACAAGGCTCACCATCAGCGCTATAGCTCGAGCTATAAGAGCCTCCTGGCATTACTCTCAAGCGCCTTGTAACTACCCATTCCTTTTGATCAGGTTTTATCCAAGGACCTTCCAGCGAAGGCTCCAAGCCTTCTTCCGCGCTATCAGGTTGCCAGTCAGTCAGATCAAAACGAACACTTACTTCGGTCTCTGCAGCTTTTCCTGCACGCAATCGGCCGCTGTTAACAAGATCAGGCAAACGATCTGCGCGCATGCCTCGGCTATTTGCTAGTCCAAGACAAAACAAGACTCCATCAAGAATATTGCTTTTACCAGACCCATTTGGCCCAGTTACAACAGTAAAACCTTCCTCCAGAGGGATCGTCATAGACCCTCCAAAGGACTTGAAATGAGTTAGCCCGACCTGATTGATATGAACCAACAGGAGGCAAAGTAATTAGGGAAACAATAGCGAAACTTGAAAGAAGCTCAAGGGGTAATGACCTTCTGAGAATTAATCCGAGGCAATGAGCGTAGTGTGCAGCGATTATTTACTATTTCAAGAGTTCCTTGAAAATCACTGCTTCCTTCCAGCTCTACCCGAACCAAACTGCTGTTAGCCAATGGCAATTCACCATTAAAACAACCCCCTTGAATTGGCTGAGCCCAGCCTCTATTACCCGAAACTATTCTCCCTTTTGAATCTAACCAGGAAAGATTATGTGCAGGTAATGAAGTAACGCTCAACGCAGGGCCATCTAAAACAGGAATGTCATACAAGCGCCATGTCCTGCAATGCAATCCATCTTCTAAAAGCAAATCGAAATGACGTCCAATTGGATCGTGAGGATCCCCTAAATGCTCAAGCAATACCCATCTATTCCCCTGATGCATTCAATCTGAAGCTCTGTAAAAAAACATTTTATATATTAGTGAATAAGTAAATTAGAAATTTTATCTTTACTTTAATTTACTACTTAAATAATATGTTTTAGTCGTCCAATCCCTTTATATGGCTAGACTTAACTCTTAACTCCCTTTCTTCGGCTTCGGCTGCTCGTCGAGTTGCCCAATACGCAATAGCACTTTTCTTTTGATATAGACTCAGTAATTCCATTGAAATATCTCTCAAGCTATTTATATCATTGCATTCTTGAATCATACGACTAAGTTTCTCAACCTCAAACATTGATTGCAAACTTGGTTCTATAGGGTCATCGATAGGCACTGAGAATGGAGCCAAGTAATTGTTTCAAGGTAGCTTAAAAAGTCTCTATTACGGCAATTCCAACAATAAAAAATCTCAATGAAACACCTCTCGCAAGATTTCCCTCTCGAGAATAGGTACAAACAGCAATTAATAAAAGATGGACAAAAAGTCCTTCCTTTACTGGATTGGTGAGAATTATCTAGTTTGCTTCCAACTCGCGTCTTTAACAAAACCAGTTGCGACGAAAATCAATGCACCAGCACCTGCTAATGCAGCTGCGATTTGACCAAAAGTGGTTGGAATGCTTTTGGATGCAAAAACTATTGCGGTCAAGCCAACGTCCATGATCAGCTAGTAGAAACCAGACGTCTTTAGCAGAGGAAGCCTTGCAATAGCAATATATGTAAGCAAAAAAGACGCTTGGATTGTTTTCCTCAAAACTTCCTAAGCGGTTAACCACAAAGGAGAAAGCCTAAATACACGCTCTCTTTGATGAGGAAAACTGAACACATTGAAGGGTTTCGCTAAGTAGCGAAATTACGTAGGCTTTAAACAACCGTCTGGATTCCATGGAATCAATGCATTCCGCAGCATCCGACGAACCACAAGCCACAGTTGAAGCTGCCCAGCCTAATCAGACTCTCTCTGACAAGTGGTTCAATGAACGTTTCGAAAGTTTACTGCCCAGAATTCAAGAGCGATGGCCAAATCTTGCACAACAAACTCTTGAAGCAACCCGTGGGAGCCTTGATGAAATGATTCGAGTGATTTCAGAACACTCTGGTAAAACAACTTTTGGAGTCCAAGAACAGCTAGAAGAATTGTTCAATTCTGCCAGTGATAGAACAAGGGATATTGCCGAAAGCCTTGAGCCATTAGAAAAACAGCTTGAAGAACTTCTCGATGAGTTAAATAGCAGCCTGAGACCTCGTATTGAAAAACCTGTCCGAAAAAGACCTTTACTAGCAATTGGAATGGCTGCTGGCATAGGGGTATTACTTGGAATTCTCTTAGCGGGAGGCAGGCGTTCCTAAATGACCGATTCTCAACAGACACGAGGCGTAGGAGCTGCAGCACGAATCACTGCACTAGCGAGCTCTGTAATGGATCTGCATGTGCGCATTGCACTGCAAGAAATGGATCGAGAAAAACGCCGCCTTATTAGTGGTGGTGTTTTTCTTGCGATGGGAGGAGTTTTAATGCTATTTGCATTATTAGCAACAGAAGTTTTCGGAGTAATATGGATGCAAAGATATTTAAATTGGACGCTAGAATGGTCATTAATTATAGTTTCACTAATTAATATCACGCTGGCAGGATTAAGCCTTAGAATTGGAGGGAAACTTGTTAAAGGCCCATATCTACCTGAAACCCTTGAAGGGCTTTCAAAAACCACCAAAGCAGTCTTTGGAAAATCATAATTAGCGAACTAAATATTTTAGCCAGCGACAGTCAATTCCGCCATTGCTGATAGGAAAACGAGAGCTAGATTTCATCCTAATAAATTCAGTTAAATTAGGATTTCCACTTAGTAGCCACAATTGAGATCCTGCAGCAAATTGTTTTGCAAAAGAACCTAACTCATGGTAAAGGCTTTGTATATCTTCATCAAAGCCAACTCTTTTACCGTATGGAGGATTGCAAACAATCATTACTTCTTGTCTAGGTATTGCAAGTTTTTTAAAATCAATATTCTCAATCTTGATGATTTCTTCTAGGCCTGCAGATATGACATTTATTCTGGCATGTTTAGCAATTTCTTCATCTCTTTCAGAACCAATAACTGGTGGAAGTTTTTTATTCCATCGTTGGCTTTTTTTTGCTCTCTTCTTCTCATCTTCCCAAAGTCTTGAATCAAAATCAGCCCAGTTATGCAACAAAAATGATCGTCGCAACCCTTGAGGTAAGCCCAAAGCTAAGCTGACCGCCTCAATTAGTAATGTAGCCGAACCACACATTGGATCTACTAAAGGTACATTTCCATCCCAACCACTTAACAGAATCAATCCAGCAGCAATATTTTCCTTTATAGGTGCCACACCCATTGCTGTTCTATACCCACGTCTATGCAAACTTCCACCGGATCCATCAAGACTCAAAACCGCTTCTGTTTGACTTATATGCAAATGTATACATAGATCTGGCTTCTCAAGATCAATTGAAGATCTTTCCCCCCAAAATTGTCTTTGAAGATCCACCAATGCATTCTTAACTTGTAAAGCTGAAAAATGACTGTGATTTAAATAATTAGACCCACCAGAAACATCAACTCGAAAACTCATTGAGGGCATCAACCACCTAGCCCAATCCAGCGAATGCTGTACACCTTTATAAAGATCTTTGCGACTACGACATTGAAATCTAGAAATCTCTCGAAACAGGCGGAAAGGCAATCGAGCCTGCAGATGCAATCTATAGAAACAAGCCATATCAGCATGAAAAGCTGCACTTCGTTTCAGTAAGAGAACATCTTTCGCTCCAAGACGAGAAAGTTCCTTAACACCTTCGCATTCAAGGCCGGGCGGAAAAACAGCAATCGCTTTTAACAAATCGAATCAGCTCAACAAGACTTCAATTAAAAGAGAGCAAAAACATGCAATAAAGGAACAAAGACTGCAAGAATGTAGAAGTTCATTATCTAATGAACTAGGTGATTCACACCAGTGTTTCGGACAGCGGTTCGATTCCGCTCAGCTCCATTTCCATAATTTTTAGCTGGGGCTGCAATGGTTTCGACGGGGCATGAGGAGGGTGACTGAAGCCTGCTCGGTAAGAGCAAAACCGTAACAGCGAACAACATCGTTCGTTTCTCCCGTCAGACAGCCCCTGTTGCTGCCTGAACTTACTAAAGGAGATGGGGTGAGGTCAGCCTTATCACCCAAATGACTCAGGGGGACTGGAAGGTCCCCTCTTTATATACAAAGATCCTATTAGAAAGAAAGGTTGTGCATTAAGAAGAAAACTACGCATCTTTTGTTATCAGGCAAAGTTCAATCTTTAGTAAAAATCATGTTGAAGGCTCAGGGGAAAACCCTATACAAATAAATCAGTGAAGAAACTAAACATATATTCATTGATAAATTGTATTGAGAAAAAGTTGGTCTCTCAAGGGGGGAGGTGTGAATCTAATTTTAACTTGAAAAGTTAATTCTAATAAAAACAGATTTTCAGCTAAGAGGTCAATAATAGCAAGAGATTACGTCCCAGGCATAGGAGGCTTATATCCTCGAGATTGATCCGAGCATTCAAGACTTTCCCGGGTAGAGATTCCAGTTTTCGGATTTACACCCTCAGCAATTTTACAAAGATTAATTTGGTCATCACTATCTAAAACTGCAAAAGTAAAATCTGCTCCTTCTATTTGAGCTCCTGCAAAACTACTGCCTGATGCAATCATGTTCACCAACACTGCATTTCTTAGATCTGTTCTCTGAAAATTAACCCTGTCAGAAAGGGTATCTGTAAGATCAATTCCATTTAAATTAGAGCCTTTTAAATCTGAAAGTGTCAAAACTGTGCCATGCAAATCGACATCACTCAAATTCGCCTCTCTAGCGACTGCACCAGCTATTGAGGACTTAGACAGGTCTTCTCCATGAAGGTCAATTCCAGTTATGTCTGCTCGCACATAGTTAGGGACTTCATCTCCCTGTTGAAGAACAGCCTCTACAGGGACTGCAATTAACAAGCAGGCAATCAGAGCAAAAAAGCCCATCAAGACAGGCCTTGTGAACCGAAATATTTTCATGGGTTGTCCTCACTAAGCCTTGAAGTTGTCTTAATTATCTACTTTTACAAAAGATCCTCCAATAGATAGATAGAAGGAGTTACGAGCAAGAGATCATCTGATCTTTTAAACCCCAGAAAAGATGGCCAGTAAAATCTGGTAAGAAAATCATTGCAACTATCAAAGACCATAGTGTTCACGGTCATTTTTGTTGCATCAGGTGGACTGAGAGTGATCAAAATGCACTTCTCAGAAAAGCTTAAGCTTTCAAAAAATACAGAAAAACACTCAAAGGTAAAAATTCTCAAGCGGATGTTCGCTTGACCCACCTTGCCTAGTAACCTAGGTTTGATAACTCCCCTCAAAGCGCTGACATGGATCTCCGAGTTGTACTGGTTCTATTCCCAATAGTTTTCTCCGTAGTGTGGACTGTATTTTGGCTGACCAGATGGGGAGTATTTAAACTCGATCCCAAGGCAGTCCTTGATGGCCTAAACCAAGCTGTTGACGGCTAAGCCCAAAACAGAGCTTTTAAAAGGAACCGCTTAATTGACTTGGTTCCCCTAAAGGAACACTTTCATGCATGTCCCAGAAACGTGCTCAATATCATTCGTTTATTTAGGTATCAACAATAAAGAAAGAAGAGTTGGATATCTCTAAGGGGTTAGAAATGATTTGATATCAATATTTTATATATGGAAAAAATAATTACGTTAATTGAGTTTGCTTCAAGTATTAGCTAATACCTGGGTGTGCACTGCATTTCACGCATGGCCTACCTCAAATGGCCCAGAAGTCGCTCAATTTTTGACAGGTTAACGCGCTACACAATTGACTCCCTTACAAGGCAAAGTCATGCCTCATCAAAAACCAAACCAATCGTTCAAAGACAAGCTCAAACCAATGAACGTTATTTTGCAGTATTAAGACAAGGAGGGTTTTGGCTGTCGTAAATCAAAAAATTCCACTTATGTCACTAGAAAAGCCTATAGACCAAATAATCTTTGCTTATTTGGTCTTATCTCTTAAGTCATACGTAGGCTTCTTCTCTAATTCGTCTTTACCTTCAATCCAACGAGCAAAAAACATGAGTATTCTGCCGAAAACTGGCACCCAAAACTCCTCGTAAGCAATCTTGATTGGGTTCTTTGTTTTCTCAACCATTGAAATTCAAACAAAACTCCTAAAAAATATCTTAAGAGGGATAATTATCTTTTCTAATAAGATGTGATTTAATATAATTCATAGTAGTGTAAGTGCTTAAACAGAAACCTGTTTTGCCATAACAAATTCAATCTGATGCGCCCAAAGATTGTTCAAAATAAGTCCCTATCCACATCAATTAAAAAACGTAACCCAATTAAAGAAGCTCAAAGCGCAGATCATCTAAAACAACAATTAATATTAATTGAGCAAGAAATCTCGGAAATTACATCTAGTTTAATCAACGCCAAAGCAGTTAGTTTTAGATCATCAATATCTAGAAATAATAATTGGCTTGCTAATCTTCAACAAAATATGGTCATTTCTGCAGCTAATAAATCAGCAAAATGGCATGAAGATAGATTGATATCACTGCACAAAGAGCATAAGAGATTGAAGATACTTTTAGAAAAAGTTACCGGAAAATTCTGGTCGAATGAAATACGTAGATGGTTAGCACTAATTAGTATTACTTTAATAGGCTTATCCATTATCGGATTAATGCTTATGGGGTTAATGACAGTTCTTTATTTACTTCCTATCTGGGGTTCTATTCTCATCATATTCTTATTAATCAAACAAAAATCACCACGTACCTATTAAAACTAATCAAAAAATCAATGCAATAACATACCTTTTAGCAATCAAATTAAAATTTATATCATTAAAGAAAAACTATTTGATTAAATTTCCTAATCTTTCTCACTCGCAGTTTGCGAGTGAGTCTAATAAGGTATTGGATCATCTTCTTTTTTCAAGTGCTAGCTGGACGAGTAGCTGTTGAAGTGGTCTCTACCTTCTTTGGGTTTCCATTCAGGCAACTAGCCTTAGCCTGGAGCTTTGCACCCGTCTTTGTAGGAGCTTAAATTTCACAGCCAGAGCTCAACCTTTCTTTTTTAGATATTCCTTCCCTAACTCGTAAGACATTAACAAATTTACAGCGGGCAGCAAACTCGAATTTTTAAGAGCAAATAGCAGGAAAATATTAGGCGAAGAGAAAAAATAATTACACAACGTTAATGCAAACAGTTAATTTCTAGGTTAAATTCTGAGAGAAACTGATCATCTTTTTCAGGTACTCCAAAATCCATCAAATAGTTAAATTATAAAAAAGAACAATGATCAATAACAACCTCTAAAAGAACTAATTCCATTATCTATATGCACTAAACTAAAATAGAAAGTTAAGGGAATAAAGGTCAATAGAACAATTTAATTTCATATAAAGAATAGCATCATGCAAGTTAGATTAACTTAAGGTCAACGCTCCAGGATCAACATCCAAAAACAAAAGAACTCAAAAGTAGGTATTATCTTCATCAAAGGTTAATTTGTCGTGAAAAGCAATGACACATTTACATGCTGTTTCAGCACATTTTGGAGGGTCAATACCTTGGATTCATAAGGTCAGATCAAAAGGCAATAAAGTTTCACTAAATTACTATCACGATGGAAATACTCCATCAAGACATCTATCGATGCATCCCAGATTAAAAAGTAAAATTCCAAAAATGCTCGAATGGAAGTATGTAGATGCAGAATGGTATGTCTGGCTTGATTCTTCAATTAAGCTTAAAGATATTGATATTGCTGAAGTCATTCTTGATACAGCTGGTAACAATCCACTCTGTCTATTCAGGCATACTAAGGCAAATTCTATTTTGGAAGAAGTTAATTATATTCGCTCTCAACTTGCAAATAACAATAAATATTTCACCAAGCGTTATCAAGGTGAGCCGCTTCTTGAACAACTTATTCAATACTACGGAGACCAAGATTTTACAGATGAAAATCTATTTTCAATGACATTCTTTGCTTACCATCGCAAAGCTAGAAAATTAATGGAAGAATGGTTTATACATAATGCAATTTGGAGCATAGAAGACCAAGTCTCATTCCCTTATCTCTTACAACAATCAGGACTAAGCTATTCTCTTTTCGAGGGGACTATAAACAGCAATAAGACTATATTTGAATGGGATTGGCGAGGCAGAGAGGCAAATCTAAATCAAGAAGCTTGATGATTGTTCAAAAAAGAAATCCAATTATCTAAATATTGGGCTAATAAAGAATCATTTTTATATGTATTTACAAGAAAGTAAGAATTCCTCTCGCCACATTTCAAGTATAGACTTAGGTATTCTAATTGTATTAGAAGTAAATTTTAAGAATAAAAGAGTTAATTCATTAACTCATAAAAGGAAAATTATTTAAGAGTCTACCCAACGAAATAAGGCCTTATCTTTATTCCCAATTTCATCTATTGATGTATAGAAATAGTCTTCCCATCCAATAGCAGGCAGTCCAGAAAAAATCATCAAATTTAATGGATAATCTGTTGAATCAGTACATCGTCTAAAATCATCTCTAAATAGAAAAGTGGGTTTCTTCAATGCAATAGCAACTCCAAGTTCAACCATCACACCTTCATCCGGAGGATTACCATTAACAATTGCAAAAATTGCATGCGCATCTTTAACGTCTTGCAAATCAGCAATTGCAACGTTGTAAGCCCAGCCACTACGTGAGAAATCAACCTGACTATTACGTGCAAAAGGCTCCCAAACCTTCAAACCTATTCCTTCTAGGGCAGTTACAAATTGAGGGATAAGTCTTTCACTCCATTGCCTAGAGAACCCATATGGTGAAGCTAGATAGATGATTTTTTTAGTCATTTAGATAATCCACGAGCATTTCGATAAAGTTTTTCATCTAAATATGCACGTTCTTGATTCTCCCAAGGAAATACAAGCCATTCATTGGGATCACTGAGCTCAACAGTATTCCACCAGATAGGTTTCACTTTACTCAACCAAACAAAAGTAGTAATGTCAGGAAAATTCAAAACTCTACTTAAAGTCTTACCTGATTCATAAACATCATCAACTACAAGAGAACTGGGTTCTAATTGATTGAGCAAAGGAATATTCAACGAATGACTCAATGCAACTGCCAAACAAAGCCCACCTCGAGGGAATCCATAAACGCCACAAAAAGCTCGGTTCTTACATGAAGAAGTAATACTTTCAACGCAAGAGTTGAACTCATCCCAAGTGAGCATTCTCATTGATTCTGAGTGGCCTAGGGATCAGATTTCAAGTGTAGCCAATAAACAACTTCTATATGGACAACAAGACAGATGTAATTTTTTTCCTGAGAAACAGTGATTGATCGCCACAATGAAATATGATGGTTTAGGTACGACCATGCTGCAAAGCAAGGAGTTGCTAAGCAAATAATCTATAGTATTGTTGATAAATTGTAGATTTAATCAGACAAGGTCAAATGTCATGAAAAAGAATCCAATACAATGAACACACTAAATTAAAAAGAATTAAAGTTATTTCTATGAGGTCAGCAAAAAAAATTTATTTTCTGCATATCAATAAAACTGCTGGTAGCTCCTTTAATAAAATTGCAGAACTTTCTTTTCATATTAAAGAACGTTGTCCTGCTGGACTAATTCCAGAATTGCTAGTGCTTCCTAACGAAAAAATTAGAACTTATAACTATTATCATGGTCATTTTGGATTAGGCTTACCAACACTACTAGAGAAGGAACAAATTAAAAATCTAGATATCATTACTCTTCTAAGAAATCCAATAGATCGAATGATTTCACAAATAAATGCACATATTAGAAATCCTGGAACTACACTTCATGAAAGAATCAAAAGACTAGAAGGTGATGTTGAGGCTTGCTTGGAAGAGCCAGGTATCAAACAATTTCTTTCTAATTATCAGGCACGTGTACTTGGTATTAATCTAGACTTAAATAAGTTAAAAACAAAAGGTGGTCCATATAATGGTTTACAAGAATTAGTTGCCTTAGCTGCCAAGTATATTCAACCTGAAGACATTTTGAAAACAGCTAAAAACACACTAGAACAATGCTCTGTCATCGGAATTACTGAAAACTTCCCTAAATCAGTAAGCAGTCTTAGTAATTGGCTTGGCATAAATTATCAAGGAGAGGTCCCTTTCATTAATAAATCTTCCGAAAATCCTCATACTGGAAAATCTAACGCAATGTCAAGACAAGACCTAAGCCCTAAAGTAATTCGAAAGCTCGAAGATTTAAATAGACTAGACTTCTCAATATACGAATATGCACTTACCTTAAATTCTTTAGCGGATTCTTAAATTCATTTGCAATAAAGCATTGATAGAAGCATTGAAAATTTACTAGCTGTATCTCCAATTTAATATTATTGTTGAGATCATTCTATATAAATTTATCGGAAGTTCTATGAATAGAGTCCAGTGTAAAACTAATGACGCTTTGCAATTATATCCTTCTATTTCGAATGCATATCTTCCTTAGGGGTGTTATGGGACGAGAGCTACCCAAGAGAAAGCAAGTCCTATACCTATCCAGATACCAGCAAACAAATTGCGACTATTATTACCAAGGCTAGTGATCACTTTTTGAGACGCTGCTGTTACAAGTAAAAGTAAAGATCCTTGCGCAAGAAGGAGACCTGAAAAATAACCTATAAGAAGTGTAGGTTCCGCACCAACAATTGTGCTCCCAAGCAAATAGCCGTGGAAAGCAAACATTGGCAAGAGCCATTTTGCGCTCAAACGATTCAGAACAATTAAGCCTTCTATTGCCAAAGACAAAGAGACAAGTGCTTCTGCCCAGGGAGTTACTACATCAGGTAAGGGGAGCAACTGCACCAATGCACTTCCGGCTAATCCAAGAGATAAAAGAGGCAAAAGCCATTTCTTGTTTCTTTTGAGTCCCACAAGGGCGATGCCTAGCATGAAAAGTAGATGATCAGGTCCAAGCAATGGATGCCCGATCCCGCTAAGTAGAGCTTGCCAAGCTGACAGCTCTGAACTGTCGCCCATCCCAAAGGGATGATGAGCCAAAGCTGGATCAGCTAAAAAAGTCAGTAAAACAAATAATGGAACTAAAACTGCAAGAAAATGCTTACGCCCTAAGAAGGGAACGGTCATAGGTCGATCCTCGTCGAATTGTGAAATAAGGCGGGCCTTCTGACTAATATCGATGAATATCGATACTTCACAGCTGCGGGACAGTAGCGGATTTTCACCGCTTTTCCCCGTTACCTCCAATGGCTGTTCTCCATTGAAACCTTTAACTCAAAGTCTAATCGTTCTTCTGCTCTGAAAAATTCAGCCACTGGTAGCAATAGTGTTCAGCATTTTCTGAATATAAATATGCATATTCTTTTTGCTCATGGGATGGGAAATAGTTTCATAATTATTTTACTTTAAAAATAATGCGGCTAATTAATCACATCTTTCATTTGTGTAACCGGCATTTTCACTAACCTTTGAGTATATTAGTAATCTGCATCATTGTGATTAATCTCTTGAAGAGTAAGCAATATCACACTTTCCTTAAAATCATCACATTTTCTTCAAGTTTAATTGTTGATTTCACTGATTAAACTAGGAACTTAGTTGAGATGTATTTTCATGTGGGGAATCTGGTACGCCTTTATAGGTACTCCTATTGTCCTGCTTATCTTGACAAGCATAATAATTGCTATTTTTGGAGGAGGAGCATTTGGCTATATATTTGCAATTTTATTTCTTGGTTGGTGGTACAAAATGGTTTTCACAGGTGGAGATAAAAGAGCTGAAAAATCCTACTCAAAGTTTAAAGATACTCTCATGAAAGATGAAACAATAATTGAACAGGGTATTGATACTCGACCTTTTGCATTGTTATCAAGAAGGCAAGTCTTTGGAGTAACAAATTCAAGGGTTATTCTTATGGAAAGGGGAATATTAGGTGGTTACACGATGAAAGATTTTCAATGGAAAGATCTAAAAGATGCTGAAGTTCATGAAAACATATGGCCAGGATTATGCGGCTCAACACTATCTTTTAAATCTAATCAACAAAAAGATGGAGAGCCCTTAAATATTGAAGTCTTTCCTCAATCAAAAATTGCAACAGAGGCATACAAGCATTCACAAATGGAAGAACAAGCATGGGAAGAAAAGAGAAGAATAAGAGATATGGAAGAAAAAAGAGCAAAAGCAGGTGGCGTCATGATTGGCGGTATCGGCGGTATCTCATCACAATCTCCTTCATCTGCTCCAGAAACTGATATTACCGATCAACTTATGAAATTAAAAAAACTACTTGATGAAGGAGTACTTAGTGATTCTGAATTTCAAGAAATGAAATCAAAGCTTTTATCAAAACAAAGTCAAAATTTTTAAAATAAATAGTTACTAAAATCAAACTGATTTAAAGAGGGTGCAAACATTTTCACTCCCCTTTAGCTCTTCTAAAGATGCTTAATAAATCACATTTTTCTCACAACAGCAAAAATAATTCAGTCATACCAATAGATTTGAATTATCACACTTTCAAGTTGTGTAGTCGGCATTAATTCGTACATATTCATCTGAGAGATCACATCCCCAAGCAAAGCTACTGCCAAAACCATCACCAACTTTTAGACGAATACAAACAGAATCATCAACTAGATAGGCACCTTGAAAACGCTCTTTCATATAATTAGAAGCTGCATCATAATCAAACTTTAAAGGCTCACCACCATGCATTAATTGGTAGGGACCTAACCAAATTGACAACTCACTTAATCTAAAACTAATACCTGATCGTCCTACAGCTGCAACTATTCGACCCCAATTTGGATCACAGCCATGCAGAGCTGTCTTAACCAAAAGTGAACTGGAGACTGTACGAGCAATCAATTTTGCATCATTAAAACTTTTCGCTCCTTCAACCTGAACTTCTAATAAACAATTAGCTCCCTCTCCATCTCTCACAATAGCCTTAGAAAGATACTGAGATAACAATAAGAGTCCATCTTCTAATATAGGCCAATATTTACTATCCAAAGACTGCCCAGCAGAAAATGCCAAGAGCGAATCATTAGTGCTCGTATCGCCATCTACAGAAATTAAATTGAACGAGTTATCTACAACTCTTTTAATCATCTCTCGCCATACATCAACAGGAATACCTGCATCACAACTTAAATAAGCCAGCATAGTTCCCATGTTTGGATGGATCATTCCAGAACCTTTGGCCATTCCACCTAAGCGAACACATCTGCCTCCTAAATCAGCCTTCAAAGCTATTTGTTTATCAACAAGATCTGTAGTCATAATTGCCTTAGCTGCTGATGAACCTCCCTCATGATTTAGTTCTTCTACCAAAGGCCCTAACGAAACAAGCAACTTATCCATAGGTATAGGAACCCCAATGACACCAGTAGAGCAAATCAAAACTTCATCCACACTTAAACCAAGATGATCTGAAAGCAAACTGGTAACTCGCAAACTATCAATACGACCACGATCTCCCGTACACGCATTCGCCTGGCCTGAGTTAATCAAAACTGCGCGTGCTCGGAAACCAGAATCATGTAGACGTTCAATGCACAAATCAACACACGCAGCCCTAGTCAATGATTGGGTAAAAGTGCCTGCACAAACAGCCCCGGATGGCGCAAGCAAAAGAGCTAAATCAGCCCTTTGAGATTGTTTCAAACCTGCATGTATTCCAGCAGCTTGGAAGCCCTCTGGAGCGGTTATGCCACCAGAGATAGGAGACCATAGAGATGAAGCCGAGGGGCTCAAAACCGTCGAAAGCAAAATTCACTCCCTCATCCTGCGCTATGAACGGCGAACTTCATAGTCCAACCCAACTACCACGGTGGCATGGGTCACAACGGCGCATAGGACTAACGGGTGGAATCGCTAGTGGGAAAAGCTCCATTGGGCGTTTCTTGCAAGAAATTGAAGGCTTACCAATCATTGATACAGATATATATGCGCGAGAAGCACTCGCTCCTGGAACAGCTCTTACAAATACGGTTTTAAATCGCTATGGAAAAAGAATTATTATTTATGATCAAAAAGGCAATATATCAATCAACAGGTTGGCGCTAAGTAAAATTATTTTTCATAATAAAGAAGAAAAATTATGGCTAGAGAAACTTATTCATCCAATAGTAGTAAAAAAACTACATGCAGCTTTAATTTCCAAGCAACATGTACCAATTATAGTTCTAATTATTCCACTGTTATTCGAAGCTAATCTATCAGGAATATGCAGTGAGATCTGGCTAGTAAGTTGCTCTCCTCAGCAGCAATTACAACGGCTTATGTCAAGAGATAAGATTGAAGAAGAGCATGCTCATTCACTGATTCAAGCTCAATGGCCTCAAGCTCTAAAAAGCAGTCTTTCAGACGTCGTAATTGACAACACAGGTAAAAAAAATGCATGGATCGATCAAATCAAGTCTCTTTTAGATGCTAATCATTGATTGAGTTTTTTGCTCAAAATCTGATTGGCCAGTTTAGGGTCAGCCTTACCACTTGTCTTTTTCATTAATTGACCAACAAAAAATCCCTGAAGCTTCTTTTTGCCTCCTCGATAGTCCTCAACTTCCTTAGGGTGAGAATCCAAGAGGTCTTCAACAATTGCTGTTATGACAGAAGGATCACTAATCATCCCAAGACCACGATCTTGAACAATCGACTTGGGTGATCCACCATTCAGTAGCAATTCAGGCAAAATCTCCTTAGCGATCTTTCCACTTATTTTTCCTGTATCAATCATTTCAACCATTTCTGCCAACTGGTGCGGTAAAAAGGGAAGCTGGGAAAAACTAATTTTTTTTGAATTGACATGTGCTGAGATATCACCAGTAATCCAATTAGATGCAGTCTTTGGATTTGCACCTAAAGAAACCACACACTCAAAATATTCCGCCATAGACAACTCATCTGTAAGTACACGAGAGTCATAAACAGACAGTCCAAACTCAGAGGCATAGCGATGTCTCTTCGAAGCAGGAAGTTCTGGAAGTTCAGCTCGCCAACTTTCTCTACGCTCAACAGTTACTTCAATCGGACCTAAGTCAGGGTCAGGAAAATAACGATAATCACTACTTCCTTCTTTCAAACGCATACTCTTTGTAAGCTGCTTAGCTTCATCCCATAAACGGGTTTCCTGAACGACTAATTCACCCCCTTCATAAGCTTTGATCTGACGTTGAATTTCATAATCACAAGCCTTCTGAATTGCAGAGAAAGAATTCATATTCTTAATCTCAACCTTTGTCCCAAAAGGAGCATTTGGACCACGCCTAACAGAAATATTGACATCACAACGTAAAGAACCCTCCTGCATGTTCCCATCAGAAACTCCCAAATAACGCATTATTCGGCGAATCTCCGAGGCATATTCGGATGCTTCTCGACCTGTCCGAAGATCAGGCTTGCTCACGATCTCTGCTAAAGCAACTCCAGCACGGTTGTAATCGACCAATGAATGAGTTGAGCCAGCAAGACGGTCACTCCCTCCATGAACAAGCTTTCCAGCATCTTCTTCCATATGCAAGCGCTCTATGCCAATTTTTTTTAAATAAGTCTCTTTCCCTTTCTCCGCTACTTCTACCTCAATCCAACCTTCTTCTGCTATTGGCTCATCAAATTGCGAGATCTGATAATTCTTTGGTAAATCAGGATAAAAGTATTGCTTTCTATCAAACTTACTGTGCGTCGCAATTTTCAAATTCAATGCCATAGCTGCTTTAACCGCATACTCGAGCACCTTCTGATTCAAAACAGGCAGTGTGCCTGGAAGACCACAAACAACTGGATCAATATGAGTATTGGGCTGATCACCAAAAGCTGTAGAAGCCGTAGTAAATATCTTGCTATCAGTACCAAGCTGAACATGTGTTTCTAAGCCGATTACGGCTTCCCATGCAGCATCGGATCCGGACATCACAATCAAAATAGATTTCTAAATCCTATGGAATAACCGTGCAGAGAACCTAAATATGACCTTAAACAGTAATTGTCAGCCCTAATAAAGCCACCACGATGAATCTTTTGCACAAAGACCCTTTACTAATTCTTGGTGGAGGACTGATGGGTCTAACAATTGCGCACGAGCTGGCTCTGAAAGGAAGGCATATTGCCGTTCTAAGTCGTCGGAGAAGTGAAGCTGCTGGTTTTGTCGCTGCTGGGATGCTTGCACCACATGCAGAGGGACTTGATGAAGACCTTTTAAAGCTCGGTCAATTAAGTCTTGATCGAATACCTACATGGGTTGAAACTATAGAAAGTAATAGTGGCATAAACTGTGGATTAAAACGTTGTGGAATTGTCGTTCCATTTCTAAATCATCAAGAAAGAAATGCATATCCAACAGTCCTCTCCGGACAAGCTTTAAATAGAAAAGAACTGGAAAGGGAAATCCCTGGTATAGCTTGCGAATGGACTACTGGATTGCTTTTCCATGAAGATGGGCAAATAGATAATCGACGACAACTAATGCGTGCGCTTGAAAAAGCATGTGTTGAATTAGGCGTCCATTTTGAAGAAGGGGTTGAAGTACTCAAACTAATAAAAAATGATAAAGATTTTCATGGTGTTCAAATTCGAAATGCAGAAGGGAATATTGAGACTTTTCATGGGAATCAAGCGGTGCTATGTAGTGGCGCTTGGAGCAATCAATTACTAAAAGAGATTCCTGTCTTTCCAGTAAAAGGACAAATGTTATCTATTCAAGGTCCGAAAAATGCTTTCCAAAGAATTGTCTTTGGACCAGGTACCTATTTAGTTCCAAGAGACGATGGACTAATAGTCGTTGGAGCAACTAGTGAAAAAGAAGCTGGGTTTAGTGAAGGGCTGACTCCTGCAGGACAAAAAAAACTACAAAAAGGTATACATTCATTACTGCCATGTGCGAATGCATGGCCTCACATGGAACGTTGGTGGGGATTCAGACCCTGCACCCCAGATGAATTACCCATAATAGGTTCCTCATCATTAAATGGACTTTGGCTTGCAACTGGGCATTACCGTAATGGAGTTCTTTTAGCCGCCATTACAGCTGAATTACTCGCCAAATGTATTTGTAATGAAAAAATAAAAAATGAAGAATCTTCTCTTCTAGGAAAATTCGATTGGAGTCGTTTTAATGACTAATCAATCATAATTTATTTTAAATAAAAACTATATAAGCTGATCCAAGATCTTTACGTGTGTGTGCTACTCCACACGCCAAACTTGATCAGCAGGAATCCAATTATTCAATTCTTCTGAATTGAACCAAAGAGATATCTCAAAAGCAGCCGTATCAGGTCCATCTGAACCATGAATGACATTTCTGCCAATATTCATTGCCAAATCACCACGAATTGTTCCTGGCTCAGCTTCTAACGGCTTAGTACCACCTATAAGCCTACGAGAACTAGAAATAACTCCTTCACCTTCCCAAACCATTGCCACCACAGGCCCACTTGTTATGAAATCAACCAAACCCGCGAAAAATGGACGCTCACTATGAACTCCATAATGCTTTTCAGCCAAATCACGGCTAGGAATTATTTGCTTGAGCGCAATCAGCTTGAACCCTTTACGTTCAAATCTGCTCAAAATCTCACCAACCAAACCTCTCTGCACCCCATCGGGCTTAATTGCTACAAACGTCCTTTCAACAGTCATGAAAAATGAAAAAATCACTATCTGGCCATCGTTATCGGCCAGCTGCCCTCTTGGCAAGCAAAACAACGGTATCGAAAACAACACCCGTTAGATTTCCTTCATTGCTTGTCTTTATCGCCACCATTAAATGCTGAATACAGCACATCGATTTTGAAAGAAACTGGTCTCTCAGCACTTAGCAATCAATGGACTGTGAAAGACAGTTCTAATTTGTACGGTCTTGATAGATGGGGAGAAGGCTATTTCTCTATTAATCAACTTGGTCATATCACTGTGCATCCACAAGGTCCACAAGGAGAAAGTCTTGACTTATTGGCTTTAGTTAAAGAACTAGAGGGACGCAATCTCAAACTGCCTCTATTAATCCGTTTTGATGACATTCTTAATGACAGATTAAAACGTTTACACAAAGCATTTAACAACGCAATTCAACAATACAACTACAAGGGTAACTACCAAGGTGTTTTCCCAATCAAATGCAATCAACAACGCCATGTCATAGAAGAAGTTATGAAATATGGTAGACATTTTCACTTTGGCTTAGAAGCCGGCAGCAAAGCTGAACTCTTAATCGCATTAGCGCTCATAGAAGACCCCAACGCTCTTCTGATATGTAACGGTTATAAAGACCAACGTTATATAGAAACAACTATTTTAGCGCGGCAACTTGGTCGACAACCTGTCGTCGTTATTGAACAACCAGACGAAGTTGAAAGAATAATCAAGGCAAGCAAAACGCTTGGAGCTGCTCCCTTAATTGGTATACGCGCAAAGCTATCTAGTCGTAGCAGTGGACGCTGGGGAACATCAATTGGTGAAACAGCCAAATTCGGCTTATCTGTACCAGATATTTTACAAACTTTAGAAAAACTACGTACAGCGAATCTTATAAATGAGCTTCGACTCTTGCACTTCCACGTTGGCAGTCAAGTCAATGACATTGCCATTCACAAAGACGCTTTACAAGAAGCGGGGAAGATCTACGTAGAATTAAATCGTCTTGGTGCACCAATGGGCTACCTTGACGTAGGAGGTGGGTTAGGAATCGACTATGACGGCAGTCAAACTACAACATCAGCTTCTACCAACTATTCCCTTCAAAATTATGCCAATGATGTAGTAGCAACGGTACAAGAGGCCTGTTCCTTTCATAACATTGAAGTCCCCACCTTGATTAGCGAAAGCGGAAGAGCAATCTCTAGTCACTTCTCTGTTCTTCTCTTCAATGTACTAGGTACTAGCTCAGTTCCTTCAGACATACCTAAAGTAAAAGAAAACGAATGTCTAATAGTAAAAAATCTTAGAGAGACACTAAATAGCATTCAAAAGATATCGAAAGAGTCACACATTGATTGTTCAAAACTTCAAGAAGCCTGGAATGATGCTCTCAAATTCAAAGATGATGCTTTAAATGCATTTCGATTGGGATATCTTGCACTACCTGATAGAGCCATAGCCGAGCAACTCACCTGGGCCTGTGCAAAAGCGTTAATTGAACGTCTACCAAGTGAAGACATGATCCCCACAGAACTCAAAGAACTCCGATCCGCCCTAGCAGAGACATATTATGCAAACTTATCAATATTTCGATCAGCTCCTGACACCTGGGCAGTTGAACAATTATTCCCAGTCTTACCAATTCATAGGCTCGATGAAAAGCCAAGTCAACTAGGTCACTTTGCAGATCTAACATGTGATTCCGATGGCAAGCTTTCACGTTTTATAGATAATGGAGATCTAAAACAACTACTAGAACTGCACAAATTCAAAAGAGATGAACAATACCTCATCGGATTATTTCTAGGAGGAGCCTATCAAGAAGTTATGGGGAATTTACACAACTTATTTGGCAGCACAAATGCTGTCCATATTAAACTCAGAAATAATGGGGGTTACAAATTAGATAATGTAGTTCGATGTAATACAAAATCAGATGTTCTTCAAGCAATGGAACATGATCCCGAGCTACTACTAGAAAGACTTCGAATAGCAA
Organism: uncultured Prochlorococcus sp.; assembly: GCA_902563335.1. Classification (GTDB taxonomy): domain Bacteria; phylum Cyanobacteriota; class Cyanobacteriia; order PCC-6307; family Cyanobiaceae; genus CACEWU01. The sequence goes on along the minus strand of CACEWU010000003.1, from coordinate 2,058 downwards.
GCGAATCTGCTATTCAAGGAGGTACCTTGAAGATTAGTGATGCACAACAATTAATGGATCACCTTGAAACAAGCCTACGACAAAGTACCTACTTACATGAATAAAATTATTCTGACAGTGCGGAAATAAGTTGTTCTTTGGCCACATCTAATGCACCATCAAGTGCCTTAGAGTCTTTACCACCTGCTTGAGCAAGACTAGGTCGACCCCCTCCTCCTCCTCCACACAATTTAGCTATTTCACTAATAAACTTTCCTGCCTGTAAGCCACTGGAAATAAGCTCCGAGCCAAAAGCAGCTACAAGAATTACTTTATTTTTATCACCTATATCTGGAAGCCCTCCAAGGACTACTCCGGAATTAACACCAAGTTTCTCCACTAATCCTTGTGCAGCATTCTGTAACGCACCACCATCAATAGTATCAATACGTTTGACTATCAATTGACTACTCCCAATTACAGTTACTTGACTTGATAAAGCTAATACTTTTGAAGAGGCCAATTCTTCTTGAGTGGACTTAAGAGATTTGGTGACCTGTTTAAGCTCATTCTGTAAAGCAATCACTCTCTGTAAGATCTCATTAGGTTGAGCTCTAAATCGTTCACTGAGTTTTTTTACAACTACATCTCTTTCATTTAAATAATCAAAAACAGCAGGCCCTGCTACTGCTTCAATACGACGAATACCCGAGGCAATTCCAGTTTCTGAGACAATTTTAAATACACCTATTTGCGAAGTATTAGTCACATGAGTTCCACCACAAAGCTCCATTGAAACCCCTGGTATGTCTACAACACGTACCACATCTCTATACTTCTCACCAAACATCGCAACAGCACCAGCAGCTTTTGCTGCATCAATTTCCATATGCTGAGTTTGAAGCATATGCCCTTCAGCAATCCAAGTATTGATTAAATTTTCAATATCCACTAATTCTGAAGATGTCACAGGCCTAGAAGAATGAAAATCAAAACGCAAATGATCAAAATCAACTAAAGAGCCAGCCTGACTAATTCCAGGATCTACAACCTTTTTTAAAGCCGATTGTAACAAGTGTGTAGACGTATGATTCACTTGTGCACGATATCGACAAGTAACATCTACCCGAGCAAGAATCAAGTCACCAACATGAAAAATCCCATTCTTTATAAAGCCGCTATGAACAAAAATATTTCTATTTCGGCTAACAGAGTCGATTTGTATTAAAGAGTTCTGACTATTAATATCTGTCTTCAACAGCACACCAGAATCCCCAATTTGACCACCGCCCTCTCCATAAAAAGAAGTAGATTCAAGAATTACCTGAACCTGATCTCCAACCTCAGCTTTTTGAGCTGGATTCCCATTGACAACTAATGCTTTAATACAACTTCTATGTTCTAAAGAATCGTAACCCCTAAAAATAGTTTCCTCAGCTTTTACGGCAATATTGTCAATTGCATCTTGCAGCGTAAGATCAATATTAATATTGGCAGCTTTAGCTCTTTGTCGCTGTTCCTCCATAGCTTTTTCAAAACTAACTACATCAACATTTAGGCCATGCTCTTGAGCTATTTCTTGCGTAAGTTCTAGTGGAAACCCATAAGTGTCATACAATTCAAAAGCCTGATCACCAGTGATTTCCTTTGGTTGGCTTAGAAGAACATCTGCCAACAACTTCTCTCCACGTTCCAATGTCTCCATAAAACGAGCCTCCTCACGTTGTAACTCATCCAGAATCACTTCACGTCTTTCTAACAATTGAGGAAAAGCTGACTGCATCAACTCAATTGCTGATTGTCCAATTTCTCTCAGAAAAGGTCGATTAATCCCAATTAATCGACCATGACGGATAACACGTCGTAGAAGTCGTCGCAATATATACCCACGTCCTAAATTGCTTGCTAGAACTCCATCGCTAATCAATTGAGTAACTGCCCTTGAATGATCACCAATTACTTTGAGAGATGTTTGATGCTTAATGTCAACTTTATGATAGTCAATTCCTGCCAAGGCTGCCGCCTTTTGAACAAGGGGATAAATAAGATCAGTCTCATAATTGTTAGACACACCTTGTA
>CACEWU010000002.1 GCA_902563335.1 uncultured Prochlorococcus sp. | reverse complement strand
TTGAAGCTAACCGACAAATTCACTCAGGTCGTCACAAAGAATGGAGTAAATATGTAATTGGATGGGGTTGATTTGAGTGAGGGTTCACTCTTCATCTTGTTGACTTAATTCTTCTATCTGACGGCGCTGTTCTTCAGCAATACAAGCCCCAATTAGTTCCTCTAACTGACCTTCTAAAACTGGTTCCAATGAGAAGTTACTACCTAGGCGATGGTCAGTAGCTCTGTTGTCCTTGTAGTTGTAAGTCCTAATCTTTTCACTTCTGTCTCCTGTACCAACTTGAGCCAATCTTGCTGACCTTTCTCTAGCATTCGCCTGAGCTATTTCCATTTCAAGTAATTTGGCCCTAAGAATCTCCAAAGCTCTTTCTCTATTTTGAAGCTGAGATCTTTCCTGTGTACAAAAAACCCTTATTCCAGTTGGCTTGTGAATCAAATCCACAGCAGTCTCAACCTTATTAACATTCTGTCCTCCAGCCCCTCCAGATCGAGCAGTACTGATATCTAAATCTCCAGGGTCAATTTGTACCTCTACCGGATCTGCTTCAGGCATAACAGCAACGGTGGCAGTGGATGTATGCACCCTCCCCTGAGACTCAGTTGCAGGAACACGTTGAACCCTATGAACTCCTGCTTCAAATTTAAGTTGACTAAAAACTGAATCTCCTTTAACAGAAATGATTAACTCTCGAAAGCCACCAAGATCTGCCTCTGTCGAACTCATCGGCTGTACAGCCCATCCCACACGTTGTCCATAACGCTCATACATTCGTGCAAGATCGCCAGCCCATAAACAAGCTTCATCTCCTCCAGCGCCAGCACGAATTTCAAGCATTACACTTCTCTCATTGCGAGGGTCCTGAGGAAGCAAAGCCAAAGTAAGTCTCTGAACTAAATCTTTCTTAGCGACCTCTAAGCTTGACAACTCCTCTTGTACAAGAGATTCCATTTCCTGATCTCCCTTACTTTGCCGCAACAAGTCTTTGGTCTTTTCCCATTCTTCCTCAATAGTCTTAAGCGCATGAAAGTCCAAAACAAGAGGTTCTAAGCGCGCTCTTTCTCTAGCAATATTTTCTAGTCGCTTTGGATCTGATGCAACAGCTGGATCAGCCAGCTGTTGCTCAAGATTTCTAAAGCTAATTTCGGCAGTCTCAAGCCTTGTCTTAAGGGTTGAGGAGTCCATACCCATCAACTCCTATCAAATGAATTGTCAGGTTTCAGAGCCTTAAGACTCTGAAGAAGAAGTTTCTGATGTCTTATCCGTTGTTTTTTTCTTCTCGCCTGAATCATTGGAATTATTTGCCATTCCATACTTACGCATAAAGCGATCTACACGTCCTTCGGTATCCAAAATCTTTTGGGTCCCTGTAAAGAATGGGTGATTGCCACTCCATACATCAACATGTATCTCTGGCTGAGTAGAGCCAGTTGTCATAACCACTTCTCCATTACAAATAACTTTTGCATCTGGGTACCATTTTGGATGAATATCTGGCTTTGGCATTGTTGGAAAAAATAAATGGAAAGTAAATTAAAGTAATTGAGATAATTATCTCTTAGAGAACTGAGGCGCTTTACGGGCCTTCTTAAGGCCATATTTTCTACGTTCTTTTGCTCGAGGGTCTCTACTCAAATGTCCTTCGGTTTTTAATGGCTTCCTATTATCTAATGAAAGCTCACAAAGTGCTCTAGCTGCACCTTGCTTAATTGCATCTGCCTGGCCAGTCAAACCTCCTCCATGGACATTGACAAGGATGTCATAAGACCCATCAAGTCCAAGAGTTTGCAAAGGTGCCTTCACTGCTGCCAAATATGAAGGATTGAAATTTAAATAGTGATCTCCAGGGCGTCCATTAATTGTGATAACGCCCTTCCCAGGAATAAGTCGTACTCGTGCAACAGATGTTTTCCTACGACCTGTCCCCCAGTAGACAACAGTGTTTTGTGGAGAAGAGCTAGTCATTTGGTGGCTAAAGCAGCTGGATCAAGCTTGAGTGGTTGAGGACTTTGCGCCTCATGTGGATGGTCAGGCCCACCATATACCTTCAACTTTCTGAACAATTGCCGGCCTAAAGCATTATGAGGGAGCATACCTTTTATTGCCTTCTCAATAACTCTTTCAGGTAATCGCTTCTGAAGAGACTGAAAAGATTCGACCTTCATGCCACCAGGACGACCTGAATGTCTTCGATACAGCTTTTGCTCAGCTTTATTGCCACTTACTCGAACTTTGGCTGCATTAACTACAACAACAAAATCTCCCGTATCCAAATGAGGAGTGAAGTTGGCTTTGTTTTTGCCACGAAGAACCGAAGCTACCTCAGTAGCCAGCCTGCCAAGAGTCTGATTCTCAGCATCAACTAGGTACCAATGTCGGTTGATCGAATCGATTGAGGGGGTTGAGGTCTTGTTCATCACGCCGGCATGCCGGTTCATATGACGCACTGTTTAAAACAGTACAGAGCAGAAAGCTTTTGGCCCGCAAAATTTTTGGGCTCAAGAAAGCTCAAACAATCACTTTACACTTTCAAGGATTAATCAAGGGGTTTATCTCAGCGAAATTGAATTGATCAAACTTTTTTTTTCAAACAGTTGGGCCAGGGGGTGGATCTTGGGGAGGATCAATAATAGTGAGGGAAAACTTTGGGAAAGAGTCATAGCAGCCAGCAGTAGAGAACAAATTCTCTTGATATCCAACCCTCAACAAGCAAAGTCCATGCGAAGGTGCTGCTTCTCTAACCTCTGATCTTCGACATTCTTTCCATCTTCGTTCAAAAGCCTTAAGTGACAACCGATGCTCTCCTAAAGCAACTAACTGTCCTACCAGAAGCCTGACCATGCCATATAAAAAACCGCTAGCTTGGACTTCTATAACAACCAGATCACCTTGACGCTCAATTTGCACTTCCTGAATGGTGGTAATTGCATTAGCCCTATTGCTCCCAGCTCGCTGAAATGCAGAAAAGTCATTGGAACCAATAAGTCCCTCTAAAGCATTCCTCATAATGGTTTCATCCAAGCGATATTGATAGCGATGCCAGCTCCATGGAGCTACAAATAGATTCGGACGACAACCGTTATAAATCGTGTAGCGATATCGACGATATTTTGCTGAAAAACACGCATGCCAATCCAATGGACGCCCCACCGCCTCTCTTATTCGAATACTGGCTGGAAGTCTCCCATTCAAAGCAGATGGCCAACGATTAACTGGAATAGGTCCACAACAATCAAAATGAAGTACTTGACCAGCGGCATGAACTCCAGCATCTGTGCGACCTGCAGCTATAGCCCTGGCTGGCCTCAACGGATCGAGAAGCCCTAAAGCATCTTCTAAAACCGATTGAACACTTAAGCATTCTGGTTGACGCTGCCAACCACAAAAATTTGAACCATCATATTGCAAGCTGAGTGCTATACGTCTTACCTCAGAAGCCATGAAGTGCTTTAGGGAAGAATCAAGAGCAAATCAACAAAAAACAAAAATCATTGCACTAATTATTAAAATTCAAACCAACTCAATAATTGCCATCTGAGCATTATCCCCTCGACGCGGAACAGTACGGACAATCCTGGTATAACCTCCCTTTCTATCTCCATAACGCTCTTGGGCTTTATCAAAGAGTGCATGTACTAATTGCTTGTCATAGATATACCCAATCGCCCGTCGTCTAGAAGATAAACTTCCTTCCTTAGCCAAAGTAATCATTCTCTCAGCTTCATCTCGAAGTGCTTTTGCCCTAGCCTTTGTAGTCGTTACCCGCCCTTCACGAATTAACTGGGTGGTTAATCCACGAAGCATGGCCTTGCGTTGATCTGCAGGACGCCCAAGTTTTGGGACTCGACATTGATGGCGCATGGTTCTAAAAAAACTTAGGCAAAAAAAAGTTCAAAAGATCAAGCCGAAGTGCGGCTCTGTGGAATTGAGATGCCTATTCTTTCAAGAGCTTCGATAACCTCATCGGCAGATTTAGATCCAAAGTTCTTAATCTCCAAGAGATCTTCATAACTGAAGCCCATGAGATCTGAAACCGAATTGACTTGAGCTCGTTTAAGACAGTTGTATGCCCGAACTGAAAGATTTAACTCCTCAAGAGGTATCTGTGCCTCTGCAGATGGTTCTGGCTCCTCTGGTACTTCCTCAACCATAGTTACTGTGGCCAATGGTTGAAATAACTCAATTAATTGATTCGCTGCCTCAGCCAAAGCATCGTCAGGAGTGGATGAGCCATCAGTGACAATCTCCATCCGAAGTCTCTCGCGCGTAGAGCCACCTTCAGCTACTGCTGTCTCATCAATAGTGAAATTGACCCTGCGAACAGGCATAAAAACCGCATCAATCTGTAAGAGATCAATTGCACTGGTTTCTTCGTTATGACGATCAACTGGACGATATCCAACTCCTCTCTCAACATGAATCTCAAGTTCAAGGCTATGTCCATCATGAACAGTGGCAATCGGTCTCTCCCCATCTACGATCTGAACCTGGGAAGAAAATTGCAGATCCTTGGCCTTAACTTCTGCTGGGCCTGAAGCAACTAAACGACCTATTTCTAATTCTTCAGATCTGCTGTTTACTGATAATTGCTTGCAATTCAAAAGAATATCCAACACATCTTCTCTCACTCCTGGAACGGTTGCATATTCGTGATTAACACCAGCAATTCGTACTGCAGTAACAGCACTGCCCTCAAGGCCTCCCATTAACACCCTTCTCAATGAATTCCCCAATGTCGTTGCTTGCCCGCGTTCGAGTGGGCCTATGAGAAATACTCCGGTTTGGGCGCGATCATCAGCAACTTGATGTTCGATCCGATCAATCTGGTATTGCAACACGGTCAAAGTTAATAATGAGGATAAGGTTGAAAGAAAGAAGAATGAGAATCAGACCCGTCTCCGTTTAGGCCTTCGGCATCCATTGTGAGGAAGGGGAGTAACATCCCTGATCAAAGTGATCTCAAGCCCAGCAACCTGCAATGCACGAATAGCCGTCTCCCGCCCAGAACCTGGGCCGCGAACAAGTACTTCTATTTGACGCATACCTTGCTCAAGTGCACGTCTAGCAGCAGCTTCAGCAGCGGTTTGCGCAGCAAAAGGAGTACCTTTTCTAGCTCCTTTGAATCCACTGGCTCCAGCCGAAGACCATGCAATCACTTCGCCAGAGGTATCTGAAATAGAAACGATTGTGTTGTTGAAAGTGCTCTGAATATGGACAACGCCATTTGGAACGTTGCGCTTGGTCTTTTTAGATCCAGTTTTCTTGGCAGGTGTGGCCATGTTCTTGGCGCTGGTAGGTACGGGAAAGGAAGTTGATGACTTTGCAGGGTTGTTGATCGTGGCTTATTTTTTCTTCCCAGCCACTGTCTTACGGGAACCTCGACGGGTACGCGCATTTGTGCGAGTACGCTGCCCTCTGACAGGAAGGCTCATGCGATGACGACGGCCTCGCAAACAACCAATATCCTGAAGTCTCTTTAAAGCCATCCCCTCCTGACGCCGGAGGTCCCCTTCGATAGTGAATGACTCAGCAGCAGTTCTAAGCTTCTGAACATCCCCATCATCTAAATCCTTGACACGCACATCTGGATTTACACCAGAGTTCGTAAGAATGGTTTTGGCTCGAGTTAGACCAATCCCATATATGTAGGTAAGGGCGACTTCTACCCGCTTTTCGCGGGGTATGTCGACGCCGGCAATCCTTGCCACTGAGAAATCAATCGATAAGGAACAGGGACACCTAAGACGGTGTAAAGCTATCTAAAAAGAGAAATAAACAAGGTGAACTGTTCATCTCAATTAGACAGCTGCAGGGATTCACCCCTGACGTTGCTTGTGCTTAGGGGTGGTGCAGATCACCATAACCCTGCCGTGGCGGCGAATCACCCGACATTTATCGCACATTTTTTTGACCGAGGCACGCACCTTCATGGGTGTGGCTCACCAAAATTCCAAATATAAATACTACTACACCATTAACTCAATATTTCCATAATTCGATTTTGGATATCAACAATGCTGCCATCACCATTTACTGACTTAAGTAGTCCCTTATTGCTATAAAAGTCGATCAAAGGAGCAGTCTTCTCGCGATACACCTCAAGGCGGTGACGTACTACTGCTTCGGTGTCATCAGCTCTACCTCTTGAAATAAGCCTTTCAATTAACAACTCATTCCTTAATTCAAGAAGGACAACTAGTTCAATAGGCTGATGAATTTTCTTGAGAAGGTCTTCAAGTGCCTTGGCTTGATTCACATTTCTTGGGAAACCATCCAAAAGCCAGCCTTGACTTTGAGTATTGAGCTTATTTTCAACTATTGAAAGGACAAGCTCATCACTTACAAGCTCACCACTGTTCATCAAAACTTCTGCCTGCTTTCCAAGTTGGGAGCCTGCTTTTACTTCTTGACGAAGCAAATCACCAGTCGACAAGTGCAAAAGGTTATGTGTTTTTGAAATCAATTCCGCCTGAGTGCCTTTTCCAACCCCTGGAGGACCTAAAAAAAGTAAGCGTTGTTTCATTAGTAGAAAAAATTAATTTAAATAGAATAAAAATTAGTTATTGCCTTACAAGACCCTCATAGCGTTGAGAAATAACATATGTTTGTACCTGCTTAGCAGTATCAATTGCAACCCCAACAAGAATCAACAAAGAAGTTGCACCAAGCCCCTGAAAGGTTTGAACATTTGTCGCTCTCTCAACTGCCGCAGGAATAATCGCAACAGACCCTAGGAATAATCCACCCAATAAAGTCAATCGATTTTGCACTCCAGACAGATAAGTTGCAGTAGCACTACCTGGCCTAACACCTGGGATAGCTGTCCCTCCTTTCTTCAGGTTTGTTGCTATATCAATTGGATTTATTGTTAATGAAGCATAAAAATAAGCAAATCCAAGAATAAGCCCAAAAAATGCAATCGCATATGGCCAAGGATTGGCCGCCCCAGGACTAAGGGAGCTTGCCGCACGAATTAACAAAGGGTTTCTTGTAAAGTTAGCAATAGTTATCGGAAGAAAGATTAAAGCAGAAGCAAAGATTATCGGCATAACTCCACCTGCATTCAATTTTAAAGGCAAATAGCTTTGACGGTTAGGAAGCAAGGTTGTACCACCAATCTGCCTTTTAGCACTAACAATTGGCAGTCTTCGAGATCCCTCTTGCACAAAGATAATACCAACAATAGTAACCAGAAAAACCAATAAAAGTACAATGATTCCAACCAAATCATTGCGATCACCTGTCTGAGCTTTCTCAATTGTTGAGCTCAGTGCTTTTGGGAGTGTGGCAACAATATTCAAGAAAATAACCAAAGAAGCTCCCTGACCTATTCCCTTTTCAGTAATGATCTCACTAAGCCACATAACAACCATTGAGCCAGTCACTAAAGCCAATGCCGTCTGCACAACAAACGAAACTTCACTTAGACTTTCAATTGCATATTTTCTAAGTATGAGAGCGAAAATTATACTTTGAACTAGGCCCCAACCAAGAGCAACATAACGAGTAATTTGTGCGATTTTTCTACGTCCTGCCTCTCCTTCGTTCTTTTGAAGATCTTCTAATTGTGGTAATGCTGCTGTAAGTAATTGAAGAATAATTGAAGCATTAATAAATGGCAAAATACCAAGTGCAAAAATTCCCAATGTGGAGATTCCACCACCTGTGAAAATATCAAGAAACCCTATTAATTGGCCACCTTGCTCCAAAAACCCTTTAAACGCCTCCCTGTCAATTCCAGGCATTGGAATGTAAATTCCAAGACGAATAAGAAGAAGAAGGCCTAAAGTTGTCAGAACTCTCCCACGAAGTTCCTTATTACTGATCAACTGAGTAATAACTTCAGCTGCACTAGGATTTCTACCCCGACTTACAAGCATGTACCTGATAAAAGCAATGTGAGGATTTTGGTCAAATCTTAAACAAATGAGGTCCTGGAAATAAAACCTAACTAACTGTCAGATTTACTTCAACCAATAGCTCAATCCAATATTTCGCAAGAACCACCTGCAGCCTCAATTTTGCTTTTAGCAGTTGAAGTAAATGAAGCCGCCTGAACTATCAACTTAATTTTAAGGTTCCCATTGCCAAGTACTTTCAAAGGATGTTTTGGACTTGTGACCAAGCCTTCTTTGACAAGAGAATCAAGATTGACAGTACTTCCAGGCTTTAACTCATCAAGTGCAGAAACATTGATGACAGTAAAAGATTTTGAGTTGACTAAAGGGAAATGCTTGAGCTTAGGTACTCGCCTATACAGTGGCATCTGGCCACCTTCAAACCCAGGCCTTGTAGGTCTACCAGATCGAGACTTTTGCCCACGCATACCAAAACCACAGCTTGCACCTTGACCTGCTGCTATACCACGGCCTTTCCGTAGTTTGCGCCGGCGAGCACCATTATTTGCCTTAAGAGAGTCGAGTCGAAGTGTCATAGAAAATCAGGAATAGATCTGCTCGAGGGATATCCCCCGTTCCTTTGCGGTCTCTTTATGAGTTCGCAAACCGGCTAGAGCCACCATTGCGGCACGAGCGTTATTTAGTGGTGTTTTACTACCAAGCCTTTTAGCTAAAACATTTTTAATACCTGCCAGCTCTAGCACAGTACGAATAGATCCGCCGGCAATAACACCAGTACCTGGTGCTGCTGGCCGTATCAAAACACTTGCAGCTCCATCTCGACCATTTGAAAGAGTTGGAATTGAGCTATGACGAGTTAAAGGGACTTTGACTAAGTGCTTTTTACCATCTGCGACCCCTTTACGAACCGCCCCAATCACATCTCCTGCCTTCCCAACACCCACACCAACTTGACCACGCTCATTCCCAACTACAACAATTGCCCTGAAGCTCATTTTCTTTCCTCCCTTTACGGTTTTGGAAACCCTACGAATCTGAACTACTCTTTCTTGCCATTCTGAATCTCGCTCCTGATTGCGTCGATCTCCGCGTCTTCCTCCTCGGCGTTCACCACCTCGACCTCCTCCTCGACGCTGCTCTTGTGGCTGTTGTTGTTGGCCTTCCGCAGCTGCAGGGACATCAGAAGCCCCAGAAACCTCTTTAGGATTGGATTGTTTGTTTGAATCGGTCATTTGAAGAGCAGATATCAGAATTGAAGGCCCGCTTCCCGGGCAGCATCAGCAAGGGCTTTCACTCTGCCGTGGTAGATGTTGCCACCACGATCGAAGACTACTTGTTGAATGCCCTTAGCTAGAGCACGCTTAGCTACCAACTCACCTACGGCGATAGAAGCATCACAGCTATTAGCACTGGCCTGAAGACTTGTTCGCAAGTCTTTGTCCAGAGTTGATGCGGCACAGAGTGTGCTTTGTGCCAAGTCATCAATCACTTGAGCATATATGTGATTATTAGAGCGAAATACAGCAAGTCGTGGGCGCTGTGCAGTTCCGCTTATATGCCGACGCAGTCGCCTGTGACGCTTCTGAGTCTGCTGTTTTCGAGAGGTAGTAGACATGGTTGATAAATAATAAAGAAGGAAGGCAAAGGTTTATTTCTTGCCAGATTTGCCGGCTTTCCTAAGGATTTTTTCTCCTACATATTTAATTCCCTTACCCTTATAAGGTTCTGGTGGACGTATCGCTCGGATTTTGGCAGCTTCATTGCCAACCAATTCCTTATCTGCCCCCGATACAGTGACATTGGTATTGTTCTCAACAACGAAGGTAATACCTGCAGGAGGAACTACTTCGACTGGATGGCTATACCCAGCACTAACAACAAGATTCTTACCTTTTACCTGAGCTCTAGAACCCACACCGACAATTTCTAATTTTTTGGAATAGCCATTACTAACCCCTTCAACCATATTGGCTAATAAAGACCTACACAAACCATGCCTCTCTCGAGACTTTCTCTTTTCACTAGTAGGAGAAACTACAATCGCATTTTCAATTTGACTAACGCTTACACCTTCAGGGAGGGTTCGACTTAGCTCCCCCTTTGGTCCTTTTACTGTCACTAAAAGGCCATCAAGTTTCACTGACACTTTGTCAGGAACAGGAATCGGGGTTTTTCCAATACGGGACATAATTGAGACTCCTTATCAATAGACGTAGCAGAGAACTTCTCCGCCAACGCCTTGTTTACGGGCATCACGATCACTCATAACACCTTTAGAAGTTGAAATGATCGCCACTCCTAATCCACCAAGCACTTTTGGGAGACCTCGAGTGTTCTTATAAATCCGGAGACCTGGCTTGCTGACCCTTTGCATAGAACGAATTGTCGGATGTCTATGCTTTCCGCTGTATTTCAACTCAAGTATTAATTGAGTACGGACTCCTTCTCCTTCTTCACTTATCTCAGCAATGAAGCCCTCCTGTTGAAGGACTTTTGCAATGCTGCGGGACATGCGCGAGGCAGGAACCCGAGTTGTTTGATGACGTTTCTCACTCGCATTACGAATACGAGTGAGCATGTCTGAAATTGGATCGTGGTTAGCCATAGTCTTATACGAAGAAGGCTTAATTGCTACGGAAAGGCATTCCCATCTCGCGGAGGAGGGCACGGCCCTCTTCATCCGAACGGGCACTGGTCACAATGGTGATGTCCATCCCTCTAATTGCGTCAATTTTGTCAAAAGAAATTTCAGGAAAAATAAGCTGTTCCCTTACGCCAAGGGTGTAATTACCTCTCCCATCAAAACTTTTTGGACTTACACCTCGGAAATCCCTAATCCGGGGCAAAGCAAGATTGATAAGACGTTCTAAAAATGCGTACATCCGTTCACCTCGAAGAGTTACCGCACAGCCAATTGGCATACCCTGACGGATTTTGAAACCGGCAATAGCCTTCTTAGCTCTGGTAACTAGAACTTTTTGACCAGTAATAGTTGCCAACTCATTAATGGAAGCTTCTAATGATTTTGCATTTGAAGCAGCCTCTCCTAATCCTCTGTTAACAGTGACCTTCACCACCTTGGGTACTTGATGAATATTGGAGAGACTTAGATCTTTCAGCAACTTGGGCTGAATAGTTTCTCGATAGCGCTTTTTAAGAGACATGGCTGAAATGTTGGTTGCTTCTGGACTTGGTCAGAAGACTTAAAAGAGAAAGGAACAACTAAGAGGAAAAAAAACTTCTTTAAAAGCCCAAGTAAATGGGGGGGGGGGTAAACCGGTGATTAATCAAGATATTCACCGGTTTTCTTAAGTCTTCGTTTCTTACTCCCATCCTTATCGACAACTAATTCAACTCGACTTGCAACCTTTTTATCCTTCGAATAGAGCATCACATTGGACGCATGCAAAGACGCTTCTTCAGTAACAATCCTTCCACTCTCACCCTCTTGAGTAGGTTTGACATGACGAGTACGAAGGTTAATACCCTGAACTACAACACGATTCTGAACAGGCAAAGTTCTTAAGACCTCTCCAGTTTTCCCTTTCTCCTTACCATTAATCACTTGAACAGTATCCCCTTTCCGAATACGCATTTTGATTCGGCTTGAAGGTTTGAATTTGTTAGTTAAAGTCGCCATTTAAATCACCTCAGGAGCAAGGGAAACAATTTTGGTGAAGTTACGTTCTCGTAGCTCACGAGCTACAGGACCAAATACCCTTGTCCCTCTAGGGTTTTTATCCTCATTAATTAAAACAGCAGCATTGTCATCAAATCGAATCGAATTACCAGTTTCGCGTCGCATAGTCGCCTTTGTACGAACCACAACAGCTTTAACCACATCAGACTTCTTAACCCCCATATTGGGCATCGCATCCTTGACAGCAGCCACAATCACATCACCGACATGGGCATAGCGACGATTAGAACCCAACACACGAATGCATTGAATACGCTTAGCCCCACTGTTGTCTGCAACAGTCAAGAAAGTTTCTTGTTGAATCATTTGGAAGCCTCCTCAGCTTTAAAGCTGTGACTAAGTACCTCAGAAACAGCCCAACGCTTTGAAGCGCTAAGAGGACGAGTCTCAGTAATGCGAACCCTGTCGCCTACTCGACAATGATTATTAGCATCGTGAGCTTTGTAACGAGTGGTCCTGCTAACGATCTTTTGATAGATGGGATGTGGAAAACGGTTCTCTACCGCTACAACCACTGTTTTGTCCATCTTGTCGCTAACGACTATGCCGACCCTTTCCTTTAATGCCATGGATTTCTAAAAGTAATCAGGAGGAGGTTGTGGAGCGACTTCGCTCGTTCTGGACCGTCAAAAGCTGGGCCAGCTTGATGCGAGCCTCTTTAAAACGGTGAGAGTTGTTCAGCTGCCTGGTGGCTTGCTGAAAGCGAAGATCAAAAAGCTCACGACGAATGCCATCTATCTGCTCAGAGATGTCGGCATCGGTAAGCTTTCGCACCTCTGCAGTATTTGATCTAGTCATAATCAAGACTCCGAGGTAATGGTTGTTGCACTGGAAGAGCCAGTAGTGTTACTTCCCTGATTCAGATCTTCAATAGCTAAGAACTTTGTTTTTACGGGAAGCTTGTATTGCGCAAGTCGCATTGCTTCCTTTGCAATATCTTCTGTGATCTCTTCACCACCCATTTCGAAAAGTATTCGTCCAGGTTTGACGACTGCAACCCAAAACTCTGGATTGCCTTTTCCAGAACCCATCCGAGTTTCAGCAGGTCTCATAGTGACGGGCTTATCTGGAAAGATCCGAATCCAAATCTTTCCGCCACGCTTTACATAGCGAGTCATTGCTCGCCGACTGGCCTCTATTTGACGTGAAGTGATCCAACCACATTCTTGGGCTTGTAAGGCAAACTGCCCAAAGGCAATTGTGTTCCCGCGGGTTGCTACGCCACGCATGCGGCCGCGTTGTTGCTTGCGAAATTTGACGCGTTTTGGACTAAGCATGGTTCAGGTCTCCCTATTAACTCTCATTTGAACGATCTTCGAACTGTTGGGGCCGACGATTTCCCCTTCGACGAGGACTGGCACCAACTGGTAAAGGCTGCTCCTCGTTAGACAAAACTTCACCCTTAAACACCCAGACCTTGATGCCAAGCACTCCATAAGTTGTGCTTGCAACCTTAGTTGCATAGTCGATCTCTGCTCTCAAGGTATGCAAAGGCACTCGTCCTTCTCTAGTCCATTCTGTACGAGCAATTTCCGCTCCATTCAAGCGGCCGCCTACCTGAATTTTGAGCCCAAGCACACCGGCTCTCTGTGCGCGCTGAACAGCCATACGAATTGTTCGACGAAAAGCTACCCTTTTTTCCAATTGCTGGGCTATGTATTCAGCTAAGAGGAAAGCATCAGCATCAACCCGATCAACCTCCACCACATTGATACGCACCTGTCTACTGCGATCCCCAATCGTCTTCTGAATGCCTGAACGGAGTTCTTCAATACCACTCCCTTGACGGCCAACGATGACTCCAGGCCGGGCAGTCTTGAGCTCTACTTCAAGCTGATCTGCCTTACGAGCAATCAAAACATCACTTATGCCTGCTGCCCCATACTTCTTATGTATAAATGTGCGAATCCTGTCATCCTCCTGAAGAAGAAGCGGATAAGACTTGCTTGGGGCATACCAGCGAGAACGGTGCTCCTGGGTAATACCCAGTCGTAAGCCAGTTGGATGGATTTTGTGTCCCATCAGTGGGTGTAGTAGGAGGTCAAGAGTCGGTCTGAGACGTCACAGCAATACTGATGTGACAGGTCTGCTTCTTAATTGCAAAAGCGCGACCTTGGGCACGAGGTCGATAACGCTTCATTGATGGGCCCATGTCAGCTTTAGCCTGAGAAATGATCAGGGAAGCTGGATCCAAGCCCAAATTGTGTTCTGCATTTGCGACAGCAGACCTTAAGACCTTAGTAATAGGGCCAGTGGAGCGGTAAGGCATGAACTCCAACATGATCAATGCATCGCGATAAGAGCAACCACGAATCTGATCAAGAACACGTCGCACTTTTGAGACAGAACCTCTTATGAATCTGCCATGTGCCTGTGCGACTTGTGGTGCCGTAGAAGATGATGAATTAGTCATGTTCAACGACCTCCTTTTTTGTCTTTGATGTGACCTTTAAAGGTGCGGGTTGGAGCAAATTCTCCCAGCTTGTGGCCAACCATTTGTTCAGTGATGAAAACAGGGATATGAGTTCTACCGTTATGAACAGCAATGGTATGGCCGATCATCATTGGGAGGATTGTTGAAGCACGCGACCAAGTCTTGATCACGGACTTGTTGTCATCATTGTTTTGCTTTTCAACCTTGCGTAGCAAGCTGTCAGCAATAAAAGGGCCTTTTTTAAGTGAACGTCCCATGATGGATTAAACGAAATGCAGAATGAATAGTGTCATCAGGAATCTCTTCCACCACGACTCCGCTTGGAGACACGGCGACGCTTCCGGAGAACAAACCGATTGCTTGGCTTATTACGCTTACGGGTCTTAAGACCCAAGGCAGGCTTACCCCAAGGAGTAACAGGACCTGATCGACCTATAGGAGCCCTGCCCTCACCACCACCATGGGGGTGATCGCAAGGGTTCATAACGCTACCTCTGACCTGAGGTCTACGACCCAACCAACGACGACGACCAGCCTTGCCCAAGCTGGTGTTACGAATCTCTGAGTTGCCTACCTCCCCAAGAGTTGCATAACACTCACGTCGTACTAAGCGAACTTCAGTAGAAGGCAGTTTCAAAGCTACATAATCGCCTTCCTTAGCCATCACCTGAGCACTAGCACCAGCAGTTCGAACCATTTGCCCGCCACGTCCTGGATAAAGTTCAACGCAATGGACTGCCGAACCAAGTGGAATAGCTGAAAGTGGGAGAGCGTTACCAATCTCAATCGTTGCATCAGGACCTGAAACAACTTCCTGACCTATAGAAATCCCAGCTGGGGCAAGGATGTAACGCTTTTCTCCATCTGAGTAAAAGAGCAAAGCAAGCCGAGCATTGCGATGAGGGTCGTAATGAATCGCAGCGACCTTTGCAGGAATTCCGTGCTTATTTCGACGAAAATCAACAACCCTATAAAGCCGTTTGTGGCCTCCACCTCTATGGCGACAAGTAATAACTCCACGATTATTTCTACCTTTACGGCGATGTTTAGAAACTACGAGAGATCGTTCTGGCTTCCTACCAGTGACCTCATTGAAGTTGGTGACAACTCTCGTACGAGTGCCAGGTGTATAAGGACGGAAAGTGCGGATTGCCATAACCTATTACCTCAGGACTCAGGGAAAAGTTGAATCTTGCTGCCCTCAGCAAGCCTTACAACAGCTTTTTTAACCTGCGCACGTTTACCAGAGAAGCGACCAACCCTCCGACTCCGCCTAGGTGGATTCATAGTACTGATACCAACAACTCGAACATCGAAAAGTTTTTCAATAGCTGCTTTGATATCAGGTTTTGCCGCTCGATGATCCACTTCAAATGTGTACTGATTAAGTTCCAATGCATTAGTAGCCTTCTCAGTAATCAGAGGCCTACGAATTACATCAGATAAACGGTCGGTAAAACGCTCAGTCATTGCCATAAACCTCCTGAATCTTCAAAAGTGCCGTATCACCAATGACCAACGAGTTGGCATGAAGCAAATCAAAAACATTCAGTTGATCTGATGCCATCAACTTGACCTTTTCGAGATTACGAACAGAACGAACCACAATATCTGAGGGCGATGACAAGATGATTAAAACCTTGTCATCAGAGGGTATCCCTAAACGTTTAAGCGCTTCAGTGACCTCCCTTGTCTTGGGTGACTTAAGACTGTCGCCGAAATCTTTAACAACAATTAGATCATCTACACGAGACATCAATGCTGTACGCAATGCCAGGCGACGCTCCTTCCGATTCATCACAAGGTTGTAATCCCTTGGCTTGGGCCCAAAGATAATTCCACCACCTGGGCGTAAAGGAGTACGAATAGATCCCTGGCGTGCACGACCTGTTCCTTTTTGCTTATAAGGCTTGCGACCGCCGCCACGAACTTCTGATCTAGTAAGAGTGCTAGCAGTCCCTTGACGCAAATGAGCCTGTTGTCTAAGAACAGCTCTATGCATCAAATCAACAGCAGTTGTTTCCTTGGCAACCTTTAGCTCAAGACTTGCTTCACCAGCCTCTTTGCCTTTCCAATCCCGAATAACACAAGTAACCATTAGCTTCCTCCTCTAGCAGAATGACTACCAACACGCTTGGCTGGCCTGATATTGAGCAGTGCCCCTGGCTTGCCAGGTACAGAACCCTTAACTACCAATAAATTGCGCTCACTATCAACTTTTAGAACTGTGAGCCCACGTGTGGTGATTTTTTTGCCGCCATAGCGACCAGCCATACGTTTACCTGGATAAATACGACCAGGTGTTGTTCCTGCTCCAGTTGAACCTGGCTCTCGGTGATTCTTTGAGCCATGAGTCATTGGCCCTCTACTAAAACCATGACGTTTCTGATATCCAGAGAAACCTCTTCCCATGGTATTTCCACTAACGTCCACTTTTTGACCAGCCTCAAAATGTCCAACCGTAATTGCAGCACCAAGTTCTAACCCCTCTAATTTTTCTACGCGGTATTCACGTAAATGTCGCAAAAGAAGGTCCCCAGACTTAGCGAGGTGACCCTTAGCAGGGCTATTCATCAACTTTTCACGAACATCCCCAAAGCCAATTTGTACTGCGGCATAACCATCAGTCTCAGAATTTTTTAGTTGAGTGATGCGACAAGGGCCTGCTTCGATCAATGTGACCGGAACTGATCTGCCTTGATCATCGAAGAACTGAGACATGCCCAGCTTCTTCCCAAGGATGCCAATAGACATGAGATAAAGGAGCGCCAGCGTGAATGAACCTCCAAATAAGGAGGTATGCATAAGCTGATCAAAAGAACGCTGTCTTGACCGAAAACTCTTTGTCCCGTATGAAGGGGTTTTAAGACTCTTCGGGTATAGCTAGCGAGCAAATCAGCTGGCTGGGACTTGGCCCACCGTGAAGGTTGGTCAGTTTCCCGGTAATTCAGCACTGATTTAGCACCAATTACTCTGGCCAAAAGATCCAGCGCAATCGCCGAATCTGCTTAACCTTCTGGAGGCCCGGCTAGCGGACGGGCACAGAATAGAAAAGCAAACTAAAACACTACACCACAGGAGGCCCTCTTCAAATGATTGACCAAAACTGCCAAACTAATTCTTAGTTTCTACCGGAGTAACTTGATGCCCCTTTTACTCTCTGGTAAAGAATTTCAGCAGGATCTTGAAGCTGCTGGGTGTATAGCTATTTACGTCCCACTGGAAGGGGGAGCAGAAACACGATTACTTCGACGACTCAGGGCATCTGGTTATCGAACCCAAATCATGTCTGCTCGAGGTCTTGGGGATCCAGAAGTATTTCTCCTGAAAGTCCATGGAATACGACCACCACACTTAGGTCATCAAAGTGTTGGTCGAAATGGGGCCATAGGTGAAGTTCAACAAGTAATGCCTCAACTAGGTGAATTACTCCTGGGTGACAAACCAATAGCCTTATGGTTTCTAGAAGGACAAGTTTTTACTCGTTCAGAACTCTTAGCACTAATAGACGTTTGTAAACGCGAAAAGCGTTTAAGAATAATCGTAGAAATGGGAGGAGCTAGAAGCCTTAAATGGCAACCTATGAATGAACTACTTCAGGCCTGAGCTTGATCTCAATTAGCTCTGCAAAACAACAAGCCACCATTAATGGAGAGTTAGCCCTAGCAAGAGGCTCCTGGGTTAAATTGATATGTGGCGCCAGTAATCAGGACCTTGCCTCCATTGCTGACCTATGCGCTGTATATGCTGTAGCCGGCGTTCAATGTGTTGATGTAGCAGCAGATATAGCAGTAGTCAACGCTGCTCGCCAAGGTCTTGATTGGGCCAAATCCAAACATGGAGTACAGCCTTGGCTGATGATTAGCCTGAGTGATGGGAAAGATATACACTTTCGAAAAGCATGGTTCAATCCAGAAATTTGCCCTCAAGACTGCTCACGTCCATGTCAAAAGATTTGTCCTGCCAAAGCAATAAGCACAAATAAAGGTATTAAAGAAAACCTTTGTTATGGGTGTGGTAGGTGTATACCAATATGCCCATTAGGACTAATTAAAGAGGTTGATAAACATATAGAAGCAAAGGAATTTGGCACTTTAGTTTCCCATGTCAAACCTGAGGCCATTGAAATTCATACAGCTCCTGGACGAGCACAAGCGTTTAAACAAACGGTCGGCGAGCTAACCAAAACAAATACCAACATAATAAGAATGGCTGTTAGTTGTGGCTTAGAGGAGCATTCTCTGAGTCCAGAAACTCTTGCCAAAGAACTATGGCAAAGATTTAATTGTCTAAAAGAATATGGATTGAAACCTATTTGGCAACTGGACGGTCGGCCAATGAGTGGAGATCTAGGCTCGAATCCGGCGAAAGCCTCAGTGAATCTCTGGCAACAAATACGCCACTGGGCCCCACCTGGCCCTCTCCAACTGGCAGGTGGCACTAATGGGTACACAATTAATCATCTCAATGATAGATATGGGCCAGAAGGTATCGCCTTCGGGGGTATAGCAAGAAGGCTTCTACAACCTTTACTGCTAGAAGCACAACAAAGAAATATCAGCCTTAGGGAATGGCCACAAGGATGGGATTCAGCACTTACAAAAGCAAAGCAACTGATTTCCCCCTGGCTAATCCGACGAGCTAATCATTAGAACTGCTAAAAGACTTGATAGATCTATCTCAATGCAATTGGATTGAGGCAAAGGCAATGAGCCCCGAAAACATAAGTGATGATCTTGAAAAGCTGCTGGAGCTCCTGCCCCAGTCAGTGCAATCAGCCCTCTCGAAGCCTTCTTGCCATCAAGATCTCTTAGAGATAGTCCTAGACCTAGGGCGGCTACCAGAAGCAAGATTTACAAATCAAGTAATCACTATTGGCGATCAACATTTATCTCGCAAAGAGATCAAAGAGATAGTAAATCGATTAGGAAAGTTCGGCGCAGATAACAGAGCAGGTATTGAACGAACTCTTCATCGAATCAGTGCAATCCGGAACAGACAACAAGAAGTAATTGGTCTGACTTGCCGAGTTGGGAGAGCTGTTTTTGGGACAGTTGAAATGATCAGAGACCTCATTGAAGGAGGCCAATCTCTTCTTTTAATGGGGCGACCTGGGATTGGAAAAACAACTGCCCTTAGAGAAATCGCTCGAGTAATGGCAGATGATTTGCAACGCAGAGTTGTAATAATCGATACCAGCAATGAGATTGCAGGAGATGGAGATATCCCTCATCCAGCCATTGGTCGTGCAAGACGAATGCAAGTTACCCGTCCTGAACATCAACATCAGGTAATGATTGAAGCAGTAGAAAACCATATGCCTGAAGTCATCATTATTGATGAAATCGGTACAGAATTAGAAACCCATGCCGCCAGAACAATCGCCGAAAGAGGCGTACAACTGGTAGCAACCGCTCATGGCAATGCTATTGAAAATTTAATAAAAAACCCAACCCTCAGTGACTTAGTGGGGGGTATTCATTCAGTCACCTTGGGGGACGATGAAGCTCGACGTAGACGCACACAAAAAACCGTTCTAGAAAGAGCCTCAGAACCCACCTTCCCAGTAGCTGTAGAAATCAATAGCCGAAGTCTTTGGTCAATTCATCAAGATGTTGCCTCTACCGTTGATCTACTGCTTCGTGGGCAACCTCCCCTTGCAGAGGAACGCAAACTCAAACTTGATAAGAAAGAGAGTTTATTCAATTCAACACAAAACAACTCATCGTCCCAAAATGCTGTGCCCATCAAGCCTCCCATTTATCCAGTCCTGAGAGATAGCCCGAACTCCTCTCCCAATGACAAGGATCATTCGACTGCTCTGAATAAAAATACGAATTTAACCAAGCCTCTGCATTTACTTTGTTGTGGAATCTCTCAAAAACTTGTTGAAGTAGCAATTCGTCGTCACAACTGGCCTGTTCGTTGGGTCGTCCACTTAAATGATGCTGATGTAATACTCAGCATCCGTAATGGATTAGGACAAAACCAAATCTTACGGAAAAATGCAAAAGAGGCACAAATACCGATCCACGTAATCAAATCGGACACCCTGCCTCAAATCGAACGAGCAATTACCCGACTCATCTCACGTAATCAAGAAATTTCGACAGCTCCACAAGCATGTAATTCAAACAAACCGAATAGAAAGGATGAATTTGCTCCACTCAAGGAAGGCAAGATAGACATGGGAAAAATCGTAGTTCCCCATAGACAACCCTAAAACTCTTGCCCAATAGAGCCAGACCGCTTTAAAGGCAAGCAGATCTAGTAAAGCTTTTCGGCCTAAACGTGATGTATCAGCTCATGCCGACCATCAACATCTAAAGATTTATCCGACATGAAATGAAAACAGCCATGATGAATTGAGAAATATCAAACCTCTATGTGCAATTATTTTGGATGGATAGAAAACTCACCTCTATCAAGCTGATGAGTTGAGTCAATGGGCCGTCGCCAAGTGGTAAGGCATCGGGTTTTGGTCCCGACATTCCTAGGTTCGAATCCTAGCGGCCCAGTTTTTCAACCTCTTAGTGACTTCTAGCTCACTTTTCACTCTTGACTTTGACGGCGTCATTATCGATGGGATGCCTGAATACTGGTGGAGTGCCCGTAAAGCTTGTCTCCAACTTTTAGGTGGCCAACAAAACACCACTCTCCCCAATGAAATTCCACAAAAGTTTTACCAGCTACGACCATGGGTGCATCAAGGCTGGGAGATGGTTCTACTTGCAAGTGAACTTTTACGTACTGAAAGTCCATTAAACACACAAGGAGTCAAATTTTTCTCGGCGAACTATCACTCGTTATGCCATCAAGCTTTAAAAGCATGGGGATGGGAGCCTACACAACTGCAAAAAAGCCTCGAAGATGTTCGGCAATGGGCTATCAAGCATGATCGAGAAAACTGGTTAGCAAGACACAAACCCTTTCCTCATGTTGTGAGATGGCTCAACCAACTGAACAATGAAGGCATCGAATGGGCTGTACTAACAACAAAAGGGAGAGATTTTGCTGCCGAGTTGCTGCATTCCTTCCACTTAAAACCAAACTTGCTTTATGGCCACGAGTCAGGTAGTAAAACAAAAATGCTTTTGCACTTACAAAAAAATCGAATTATTGAAGGGTTTATAGAAGATCGTCGGGTGACCCTTGAAACAGTTCTGAATACTCCTGCACTGTCTTCTATCAAATGCTATTTAGCCAGTTGGGGATATCTCAAACCAGAGGACAAAATCGCTCTTCCAAAAGGAATTCAACTTCTACAGCCAGAAAATCTGACTACCCCCTTGGCGAGCTGGTCTTAATTCGCTAGCGTACGCCTGTACTACCCGGAGAGCTCAGGTGTCGCCTTTCTGGCGACACGGAGTTTTCAATCCCAATGACGCCCCACAAAGGCGGCCTAATGGAATTCTCGATCCTTACAAATCATCGCTATGCCAGCCGACGTGAATACAACTCAATCCCTTGGCTCAGAATCCCGGCCAGGAGAAAGAGATAAAGCTTTAAGCATGGTGCTGGGCCAAATCGAACGCAACTTTGGCAAAGGCTCAATCATGCGCCTAGGTGATGCCTCGAGAATGCGGGTAGAGACAATATCTACCGGAGCACTAACGCTAGATCTCGCACTTGGAGGTGGCTATCCAAAGGGACGAGTCGTAGAAGTGTATGGACCAGAGAGCTCAGGCAAGACGACTCTCACATTGCATGCCATAGCAGAAGTGCAACGTCGTGGCGGCGTAGCAGCTTTTGTCGATGCAGAACATGCATTAGATCCTGTATATGCAGCTTCACTTGGCGTTGACATTGAAAATCTTCTGGTATCACAGCCAGATACTGGAGAAATGGCATTAGAGATTGTCGATCAGCTAGTGAGGTCAGCAGCTGTCGATCTTGTTGTAGTTGATTCTGTAGCAGCACTCACTCCAAGAGCAGAAATCGAAGGAGAAATGGGGGATCTAGCCGTAGGCAGTCAAGCCCGTCTAATGAGTCAGGCCATGCGCAAAATCACAGGCAATATCGGGAAATCAGGCTGCACAGTAATTTTTCTAAATCAACTACGTTTAAAAATCGGAATTACTTACGGCAATCCTGAAACAACAACAGGAGGGAATGCCCTGAAGTTCTACGCCTCCGTACGACTCGACATACGTCGCATTCAGACCCTCAAAAGAGGAACCGAAGAATACGGAATCCGCGCCAAAGTAAAAGTTGCAAAGAACAAAGTTGCTCCACCGTTCCGCATTGCCGAATTTGACATTCTTTTTGGCCGAGGAATTAGCACACTTGGATGCCTGCTAGATCTAGCCGAAGAAACATCTGTTGTTACACGTAAAGGGGCTTGGTACAGCTATGAAGGAGACAACATTGGTCAAGGGCGAGATAACACAATTACGTGGCTCGAACAAAACCCTGAATCCAAAGATAAAATTGAAATATTGGTCCGTAAAAAATTAACCGAAGGATCTGAGGTTAGTGCGAATTCAATGCGACCTCTTGCAGTAGCAGCACGTACTGCCACGACAAAATCCACCATAAAATCAATCACCGAAGCAGCTTAAAATCAGAAACAAATTAAAGTTCAGATCAACCAAATTAATTATTATTTAGGGATAGAAAAATCATTCAACGCATATCTGCAGGTACCCACCAACCTGCAGCGGGCCCAATAAATCTCACCACAATCCAAACAATTGCCAAAATGGCAATACCAATCCAAGCGCCACGTTGAGTAATGGAATAAAATTGTTCTTTTTGATTTACGGTGATCGGCAGCCAGGAAAAAATTCTTGGCGAACTATCTTTGGAGGTCTTGGGCTGACGTGGTGGTAAACCCTGATCAGAACGACGGCGAGCTTCTCCCATCCTTATTCAACAAAACATCTTTCAAAGAGTAGGACGGTCAGTTCGGAAGTAACCGTTGAAGTGGTGTCCAAGGTTCAAGAGAATGTAAAAACTCCTCTCCCCAGGTTCGCCCTCTCAAGCGACCATCAAGAATTGCTAGACGCACAGATTTCTCTCTAATAGGTGCTACTGCCTGCAAAAAAACATTTAATGCTTCTGGCAAAAGGAGCTCACGAAACCAGTCACGCCCCTGACGTTTTAAGGCTTCCACTCTTGCAGCAGTTAAAGGTGATTCCAAACTCGCAAAAGGTAATAAAGCGACTATCAATTGCTCAGGAATTGGAAGTTGATCGTGATGATCTAACCACCACGACCAACGACAACAAATAACACCATTGGAATCTGGCGTCATTACCTCATGAACAACTCTTAGGCCAAATTCTGCAGCTAACTCACTCGTAAGTTGATAGCGCATTTGTCGATCATCTAACAAAACCATAGATATTCCAGTACGGCTAAGTATTAATCTCCGACATTGATCTAAAAGATGTTCAGCAAAAATCTTCGTATTGGGCAATGGCTGCAGTCGAGGAGCAAATAAAGAGATAGGTTCTTGAAGATTTGGAGCGCCTAAAGTTACCTGAACATCAATCAGAAAAGAAATAGAGTCCAGTTCAGAAACAAGCAAAGGATTGCGACTTGATCCAGTAATCAAAAGACATGGACAATCGATCAGAAGTTCCTTCAAATAGCTAAGTGGTTCAAGAGGCTTAAAATGCCAAGCCCAATTAAGATTCTTGTGATCTAAATCAGCCCAACTTGCCCAACTTTGAGTTTCAGCATTAAGTAAAGAAGGCCATGGAGATGGAGAGTTAACTAACAATCCTAGAAGATCTTTCAGAGCAAATATCTCGCTGCAATCCATACGCACTTGAGCATCAACACAAGTAGCTTGAGAAAACAATCTTCGCCTTAATCGCTCATGAAATTGAATAATTTGATGCTCTGAAGATGGATTAGCTCTGCGCAAGTGTCCCCAATCCTTAGAAGTTATTAATACAGCCAAAGCATCTCTCAAACTCTCACTGAGATGTTCTGCCCCCGGAAAGACTAACTGCCGAGATTTAAGAAAGCCATGTTGATATACCTGTAGCAAACCAACATGGTCAACTATCCATAATTCACCTCCTAGAGGCGGACTGAAACCCTCCCAAATTTGAAGATTCAACCCCTCTGCCTTTAACCGAGGCAATTCGACATTAAGTAAACGTGAACGTTGCTTAGCTGAAAGAATTAAAACAACATCTGAACTCTCCAAACAAAGAGGAACTAGAAGACCAAGCCACCAAAAATCTTGACTAACAGAATCAAGTTGAATCAATGTCTTATCCTTCCGCCGCAAGCTACGTGCAACTAGCCGACTAAGCGTGAGATTATGGGGCCAGGGGAAACTAGCTCGCTTGAGAAGACTCTTAAGCTGATTATGAGCTCGGGCTTCCAACATTAGGAGAGCCTAGATAATGCAAAAGTTTTAGTTTCTCCTAGAGATAGCCCTATCAACATAAGTAAAAATGCAACAGACCTCATGAAGCAGCCAATAGACACCTCTGGCTGTATTGGCATTGTTGGCTTAGGGCTAATAGGTGGCTCCCTAGGTTTGGAACTGCAATCTATTGGCTTGCAGGTGCGAGGACTTGTGCACCGACCAGTTACTGCAGAGAGAGCAAAGGCTAGAGGACTAGCTCAGAAAATAAGTACTAATTCCAGTATCCTCAATGACTGTGACCTTGTGATACTTGCCATACCTCTAGACAAATTAATAAATCCCTCTTCAGATCTTATTGGTGCATTGCCAAAGAGTGCTGTGGTAACTGATGTAGGTTCAGTGAAGGGACCTGTGCTCAATACCTGGCGAGAGCTACATCCGAAATTTGTAGCGAGTCATCCTATGGCAGGCACTGCAGAGTCAGGCGTTGAGTCAGGAAAGATAGGTCTATTTAACAAACGTCCTTGGATCACAACACCAGAAAGCAATACTGATCTTGCCGCATTAGAGAAAGTTCACCAACTGGCAATAGCTTTGGGGAGTCATTGGATCACAACCAATTCTGAAAAGCATGACCAGGCCGTAGCCCTAATTTCACATTTACCGATGTTGGTCAGTACAGCACTATTACAAACACTTGACAGTGAAAATGATCATCAAATAATTGAATTAAGTAAAATAATTGCATCTAGTGGGTTTGAAGATACAACAAGAATTGGGGGAGGCAATCCCGAATTAGGAACCTCAATGGCTATGCACAACACTTCAGCACTTTTAGAAACATTAAGCTCTTATCGACGCTCCCTTAATCATCTGGAAGAAGTAATAGTTTCTAAGCAATGGAACAAATTTAAAGAGGAGCTTCAGCACACAAAAGCCATGCGATCGTCTTTTATAAGAAGTGTTCCTAAAGTTAATGTCTTAGATTAATTTTAAGTCCTCTACGAGCCATAATTTGTCTAGATGCCATTAAAGCCGATTGCGTAACTCCTGCAGTACCTTCACCTGGATGAATTGAATCTCCACAAAGCCAAAGGCCATTCATTGGAGTTCTACTTGGCAAGCCAAATAAACCAAAATTTGACGGTAGCTGTCCCAATCCACCAACAATACCTTCAGGGCGACCAGTCCAGTAGGCAAAACTTCTTGGAGTGGCTAATTCTTGATGTATCCAGTCAGCAGTAGTGAATCCAAAATATTCATTAATCGTCTTGAGGATCTTATTAATTACTATCTGCTTTTTATCTTGATAAGCCTCCTCATTTAAAAAGTTCCAGTCATTCGTCACAGTAAAGGCACTAGCAATCAATGTTGCCTGTCCTATTGGGGCTCTTCCGTCACCTTCGCGACTAATTGATAAAAAATAAGGGCCTGGACTCTCAACCCCTAATTGAACATGAAGAGGCACATTTTCAGGTAAAGCAATCCTACTAATCACGCCATAGAAAACTATTGCTCCGCTTGGCTTAGGCAATTGTTTGATGCGTTGTAAATAATTTTGTGGGAGACCTGAACCTAAAGGCATTAATTCAATAAGAGATTGGGGAGGCAAGCTGCAAACAACATCAAATGCATCTAGATGCATTATCTTTCCATCTGGTCCCCGTACATGAACTGTCCAAGAATTTTGATTAGCAGCAATCTGTAATCGAACTACACGATGTCGCAATAATAATTTTCCACCATTTTTACAAAAAGAGCGGCTCAGATAATTACTTAGTACCTGCATAGACCCTTCGAGATGCCAAAGCCCTAAAGGTGCTTGTGCCATCTGAAGCACAGTCGCACCATAAAGAGCAGCAGTTTTATTTGCAGGGGCCTGAGAGTAAAGTCTCAACTGTAAATCAAGGAAGTGACGTAATCGATAGTCATTACTGCATCCACAAATAGAAATAAGATCAGCTATAGAAAGAGTAGTTAATAATCCTGTAGCTAAATTAGGCAACCGAATCGCTTTAAAAAGCTCTATCAAATCCCAGGTATTGCCAATAGGTAAAACGGGATCTCGAGAAGAAAATGACCAATTACTATTATGAATTAACTTACATAAAGACCAAAAATGTTCGCTATTAGGGAATTGTTTTTGCCGCTCTTTCTTCCATTTATGAGGATCATGCCAAATATTGATAGGTTCAGAACCATCAGCTAAATCAACTAAACAAGCTGGGTCTAAAATCTGTGCTGAAGGAAGCTGCAAGCTCAGATGTCGAAATATTCGCGCATGGCTACCTGCATATTCGAGACCTGCAATTTGTGTCGCACCTACATCAAAAACATAAGGACCTCTCTTAAAAGTTCCTGCACATCCTCCAGGCTGATAATGCGATTCTAAAAGAGTTACAGATAAACCTTCATGTGCAAGAAGGGATGCTGCTGTGAGACCTGCAATTCCCCCTCCAATCACAATTACAGGTTTTTTTTCTGCCATCGCGCGATGCTGGCAAGAGCAAAGAGAGGAATTACATGCAAGCTAGCGTTCTCAAGGCACTAATTGGAAAAGATGGTCCTCTGTCGGGTAAAGCAATCAAACATTGTCTACCTGTAACGGGTGGATGCATACATCAAGCATGGCAATTGACCCTGGAAGATGGTCGCAAAATCTTTGCTAAGACCAATGTCCCTAGAACCATTCCGATGTTGAAGTTCGAAGCGGAAGGACTTGAAGCACTCAGAACCTATGCTCCGCAGGACTTTCTAATAGTGCCAAAACCATTAGCAATAAATCAATTTGAAGATGCTGCCGTTTTACTGCTCCCTTGGCTGAATTTCGGTAGCGGTGATCACTTCAATCTGGGTCGAGGGCTAGCAATGTTGCATAAAAGCTCAAGCAAGAAAAGTCCTGCAAAATTTGGATGGGGTATTGATGGATTTATAGGCACAGGACCTCAACCAGGAGGATGGCAAGATCATTGGGGTCAATGTTTCGTCAAGCTCAGACTTATACCCCAACTAAAAATTGCGAGAAAATGGGGCTTAAATGTTGATGAGTTAAACAAATTACTGACAACAATTACCTTGTTTTTAAATGAGCACGATCCAAGTCCAAGTCTTGTACATGGAGATCTTTGGAGTGGAAATTGTGGAATAGAGGGCGATCAGAAAGGAATATTAATTGACCCAGCACCATGGTGGGCAGATAGAGAGGTGGATATCGCGATGACAATGCTGTTTGGAAGTTTTGCAGAAAATTTCTACAAAGGATATGAAAGTGTATGGCCACTTTCTAAAACTGCGAATTTAAGATTAGACATTTATAACTTGTATCATCTACTAAATCACGCAAATATTTTTGGCGGCTCTTATCAAAATCAATGTTTATCAATAATTAAACAAATAAAATCAACTATAAACAACTAGGGTATGCAAGCTTGAGGAGTCGGCTTATCCTAAGTACTCCTTACGAAGATTCTGAACCCTTTCAAAAACAGCATTGCGCTTTTCACTAGTTGTGAGATTTTGCCAACTCCATTGCCCTAAAACGACAACTCCCAAAAGCTCAAGCAAACCTGGCAAAATTGGCAACAAGTTGATTGTGTCTATCACACCTTTAATGACAACTTGGGAAACAATCACGATGGCGACAATACCCAAGGCTTTGCCGTATTTGCCCATCTGACTCCAATCGACCTGTTCCAAGGTCTTATTGACCTGTCCCATTACATCGCTAGCTCGTTCTGAGAAATTGTTCTCATTTTCCGGCTGAGCAACTTGTTCGCCAACAGGAGTAGTAGCGGTGCTAGAGACTTGAGTTGTCTCAGGACTTGTGTCGCTCATGAACACAACACCAAAATGCAATTGCATCGAGCGTATCGAATGATTCTTTTAAATGCCAGTGTCAAAGTAGAGATAATCCCGAACCCATATATAGAGAATTCCGAACCTAGGAAGCTATAGATGGAAAATCCAAGGATTATTAAATTCGATTTGGATTGCCTGAGAATCCTTCGAAGTACTCTGTTAGCTGTAGCTCCAGAAGAAGGTTGTGCTTTATTGCTTGGTGATCAAAAGCAATCAAGCTTTTTAACAACAGAATCTTCCTTACAAGTCCGGCTGATTTGGCCATGCTGCAATGTATGGGGACCAAATATTTGCAATATTGCTCAATATCTCGGTCAGATAAAAGATCATAATCAGTCTATTTTTTCAAAGGAAACACACTTTGCGTTGGATCCTCGTGAGCAAATAATGGCTCAGCGGTGGGCGAGAAAAAACAATTTAAAAGTTTTAGGAACTGCTCACTCCCATCCAACTGGGAGTGCAATTCCATCTTCACTTGATAAATCTCTATCTTTCTCTTCTTGTGCAATGGTGATCATTGGCAAAAATGGAACCATTCGAGCTTGGTGGGCAGCAGCAAATCACAACCTTCAAGAACTAAGGCTGGCGTATTTGAAGTCTAAGTAAGACGATAGAGAGGTTATTCATTTATAAAATGCAAACCCACGACCACCGTGGAGTTGATTTAAGTCCCAACGAATTAGCTCGATACGCTCGCCATCTATCCCTTCCAGAGATAGGCATTTCTGGGCAAAAGAAGCTCAAAGCCAGTTCTGTCCTCTGTGTAGGCAGTGGGGGACTTGGATCACCAGTATTGCTATATCTAGCAGCTGCAGGAGTAGGTCATCTAGGAATTGTTGACTTCGATATAGTTGAAGAATCAAATCTACAGCGACAAATAATTCATAAAAACAGCTGGATTGGTAAGCCAAAGGTACTCTCTGCCAAGGAAAGAATCCAAGAAATCAATCCCTATTGCAAAGTGAATACTTATAAGACATTATTAACTTCAGAGAACGCTCTGGATATCATCCGACCATTTGATCTTGTTTGTGACTGTACAGATAATTTTCCCAGTCGATATTTGATCAATGATGCTTGTTTAATTCTTGACAAACCAAATGTATACGGATCAATAGCAAGATTTGAAGGTCAAGTGACTGTTTTCAATCTCAATAGTAATAGTCCAAACTATAGAGATCTCTTACCTGAACCTCCTCCAATTGATCTCATTCCATCTTGTGATGAAGGAGGTGTAATAGGAGTCCTTCCAGGCATAATAGGTCTTATCCAATCGACAGAAATAATAAAAATTATTACTGGAGCAGGTAAAACTTTAAGTGGAAGATTGTTGGTGTTTAATGGATTAGATATGCAATTCAAAGAATTAAAAATTCAGCCAGATAAAGACAAAAAAACAATCACAAAGCTTATTGACTATGGAGAATTTTGTGCCTCTATAGAGGGAAACAGTGCTAAGAACGATGATTCATTGGCCAAGGAAATAAATGTAACTGAACTTAAAGAAATACTGGAAAATAATTCTGATAATATTCTCTTATTGGATGTGCGCAGCAAAGTTGAATTTGACACTAATTCAATCTCTGGTGCAAAATCATTTCCACTAGCTGATATTGAAAGTGGAGAGGCAATAGAAAGTATCAAAAAGCTTGTTTTAGGACGTAAGCTCTATGTTCATTGCAAAAGCGGAGGCCGCTCAAAAAAAGCTATTCGGATCTTACAAGACTATGGAATAGAGGGTGTCAATGTTACAGGCGGAATCAATTCATGGGCTAAAAATATCAAATCAAACCCTTAAGATAAACAAATTAAATATAATTTAAAATCAATAGTCAACCCCTCTTTTTAGATCCACACCCTGCTCTGCATAATGCTTATGACAAACCATTTCTGAATGAACACTAGCTAAATCAAAATATGCTGGAGGATTTTTACATCGGCCAGTAATAATTACTTCTGTCTCGACAGGTTTTCTCAATAATGTTTGAACTATTGGCTCTACAGGTAATAATTCTAAATCAACACTTGGATTCAATTCATCAAGAATCACTGTCTTATAAAGTCCGCTAGATATAGCTGCTCTTGCTATCTCCCAAGCTCTCTCCGCTTCCACATAATCAATTGGACATTGTTGACCTCTCCATACAATTGCATCCCTGCCAGAGCGAAGGTGATCCACTAAATGAGGATAACTCTCACGCAGAGCAGCAATTGCAGCGTCTTCTGTATATCCAGAACCACCTTTCAGCCATTGCAATATTAAAACCCTATGACTCTTATCTTGACTAATTCCTCTTCCAATTGCCTGGAGAGCCTTACCTAAAGCACTTGTAGATTTACCCTTTCCTTCACCTGTATAAATTTCAATCCCTCCAATTGAATGAATAGAAGTTATTGACTCTTCATCAATTAAAGGGCGACGGTGAGCACGCATTTCTGAATGCAAATCAGCAACATTCACAAGTTCTCTAGGCGCAGCTCGACCTGTCACGATAATCTCCATCCCTTCAGGTCGATCGATCAGCGTATTGACAACTTCCTCAATCGAGAGCAATCCAAGGTCAAGAACTGGATTCAGCTCATCAAGAACTACTACTGAATAAAGAGCACTTGCGATCGCTCCTTTGGCAATATCCCATCCTCTTTTAGCTTCTTGACAGTCAAACTTTGTAGCTTCCTCAGAGGTAAAGAACTCTGCTCTTCCAGTTCGAACTTGATCAATTAAATGTGGAAAACCCTGCTGTAATGCCTCGATTGCAGAGTCTTCGTCATAAGCTCGTCCTGGTCCTTTAAGAAAGCGTAGAAGCAATACTCGAGTGCGTCGTTTCTCACAAATGCCTAGTCCAATTGTACGTAAAACTACACCTAATGCCGCTTGGCTCTTCCCTTTTCCATCTCCGTCATAGATATGTAGTTGTCCATTAATTCGCTCTTGACTATCAGCTGCAGTAACTATCCCTACACCTCTCGAACGTTCTTTTCGAGGTGGAATTTTCTCGGGTGATGTCTTGGCTGCTTTTCGATTTGAGACCATAAGAGGGCCCATTGCCTTTGGAGCTTAACGAGCTCAGCACGCGAAGATAGTCTTCTATTGCGCTCAGGGAAACAGGTGGTTAGACAGTTGGAACCCTTGCCTCAGGAAGAACAAAGGCAGTTGCAGTTGTTGCGCAATTGCATAAAAACTTTCAAAAATGTTTGTATCGCCTACTCAGGAGGCGTGGACAGTGCTTTGGTGGCTGCAATTTCCCAAGAGCAACTAGGCGACCATGCCCTAGCAGTTACAGGCGTATCAGAAGCACTCACACCTCAACTTCGAGAAGAAGCAAGCCAACAAGCTCTTTGGTTAGGCATTCGTCACAAAGAATGCCTAACCAAAGAGCTTGAAGATCCCCAATATCAAACGAATCCACAGAATCGATGTTTTGCATGCAAAAGAGAGCTACATAGACAACTAAGCGCGATAGCGAAGGAAGCCAACGGAGCTCAGGTTATTGATGGAGTCAATCATGATGACATCAAAGACCATAGACCAGGTATTGAGGCAGCCCGTGAAGCTGGTGTACGTTCACCTCTCGTAGAACTTAAAATTGGGAAAGATTCTGTAAGAAGAATCTCGAAAGCTCTAGGTTTGCCCTGGTGGGATAAGCCAGCTCAACCATGCCTTGCTTCAAGGTTTCCTTATGGCCAAGCAATTAATGCAGAAGGTTTAGCACAAGTAAACATGGCTGAAGAATGGCTGAAGAGCAACGGATTCTCTGAAGTAAGAGTGCGTAGTCAAAATCTTGCTGCAAAAATTGAAGTGCCCATAGATCAAATTGACAGTCTGATTATTAATTTGGGTAAGGAAAAAATAGTAGAATACTTTCTTGCTATTGGCTTCACCTCAGTAAGTGTTGATCTGGAAGGATTAGTGAGCGGCAAATTAAATAGACAACTACTGATAAATCGATAAGATCTTAAACAAAGGCTAATATTTTTTATTACTAATAGAGCTTCAATCTATATAAAATTATAAGCAAGTCGGAGGGTATTTTGCTATAGGGTTTCTCAAAGTAGCTCTCAATGCTGATGGAGTTTCACGTTGAAAGCTTTTCAACAAATGATTCTCAGCTTCTAGCTCATACCTTAAAAATTCGCAAGCCTTTTCAGGCATAGTGTGGTCACCACAAGTAAATACATCAACTGCTGCGTAACCATTCTCAGGCCAAGTATGAATAGAAATATGAGACTCCGCCAAAAGAGCTAGTCCAGTGACTCCTTGAGGCTCAAAGCGATGAGTAATTAGATTAAGAAGAGTAGCTCCAGCAAGTTTCGCAGCATTAGTCACTGTGTTCCTCAAAAACGCTTCATCATTGAGCTTGACTTGATCGCAATCGTAAAGTTCAAGAATGCAATGCCTACCTACCATATCTGCATTGCTTCCGGCCACATAGCCAGCATCAGCAGTCGAAGTCAGTTGGGTATTTGATTCTTTAACCTCAGAATCAACCCATCCAGGGTGAGGATGCAGGCAAGAAAAAATTTGCTCCATCAGGCAACAAAAAAATTGCTGCTTACCTTAACCGACGCCTCCGACTCTTCTCAATAAATCTGCGTCAACTATTTGTGAATGCTTTAACCAATCCCCTTCGAATGCCTCCAAATGCGTTGCACTTACTAAGCATTGATGCTTTTGCCCAACAGCCTCAAGCAGAAGAACTTGTCTCATAGGATCTAATTCAGCCAGGACATCATCTAAAAGCAGCAAAGGTGGTTCTCCATATAAATCTTGAACAAGTTCCAACTCAGCCAACTTCAAAGCCAATACAAAAGTTCTTTGTTGGCCTGCTGAACCAAACCGACGGGCTATTACTCCATTAATTAGCAAATCCACTTCATCACGATGAGGACCAATCCTGCAACGACCTGTTCGTTCTTCTTCTGCTCTTTGAATAAATAATTGCTTTTCGATGGACAGCCTCCAAGTTAATTCAGCTTCTTCACCCTGCAATTCACTACCTGAGAGATATTTCAATTGCAATACCTCTTGCCCCTTACTTAATCTTTCATGCCATGCCGACGCTAACGGCTCCAAACGATCTAACGCCCTTTTACGCCGTCTATGTATGCGCGTGCTCACCAAAGCCATCTGAATATCGAATGCATCTAACAAAGCATCGCGATCTTTAGACGAGCCATTCCGCCAGTTTTGCCAAAGCTGACTTCTCTGGCGTAGCAACTTGCCATAACGGCTCATTAAATCTGAATAAATTGGCTCTAACTGCTGAACGACCCTATCCAACCAATTACGCCGTAATGCCGGTTCACCTCTAACCAACCCCAAATCAAGCGCACTAAAACCAACACATCGCAATGGCCCAATCAAATCAAGCTGACGGGGCAACAACTTCTCATTCCTACGTACCTGGCGACCACCTTTTCTTCTTAATTCAAGTTCAAGCTTTTCTTCATCATTAGCAACCGCCCTCAATAGGGCACTTTTTTTATCCCAATTAATCAAATCCAGATCATTACTAGATCTATGAGACCTCAGACTTCCTAGCAATTCAACTGCTTCAAGAAAGTTCGACTTACCAACACCATTTGCTCCAATAATGAGCAACCGTTGTTCGGTCAAATTGATCTCAAGCTTGCTGTAGTTGCGGAATCCATCCAATTCAAGCTGATGAAGCCGAATCGTTCAATAAGCTGCGCTTAGTTAAGCTAACCCTATTGAGACTTATAAGAAGTTAAGTCTCATATATCGGTTGATCGCCAATATTTGGGCATGTAGCTCAGCTGGATAGAGCATCAGATTCCGGTTCTGACGGTCGGGGGTTCGAGTCCCTCCATGCTCGTTTTTATTTAAAACCCTGTATTAACGAAGCCTGAAACCCATAGCACGGATTCCACCAGGGTCCAATAGAAAACCATTTTGGCGCAAGGCATTCAATGCTATTGAAGGAGCAGAGACAGAAATGCTGCATCCAGGAATATCTCTTCGCAGCGTTTCAAGTACACGATGTACAAGAACTGCAAGCAATTGAGCCTGATGCTCGCCTGGCTCAGCCACAAGATTCCAAAGATTCGCATTAAGCCCGCTATCACTAGTTGCCCTAACGAATCCAACAAGCTTGCCTGTTGACTGCTCCAAGATACTTAAATTGCAAGTGCTATTTCGTAATGCCAGGTCCAGTCTCCGCGGAGGATGAGTTTTCTCTTTGCATTTAGAAAGAAGTCGATTTAATTCTCTTGAGGAAGGAGCCTGCTCACTCTCTAAAACAAAACCAGAAGGAAGGTGAGGAGGAGAAGTTTGTTTAAGAAAAGGGAACAATGCTTAGCCCGTATTCCTCATACCAGCGGCTATCCCATTAATTGTGAGCAAGGCACCTCTTAATAATTCACTGCGGCTATAAGTCCTGCCAATCCCCTTTTCCACTCCTAATGATTCACTAATGGGAGGCTGACGATTCTGGTCACGCAATCTCCTAAGCAATGCAACTTGCAAAAAGCCCAATGGGACAATCGTTCGATTTCGCAGGTCAACAGAAAGTTGGAGTGCAGGATCCCCGCCAAGCAGTCTTGTCTTCCCTGTAATGTCTAAAACCAATCTCCTAGTAAGACTGTACTCAGTTGAAATAATCTCAAAAATTCGATTAAAAGCATCGCGGTTATCTGCACTGCCCAAACTTGTCACGTAATGGTGGGCCAACTCAAGATCAACCTTAGACAAAGTCATTTCCACTTTGGAAATCAACATACGAAAGAAAGGCCAACGCTGATGAAGCCTTCGCAGTAAATCCAATTGAGCAGCATCCGCATCAAGTTCAGCAGATAAAGCAGTACCAACTCCAAACCAACTCGGCAAAAGGAAGCGACTTTGGGTCCAACCAAATACCCAAGGTATTGCCCTTAAGCTAGATAAATCTTTAGCGCCACGTTTACGCCGAGCAGGACGACTAGAAATTTGCAACTTACTTATTTCTTCAATTGGAGTAACTTCTTGAAAGAAGGCAACCAAATCTGGATTGTCGTGTACAAGAGCACGATAATGTTCTCGTGATCTTGCTGCTAAACGACTCATTAACTGATTCCAGCTGGGAGTTGCATCTAATTGATTAGTTACAAGACTATTTTGAAGTACAGCTGTCGTAACAGTTTCAAGGTTGTATAGAGCTAGCTCAGGAAGGCTGTACTTAGAAGCAAGTACTTCCCCTTGTTCGGTGATTTTTATCCTTCCTTGAAGTGTTCCACTTGGTTGAGCAAGGATTGCTTGATAAGCAGGCCCTCCTCCTCTCCCTACTGATCCACCCCTTCCGTGGAACAATCGCAAAGCTATACCTTGACTACAGGCAAGATCCTGCAATGCAATTTGAGCCTGATGGATCTCCCAGTTACTAGATAGAAAGCCAGAATCTTTATTGCTATCTGAATAACCAAGCATCAATTCCTGCAGTGGTTGGCCTTGCTGACCAACACGAGGGAGCAAGTTCCTATAAACCTCTGCTTGAAAAAGCTGCTCCATTACTGCAGGAGCCCTTTGCAAATCCTCAACTGTTTCAAATAAAGGAACTACTAACAGCTCCGAAACATGAGAAGCAGGATCAACCAGCCCAGACTCTTTCGCTAATAAAAGAACTTCTAAAAGATCAGAAACAGTATGACTCATAGAAATAACATATGTGCGACAAATCCTGCTGCCAAATTCTTCCTGTAATCGATTCAACATGCTAAAAACAGCGATCGTTTCAGCAGTGCTATTTGACCATCTAACTGAATTAGGAATAAGCGGTCTTCTTGTTCCTAATTCTCCCATCAACCAATTGACCCTCTCAGACTCCTCCATATCGCCATATGCCTTTGGAAGATTTAAATGTCGGGTCAATTCATCGAGGGCATCGCTATGCCTTGTGCTCTCTTGTCGAATATCAAGGCTTGCTAAGGAGAATCCAAAAATATGGACTTGAGTGAGCAAAGTATCTAATGATTCACAGCTCAGGCTTGTACTCACAAGGCTATTTCTAATTAGCTCTAAATCACCTCTAAATTCATCAATAGATCTATAATGGAGAGCATCTCCCAGACTATTAGAATTGCTTGGCAAATTAAACCCTTCAGGAGATGTTTTCCAACCTGCTTCTGCAAGCTGTTGATTACGTCTATGTGTCAATTTTAATCGTTCTAAAGTATAACTTAGTTTCAATCTATAAGGTTCTAATCGATATCGAGCAGCTCTTTCTTCGTAAACATCAGGAAAGCGAAGTCTATCCATTTCGAGTGATTCCAAAAGTGGTGCACTTACCTGGCTCCATTGCATCGAGATACTGAGTTGATCTCTTAAGTTTTGAACAGCACTTATGTAACGCTCCAACATCAACTTACGCTGATAACAGGCCGTTCTCCAAGTAATTTCAGGAGTAACCGAAGGATTACCATCCCGATCAGATCCCACCCAAGATCCAAAGGTGCAAAAGGCTTCTTGCGGGATCTGCACATCTGGATAACTGCTAACCAAAGCAGAAGCAATGCGACGACGAAATTGAGGCATTGCATCAAATAAAACTTGTTGGAAGTAATGGAGCGCGTAGTCAACCTCATCAAGAACAGTGGGCTTGAACTGATGAAGTTCATCAGTTCGCCACCAAAGTCTTATTTCCTCTTCAAGTTGCAATCGAAGACTTTCCTTCTCTGGAGCAGAAGAAGATGTTTCTGATTGGAGCTGCTGCAACAGACTTGCAACTCGTCTTTGTTTATGACGAACAGTATGTCTAACAATTTCTGTTGGATGAGCTGTAAATACCAACCGAATATCCATCTCTTGAAGTAATTGCTCAAGCTGAGCTGGCGGAACATTGAGATGCCTAAGTCTCTCGAAAAGCTCTCGAAAAGTTGCTGGAGCTGTCTGGCTAGCTAATGGAGGAACAAAGGGATCTAAGGCTTCATCCTGAACATTAGGTTTATTATTGCCAGCCATACTGGCAAGATAACTATCCTCTTCAATTCGCTGTTCCAGAATATTAACTAGTTGGAAATAAAGGGAAAATGCACGAGCTGCAGAAATGGCCTCAGCAAGGTCCATTTCCCGAATCAAAAGAACTATCGCAAGACTCGCATTATTTTGATTGTCTAAATCAACAGCTATTGGATCACTTAGTTGCTTAAGTCGCAAAAGTCGTTCAGTCTGCTCAGGAGGACATTCACTTCGCAAAACTGTTTGCCATAGATCTTCAACTAGTTCCAAACGTTGCTGTAACAAGCGTCCAGTGTCAGGATCTTGAGCAATCTGCATACATTGATCAGACTCACTTAACTGAACTGAAGATTGCTTCATGGATCCCTGGTTAGTGGGCTCTGATTTGGGCATATTCATCCCAAAATCGCCTCAGCCTTAGTCGCCTCAAGTTCTTCTGATTCCATTGCAGTAATGCTCTCTTGACAAATAGTCTGAATCTTCTTCCCCTCAGTATGGGCCTTTAGCCATTTCATCGCCTGATTTCCCTCATCTAAAACAATATTGATTGGATCGAGATGCTGCACCATACCCATCTCAATAGCAAGAGGCTTTAGTTCTTCAAGCAATTGCTTAATCCAGTCTCGACAAACAATTGCTTGCCCATTTGACCAATTCTGCAAAGTTGCATCAAGGCTCATTTGAGCGGCTGAACTATCATTCGAATCACTCAAAGTTGCAAGCTCATTAGGAGTCAATTGACTCGCAGCAAGAGGGTCCAAAGTATTTGGTTGGTTTAAAAGGCTTAATACACGCAATTCAAGAAAAGCCGTAATAGCTAGAAGCAAATCGCAATTGGTAATGAGATCACATATACGAAGTTCAATCCGATTAAGCGTATAAGGCCGATTAGGACCATTAGGTCGTACCGATGTCCAAAGATGCCGCTCATTTTTCATTAGTCCGCTAGCAAGTTGTGCCTCCACCCATTGCACATAATGAGAATGATCTAAGAAAAAAGGTACATCTTGCGGTGTAAGCGGAAACTGAAGCCATCTCTGGGAATGCGCTCCAGTAGGTACACCATCTAAGAATGGAGAACTTGCACTTAAAGCAAGCAATAAAGAAGCTTCACAACGTACTAAGCGAAGAGCAGAAAAAAGCAAATCTAAATCTTCAATACCTAAGTTAATATGAATACTTGCAGTTACAACTCTTGTGCCATAAGTATTCTCAATGAAATTGTGATAAGAGTTTGATGGATCAGAACGAACAAATTTTTGACTCTCACCTAAACTAAGCGTACTAAATGGGAAAAGAGTTAATTGTCTAGCCACTAACCAATCCCTCAATATTCTCCGAGGTGCAAGTAATGCTTCCTTCAGATGAGCATATTGAAGCTCAGGCGCAGTGATGTATTCCAGGTTCCGATTATCTGGTTCTTTTACAAAGTCTGGAAGAGCCTCAGTGACCGCAGAAGCGACACCAACATGTTCACCAGTTGCACGTCCAGTAAACAGTTCAACTTCAAACCCTTTAAGAAATAGCTCCTTACTCATGATTTTGAAGGTTCAAGACATGCAAGAGCTGTAAGCATTCCCCTTGCCTTATTTAAAGTCTCTTGATATTCAGAAGCAGGGTCAGAATCAGCAACAACTCCAGCTCCAGCCTGAACCTGCACACGCCAACCACCCTCTGGATGGGGATGGACAAGCATTGATCGAATAGTAATTGCGGTATTTAGCGCACCTGTCAAATCCAATGAACCATAAACCCCAGAATACGGCCCTCTCGCATCCTTCTCCAATTCATTAATTAATTGCATCGCTCTAATCTTTGGAGCACCACTAACTGTTCCTGCTGGGAATGAAGCAATCAATAAATCCCATACATCCATATCCTTAGAAAGTAATCCCTGAACTTCGCTGACAATATGCATGACATGTGAATACTTCTCTATAACCATTAGCTCCTTAACCGAAACAGTTCCGGGCTTACAAACACGCCCAAGGTCGTTTCGACCCAAATCTACAAGCATCACATGTTCTGCTAATTCTTTTGGATCAGCTAACAAATCTGCTTCCAATTCTTGATCTTCAAAATCGTTTTGTCCTCTAGGTCTAGTTCCAGCTATCGGACGAAGACTTGCAAGAGTTCCTTCATCATTAGTAGACGGCTCTGCCTTAACCATGACCTCAGGGCTCGAACCAATCAACTGCCAATCGCCAAAATCAAAAAATGCCATATATGGAGATGGATTAACCATCCTCAAACTTCGATACAACTCAAAGGGGTGTTGGTTTACATGAGTTTCTAAGCGCTGACTAAGTACAAGTTGAAAGACATCTCCAGCAGCAATATGTTCTTTACCAACTTGAACAGCATTCTCAAATTCAGATCTACTGAAATTACTTGATGCCTTTGATCGGTCCTTTCCTTTAGGTTGCCACCTCAAAGGTTTAATTGAAGGCAAAGGAGCAGCCATTTTCTCCTCGAGATTGTTTATACGCGCTAAAGCACTATCAAAAGCTTTTTCTGGAGATGCATCATTAGTCAGATCCCCATATGCAACTGCTGTGATTACTCTTTTTACTTGATCAAATATAAGAATGCTATCCATCAGCATCCAAGCACCATCAGGTGGATCTTGCTTGTCTCTGGTATTAACTGGAACTGTAGGTTCAATCCAATTAATTAATTCAAACCCCCACATCCCATATAGCTGCCCTAAAGGGGGAAGATCCCTCAAAGAAGCAACGTGATATTTACTAAGCCAATCCCTAAGAACTTGAAAAGGATCCCCTACCGACTCCTCAACATGACCATTACGCCATTTACGAATCAAACAATCCCCACGAGCTGTAACTATCCACAAAGGATTAGAAGCCACAACACTCCATCGACCCAAAGTTTCACCCCCTTCTACTGATTCGAGCAAGACCCCTGGAGGTTTTCCATGGCCAACTTTTAACCAAGTTGTAAGAGGTGTTTCAAGGTCTGCAGGCCAACTATGTACCAAAGGTATGAAATTGGCACCCGTGGAGGCAGCCTCTAAAAAAGATTCACGGTCAGAGCTGAGCATGAGTAAATCATCGCAGCCAAAGCCGAGAAATCATTAAAATAGACAACCCTTTTTGCAGTTCCTTAGGAGTCGTAAGGAGTCCTACCGCCGAACTTTACGCTTGCTGGATTTGGATTCTGACCAATCCTACGAGGATTGTGTCCAACTATTGGACGTCCTTCATTGACTTTCTCAGGGAAAACACCATCTTTTGGATGAAGAAACTCTGTGTCTCCACCAGGGAAGATGCGATAAATCTTGTAATCATCGATCCTCGGCTTAAAAGTCCTTAGCTGAGTACCGAGAGCAAGACACTGTTCCTTACGAGCAAAGTACATAAGGTTATCGCCCTCATTCATTAGGGCTGCCCCACCAGTAGGCAACTCAAATGCTTGCTCCGTAGAGCTAGACCAAGTGATGGCGTATTTCTCTTCGGTCTCAGCAGCATTTAATAAACCACCTGTGCTGGCGATGCACTTTGGGAGATTACCTTTCAGCGCCTGTTCTGACATGGCTGTCCTCGAGATTCTGAGTGCCTTTACAAGTAGAAAGTAGCACTAGGTTTTGTACCTTATGGCACTTAATAAGTGTAAGTTCACACCCGTCAACATTCAGGACCTAAAAATCTGAGGTTTTGTACTCCGATATTGGGAAAAAAATCGTCAATCCGCTGTCTCTTCTTCGTTTAACTTTTCCGCCTAGACTTGCTAACAATTTTTGAGTCGCAGCCTGACTTAGTTGCATACTCCCAGTACTAGGGTTCCAACTCAGGACAGGTCCTAGATCAGCATTAGGTTCAATTCCAGAAGGACCTTCTTCTTGGGAGCTAGGAGTTTTACTAAGAATTTGGAGTTTTAATCGATGCCCTGCAGGACGTAATTCCATCAAAAGAGTCCCTCCTGGCTGAATCCCACGAGTATTTCTATCAATCAAGCCTCCTAACATCAATTCCAGACGCTGAGGGTCACTAAGAACATGCGGCAGATCTGGAGCTATGTTGATATTCAGTGTGACTCCACGGCGCTCAAGCTGTTCACTCCAACCTGGTTCCAACATCACCAACATTCTTCCTAAATCAGTACTGGCCAATCTGGATTCATCTGATTGATTTCGCTGCAGTTCCGCAGCATTAAAAATCAATCCAAAACGATCAATTTGCTCAGTGCACTCTGCGTCAATCTCTTTCAGTCGGTTAACTACTAAATCTGCAAGATCAGTTCGTCGTAAAAGTGAGCGAATGAGGGTTCGAATCGTCGCTAATGGAGTTCTAATTTCATGAGTAAGAGCCTCTAGCAATGTGATCTCCCCACTAGGATCAGTTGACTGATCTGCAGGTTGTGATTTTTCTGGAAGAGTCTGAAGAGTAAAGCTAGGAGCCATCCCTGCAAGCCTCTCAGCTAGAAGTGGCCAAAAAAGCTGCTCTAAACCATCTTTAGTATGTAACTGGCCTAAATTGGCCAACGATTTGCGCAGTTCTAAGGCCTGACTAGGAACTTCATGCTTCAACCTCAAATCAAGCATCTTTAATAAATCACCTAAGGTTTCTCTATCACTTCGCACAATCAAATTGCGTTGGCCATCATCCCCATGAAGCGCCAAAGCAATCTGAATTACTGGTGTGATGATGATTAATAAAGGATCATGACCATCTTCCTTTTGCAAAGGCAAACGCCGATACCGCTCCGCCTCTACTTCATGTTTTTCTTGCATCGCAGATCTCACCCGACTCGGTGGCAATAAACCAATCTGAGGAGATTGAAGACTCTCTAGAGCTTCTGGAGCCCAAACCCATCCATGCAATCGATTAAGCAATTTCGGTTCATACAAAGCTGGTAAGGGAGATGCAAGCCA
This sequence comes from uncultured Prochlorococcus sp., assembly GCA_902563335.1. Taxonomy (GTDB): domain Bacteria; phylum Cyanobacteriota; class Cyanobacteriia; order PCC-6307; family Cyanobiaceae; genus CACEWU01. The sequence continues at coordinate 59,816 of CACEWU010000002.1, read as the reverse complement.
AACACCTTTCTCAAAATCCATCGGAGCTAAAATATGGTTTTGTAAGGTTTCCAAAGCTGCCCACCAAAGTCTCCTTACTGTCGGCTCATCAACCCTGCCAATTGGAACTCCTTCAGCCATCCGCTGTTGGATATCTCTAATTGTTATCAAACTATTCACCAATTTCGACTACCAGAATGTCCACGTCTAGCAACCGATACACAAAGCCCTAACGCAATAAAATTAACCAATAACGCAGATCGCCCATAACTCATAAACGGAAGAGGGATACCAGTAACTGGTCCCAGGCCAATTGTCATAAAGATATTCACGACGACCTGAAACATCAGCATTGTGCCAATACCAATTACAAAAAGTGATTCAAAATCTGTATGAGCATTTCTTGCGACATTCAAAAGCCTAAGCATCAATAAAAAAAAACCTAACAAGACAAACATGGTTCCTACAAACCCCAATTCCTCTCCAAGCGCACTAAAAATGAAATCCGTATGTTGCTCTGGAATAAAACGAAGCTTGGTTAATTGACCTTGTAGCAATCCAGTACCCCATGTTCCGCCTGAGCCGATCCCTACAGTGCTTTGCAGTAAGTGATAACCACCTCCAAGTGGGTCTTTTGAGGGGTCAAGAAATAAGACTAATCGATCTCTTTGGTAATCCTTAAGACCATTCGCCCAAAGCCAAGGAGTGACTGAAGCTATGACACCTTGACAAAACATGGTTATAAGAGCTGCCGACCTTTTGTACGGCAAAGAGCGATAAGCCATGAACCCCATAAGTGGGATCCAACCCAATAAAGCTAAAGGAAAGATTCCAACCAGAACAGCAGTAAAAAGCACTGAGAGTGCTAATAATGCCCATTCCAAAGGCATGCCCGTCCAATAAAGCATTATCAAAAGCAAAGCGCCAAACACAAGTGATGTTCCCAAATCAGGCTGAACAAATACCAACAACCAAGGCAAGAAAATCACAGACAAAGGCTTTAATAAATTTATAGGTTGTTCAATTCGGTGTTTTTCAAGTATCGCCGCTAATGAAAGAATTATGGTCAACTTGGCAAATTCCGATGGTTGAACATTGATGCTGCCAATGCTTAGCCATCTCTGGGCACCTAGAGCTGATACCCCTACCAATCTTACTGCTAAAAGACTAACAATAGTGATCAAATATATAGGTAATAAAAATGCACGAATTCTTCCCAAGGGTACTTGAGCAAGTCCAAGAGCTAGCAAAAGGCCTATGAAAGCAGTTGTCCAGTGTTGATACCAATCGGCATAGTTTGCTTGCCTCTGTGTACTCGCTATCAAAATCCCAGACAATGCAACCAAAATAATTGGTATTCCCCAAAGTACAAACTCAAAATTCTTTAACCTCTTCCTAAAACGTCCAGATCTGCGTAAAACATTTCCACTTCGTCTTAAGTCAAAATTCGAAAGCATTCCTATCTCGCTTCACGAGTACTTTCCAAAACACTGGTTGCCATTTCCCGAAAGACCCTTGCACTGATTGAATTTTGAGATCGATAAACAATTGGCATTCCCTCATTCCCTCCCTCTTGAATAGGCATTTCCATAGGAACCTGAGCCAATAAAGGCACTTCATTTTCAATCGCAAGCTGCTGTCCACCCCCTGAACCAAATAAGGCATAACTTTTCTCTGGTTGATCTGGTGGAACAAAGGCCGTCATATTTTCAACGACTCCTAAAACTGGAACACCCATTTGCCTAAACATCGCCAAGCCTCTTCGCGCATCTTGCAACGAAACTTTTTGAGGAGTAGTTACAATCAGTACTCCAGCCATAGGCACTGCCTGAGCTAGAGACAGCTGCGCATCACCTGTACCTGGGGGAAGATCAACTACTAAAACATCACGTTCACCCCACGAGGCCTGATATAGAAATTGTCTGATAATTCCATTCAACATTGGTCCTCGCCAAATAACAGGTTGAGCCTCATCTATCAGTAATCCCATCGAAACCATTCCAACGCCGCAACTTTCGATCGGGATGATTTGTTGATCAGCTCCACTTCCAATAACTTCTGGAGTCTTATCTTCTACTCCAAGCATAATTGGGATATTAGGCCCATATATATCTGCATCAAGAAGTCCTACCTTCAAACCTTTCTGAGCCATAGCACAAGCAAGATTCACAGCCACAGTGCTCTTGCCAACGCCTCCTTTTCCACTGCTTACTGCTATCACTTGAGCGACTCCAGGAATTGGCTGCAAAGGAGATGGTTGCCCATGACCTGCTTGACCAATTGATCCTTGAGCTGAAGAATTGCCGATTTCAATTTGCACTTCTGTTATGTCATCACAACCGTTCAACAACTCTCGAATTTCTTCTGCTAGACGATCTCGTTGACTTTGAGCAAAGTCGGGAAGTGTTAAACGAACAACTGCCTTAGGAAGAGCCAGACGAATTTGATCAAGCCAGCCAAGGTCTATAACAGACCTTCCGCTGCCAGAATCCTTGATCCCACTCAGGAGTATCTTTGCCTGCTCTACCGTTGTCATAACTTCAAATCTAGTCATTTCGATCCTACGTCTGGAATCTTGTGGCGTAGCCTTAAGGAATTAACGAATCCAAACCTTTTGCTCAAAAGTTAAAGGTTATAACTCAAAAGCTTTTCACTGATGCATTCCTTTCTTAATGCATTTAAAGGAGCTCCCAATACCACACCTAATACGAAAGGAAAATCATGGCTCAACATAAAAATGGTGCCTCCCTTCCTCCTTCAGGTTCACGAGAGAAAGCGCGAACTTTAGTGCTTTCTCTACAAGATGAAATTTGCTCTGGCCTGGAACTTCTTGATGGCGATGGCAAGTTCCAGGAGGAGACATGGGAAAGGCCTGAAGGAGGAGGAGGGAAATCACGTGTACTCCAAGAAGGGAAAATCTTTGAGCAAGCAGGTGTCAACTTCTCGGAAGTACAAGGAGAAGAATTACCCCCCTCAATCCTGAATCAACGTCCTGAAGCAAAAGGTCATCCTTGGTTTGCAACTGGCACATCTATGGTGCTTCATCCAAGAAACCCTTATCTACCAACTGTTCATCTGAATTATCGTTACTTTGAAGCAGGTCCAGTTTGGTGGTTTGGCGGTGGAGCAGATCTCACCCCCTTCTATCCTTTTTTAGAAGATGCACGCCATTTTCATAGAGTTCATCAAAAGGCATGCGATTCAGTCAGCCCTGAACTTCACAAAGTCTTCAAACCTTGGTGTGATGAATACTTTTTTCTTAAACATCGCAATGAAACCAGAGGAATTGGGGGAATCTTTTACGACTACCAAGATGGATCAGGCGATATATATAAAGGTCAAAACTCTAATGGAAAAGCTGCATCTATCTCCAAAGAACTTGGCTCACAGCCACGGTCCTGGAATGAACTTTTTGCATTAGCTGAATCATGCGGAAAAGCATTCCTACCCGCATATGTGCCAATCATTGAAAAACGCCAAAATAAAAGCTATGGAGAAAGAGAACGTAATTTCCAACTTTATCGAAGAGGTAGATACGTTGAATTCAATCTTGTTTGGGATAGAGGAACAATCTTTGGACTTCAGACAAATGGACGAACTGAATCAATTCTCATGTCTCTACCACCATTAGCCCGCTGGGAATACGGTTACAAAGCACCGGAAGGGTCTAGAGAATCTTTATTGACTGAGCTCTTCACAAAACCCCAAGACTGGCTTACAGATTCGACACTTGAGGAGAAATGTCAACTGTACAAAGCTATTAATTAACCGCAAGGTTTCCTCTTATTCCTATCTCTAAACTCTCAATAATCTTATCTGCAATACTTTCTATAGTTTTTTGCCGTGTACTTTCTTCCCGAAGACTTTTCTCTAATTTCCCATCAAGCTTTCCTATCTCAAGAAGCCTAATTCCTCTTCTAGGTGCTCCAAGACCTCCACGGAAAAACAATGGGTAACGACCAAATATCTTTGCAAAACTTTCATCAATAGTATTTAAATCCATTGATAAAGCAGGTATCAAGCCTGATCCGAAGCCATAGTCTCCATAAGAGTCAAAATGGATTTCAAATACATACCATCCTTTTTGAGCATGTTGAGCGCCCACAGACCAGTTGGTTAATGGATTATTTTCATCATTAATATTCCGATTCTTAGGAATATATGAACTAATTCTCAGCCCGCGCGCTCGTCCTCGCTTAAGCAACTCATCACAAACTTTCAAATTCCAAAAAAGCTCGTCACTAATACTGGAGTCCATTGGTGCAGCAGCTTTCAAATCAACCGCAGCTCCAGCAGTACCAGCACCAGCAATACCTTGAGAGTCTGCGTGACCAGCCAAAATCAATATCGAAATATTCTTGTCGACCTTTGTCCTGCCGGCCCATTGACCTTCCAAGCGAACTTTCGGGCCAATTAAAGTTTCAAAATCCCTCAAAGAATCACTCTCAGCAAGGGCTGGGCAACCCATAAGAATTATCAAACTGGTTAAAGCAACAGAAATACTTGAGCTACGAGTTCTTTCCTCAAACATCATTCAAATTGGAGAAGAAAGCAATGAGCCATCACTTGACATATCAAGGCTTTTGGCAAGCTGCAATTCCATAACAATCAATTCATCACGGTGTGCTCTTAATCTCAAGATGCTTCCCTTAGCCTCTTTGGAGCTCATCAACCGGAGCTCCAAAGTTTCGACTCTTGCAGAACGTTGCTTATATACAAATCCAGCAAACGGTCCTCCAACTATTGGAAGTAATAGAGGCCACCAACCCAACAGAGGATATAGCTGGCGAATCACTAATCCCAAACAACCAGCGCCGAGCCCTCCTAACAAAGATAAAAACACAGTCAAACTAGAACTTGATTCAACGCTCCCTGAAAAACGCAGAACCTGTCTATCCGCATCACCCCCATCACGCTTCCATCCTCTTTCTTCTAACCAAAGTGTGATTCCATTTAGTAAATCAAGAGGTGGCAATGATGATCGAACATCTATAACCGTTGTCCGGTCTTTACTCGCAGCACGAAGAAAAAAAACCAACCCGATGGCTAATAAAACAGTAAGCAAAAGTGTGGAAGATAATACTGTTGGCATCAAAAAACGAATGGTGTGGATGCATTCACCCTTTTCTAAGACTTTTTAAACCAATGACATAAACATTCTTTATTAAAAATTGACTTATGCGTTTTTCAACACTTAAAGCATTAAAAGAAAGACCCTGAAACGTCCGTCAATATTGCAAGCAGAATAAAATCATCAAAATAACTTCCGCAAAAAATTCCTAAGCACTGCTTTTAACCAACTCTTTTACCTATCACACTAAATTTTCCTTATGGTCGAATCCAAACCATCACCAGCAAATTTTGCTGTCTTTGATAAAGACTTAAATAATCAATGGGCACAAAGATTCACTACCAGCTCTGAACTCGCAGTTGACACCGAAGCAATGGGTCTAATTCATGGGCGTGACAGAATTTGCTTAGTGCAAATCTGTGATGCCGAAGACAATGTGGCCTGCATAAGGGTTGAGCTTGGTCAATCCTCAGCGCCAAAATTAAAGGCTTTAATGGAAAATTCATCAGTAGAAAAAGTTTTTCATTTCGCCCGCTTTGACGTAGCTGCACTAGCAAGTGGTCTTGGCATTGAAGTCAATCCAATTTTCTGTACAAAGGTTGCTAGCAAACTTGGACGCACTTATACGCCCCGTCATGGGCTTAAAGACCTAATCATGGAACTTGTTGGTGTAGAACTAGATAAGCAGGCTCAATGTAGTGATTGGGGACGAGTTGAAGAGCTAAGTGATAAACAACTTGAATATGCATCAAATGATGTTCGATTTTTGCTCAAGGCAAAAACACGACTTGAAGAGATGCTAAGGCGAGAAGGCAGAATCGATCTGGCCAAGAGATGTTTTAACTGTATTCCAGTATTAGCTGAGCTTGATAGACTTAGATTTACCCATACTTTTGAACACTAAGTAAAAATCAATCCTCAATCATGAAATTATCATCTTCAGCCAAAGCCTCTAAAAGCTGATCAAACTTAGCAGCTGAGGTTTCTTCATTCTTCAGATCATTAGAACGAGCAATATCCAACAGTCTTTGAGCAATAGCTTTGCGTGCCTCTAAAGCCCTAACGCCTTCTCGAGCGGACGCTAAGTCAACTTTTCTTCTCGCAGAGGCAATACTAATACTTAGACAATTAGCTAACTCGGCACAGATTTTTAAATAGACATGGTCCTCGATGGGTGCCATTGCAAAACAAATTAGGTAGTTAGTAGTTATAAGTATCGTTTGTCACCGGATCTTCTTCTATAGATTTTTCTCTTGAACAAACAAAAGTTTCAAAAGTAATTTTGCTAAGGAAGTGCTAGCTCCAGCTCCACCCATCCTTTGAACTCCTACTGTGGCACGCTTTTGTCGCTCATAAGCATCTCCCAAAAGTAATTTCAACTTGCTTGCAAGACCTTCAGGACTGCTACAAGGCATTACCGCTCCACCAAGTAATCGACTCTGTCTTACAGCAAAGCTTCTTTTAAATTGTGGCCCCACCCCTGGCAAGGAAAGGGCAGGAATACCAAGCCCTACCAATTGCTCAGTAGCAGTACCAGCATTTGCGATGCCAACTTCTGCCCAAGAAGCCCAACAAGAAAATTGACCTGGTCCAAGAAATACAAACCTAGATCCCTTTTCCCAGCAAGTGATGGCTCCTATCTCTTGATTTTGATGATTAGATAATTGATAGCCCAAGTTAGTCAAGATAATTTCCACTTCATCAATATTTGGTTGCGAACTTAAAGCCACCAAAATAGCTACAGGCGTTTGTATATCAACAAGCTCAATAGCATCGATGAGCCGCTGGAAATTAACTCCTGCTTCAGGCATGCGACTACCGCAAAGTACTAACAAACGTCGACAAAAAGACAATGCAAATGGAAGAGCTTCTTTCTTAAGTCCATCCATCATTGGATTACCCAGAGCATTTGCAATCACACCATGTCGCCTCAAACCTCTAGCTGTTAAACGATCTCTTACAGCCACTAGCTTGCAGCGAGATGTTTTCATCAAGATGTACTCCCAAGGATCCCATTCAGTTCCTTTCAATCGATGGTAAAGATCACTCAAAGCATGACCAGGGCCACTCCTCCAGGTGTAATCGCTTTTAGGAGTCCCTATAAAACCGAATGGTGCTCCACTAGTCCAAGCAAAAAAAAGTGGGAGTAAATCACCCACAGCAAGTATGTAGCGCCCTTTGTGGACAGCATCCTTAACAAGCAACCACTGTTGAACAGTGTTCTTTAAAAGTCCTGCTCCAATATCCGCAAACATCCCGCTGATGCTTTGATTACTGAAGCCACCGCTCGGTAAATTCATTAAAGGACCGATTCGCCGTATCCACCCTTCTTCGACTGCTGAAGCATATGCCTTACCCTCACCAACCATAGGGAGGACTTCTAGCAAAAGCTCAGGTCTCAGAACATGCAAATGCTCAAGAATTCTCAGCGCAATAACGTCTTCACCATGCCCATTCGATAAAACTAAGAGGCATTGAGCATTGTGACTGATACGATCCGCTGAGGAGAGATTTTCTCCACCCATGGCGGCATGGCCAAGTGGTAAGGCAGAGGATTGCAAATCCTTTATCCCCAGTTCGAATCTGGGTGCCGCCTTCTTACCTTTCTTCTGACCGATCCCTATGGTCAGCTGCAAGAACTCAATTATTAGATCTCTTTTCCTAATTCTTTTTGGCATTCAGAACGGATGGGAGCGGAATGGAACTAAGGATTCTGATCGACCAACTCGTAACCCTTACCTAGTTTCCCAGAACTCTTCTTGCTTGCCAAAGGAATAATTGGAGAAGCCACCTAGCGGGAAGCTTGGTGTTTAAGCTCTCCCAGCCCGTCGTATTACCCTTAAGCAACAGAATTCAATGCTCCCAAGCATAAAGAAATCACATACAAAATATTTGCGCTATTAAAACCAATCTTCAGCTAAAACTTCTAGGCATTAAACAGCACAAGTTCAAATTCAAACCTCTGCTCATGAGTTTCAACAATTGTTTCTTCGTGAATCCAATCAACAAATAGCACCAAATATTTTCAGAATAAAAATTCATGTTTAAGAACAGTATCGATATCACTCGTTAAGCCGGCCAAAATCAATCATCAAAAGCCTTTAGTGTTTCAATAAGTGTTCTGTTTGCTAAAGTAAAAATACGGATTAAAACTATTATTTTAGAACACTTATCGTCAAAATTTACAGTCTTCATTTATAGAAAAGCTGGCTATAAATTAATCGAAAATACGCGAATAAAAATCTTTGATAATACTCAAAAAATCCAGCCAATGATTTAAAGGCCAGTACGCATGAATGGGGCTATGGTTCAAGCAATTGTTAAAAAAGGAAAGTTGGCGGCAGCATGACAAATCTTCCACCACACTTCGGTCGAGAAAAGAAGAAAGAAGTGATGTTTCATATACCAGGTGCATTTCCAACAACAATGATTCCTGGACTAACGAAGGAATATTTTCCTACTGAGTACAAAAGTATTGTGGTCCGCTGTGCTGAAACCTTTTATCGCTTAAGGGAGTCGACGGCTCTATGACTGTTGATTGGAAAGAAGCCGATGAGACCAAGTGGCGTGAAGAGTTCAAACGACTCAGAGGGACGCTTTCCATTGATGAAATCAGACTCCTAGATGAAGGGGCGAAAACAATGAAAGACGCCTGGCGATTAGGGGCGCTCCATGCTGAATACAAACGCCTAAAGAGGAATCAACCGCCAGACCTTCCAACAATAAATCTATGAACTATTCGAATACTCTGTTCATATTTGCATCCACTGTTGGATTAATCATCCTATTTACAAATCAAATTGTGTTTTCTCAACTTTATTTCCCTAGTCTAAAAGGTGTAATTAGTATATAAAAAATCTCACAAAATTTTTCTGCCCTACGAGGCTTTAACTATGGACTGGAACGCAGCAAAAGAGCACTGTTCTGAAAGAAACTGGAAGTGGACACTAGGCTTGATTGAAAAGTGTCAAAATGAAATGGAAGAACTAAAAGACGAAAATATGAAGCTTAAAAGACAAATAATTCTTTTATCTCAACTAAACAAATAGATAATTCAAAAGGCGCAGATAAAGAGATTGATAAAAAAAGATAGTGTCCTGTGTTACCACATATCTTCATTCAGATGCCCTTCTTCTGCCTTTCGTTGTTCCAATAAGACCAATCTCTTTTTAAACTCTTGCTCCTCAGGTGAAATGGATAAGTCTTCTGAAACTTTTTCTTTGAGAACTTCTTTAATTTTCTGCTCAAAGGTCTCATCGAAGTACTCTTTCATCTCTTTCCATACTTCTCTCTCTTCCTGGTTACCCACAGTTCCTCTAATTTGGAGATCAAGTACGTCTCTTACAAATTTCTTGAGATCAACCTCAGACATTGAATCCACACGACTATCGATATAACAGTCCTTTAAAGCATCTAATTGGGCCTTACTCAAATCCTTAAAGGAGATTTCTTCGTTCTTCACTAAACAGAATAAGCAAAACAACCATCTTCAGTAATTACATAAAAATCACCTTTGGCAAGAGCTTTTTCAAATTCCCAATGAACTATGACAATTAAAGACCGGGATGGTTCGGTGGGCAGGTTGAATTCCTAAAGGTAAAGGTAATAAGACCTCAGGTCCAAACTTGCACTCAAAATGAGGCCTAGTTAGCAACACTTGTCTTCTTTTAGTAAGCGCTTTTAGGAAATTAGTTCTTCAATCCATTCAAGAATATTCATCCTCAAGAAGTCTAATTTCAACACATAACAGATAATTCCAAAAAATTCCCTAATCAATGAAGATCCACCTCTCAATAATAAGAGTAAGTATTACACCTTTAAAGAAGGTAAGCCAAAGCAAGCCGTAATCACTAAGCCCAAGTTTCTTTTGATACCAAGCGATGAAAATCTTATGGCTCTTAATCAGATTGATTGAATTTTCTGGTGATCTACTTTGCCAAGCCTCTCTTTTTAAAGGGGTCGGTATACGCAAGTAGCGGCCTTTGGAATCTGTTGGGTATTTCATTTTTCTTTGCCATAAGGCTCAATGGTTTCTTGTGTTTTTTCCTCCCACGGATCTTTAATCTCTAAATGTGGGCCAGCAATCTTCTTGATTTCTTTCTTGACAGCAAGCTTTTTCCATTCACACCACATGTCATTGAGCAACCATTGCTGATTTTGACTTTGTGCCCCCTCATCAAGCAATTTAATTTGGAAAGGTTTAAGACCTGGCTTCCATTGCTTGAATTCGTCTCTCCAATTTTCGTCATTCATACCACTCATGCATCATTTTTATTAATCATCCTGTGAAAAATGGCTAGGGCAAGACCTGATTTAATTCTGAGTAATCTCTAAGAGCTAGTTTCATCTGTTCTCTTAGCCGCAACACCCTTTACTCATTTGCATTGAGCTCAAACTCAAAGGTTCGTCTATTTTCACTATCTGCTCAGCAATTTTATAGAAGGTATAGAAGGAAGCACTTCAAAAACATTTGTCTACTGAAATCGCACATAAAGCACACCTTTTTTTGATATTTGCCTAAAGTCTGCGTATTCGCCACTACGGTAATGGGAAAAAAATCACAAAAATGCTCCTCAAGCAAAAGCAGGCGCATACTTTGGTATCTCTTTGGTGCAGCAGGTCTTGGTGCTCGCGGATTAGCTGCTCTTGCATTACTAGCAATTGCTATGAAAACTTATCCCCTGAAATATCAAGCAAAATTCTTCAATGAATGTGTCGAAGAGATTAAAGACAGTGGAAAGAGTGTTTCTGCAGCCGTCAATTTCTGCAATGGTGGCTCATAAATACTACCCATTTGCCTAACAACACCTTTACAACATTTGGGTAAGCCTTCCTAAAAGCTCGCAGTCCTTGTCAATAGAAACATCACTATTTTGATCCATTCGGTCAACGTAACTGCTTGAACCAGTTAATTAACAAATTAACCTTTCATCAATAAAGCAAAAAAATAAGACTCATGGAAATATTAAGGATCCAATGCATTCATGTCAGGGCATTAGCATCTTGAGTTTCCACAAGATTGCTAGGTGTGTAAAAAGAGAAAAGCGATTTGTCCCCAAGACTATCGTTAGAAGAGAGAGCGATGCCTGTTGGGTCGCTCTTTTTTTGCCTCTTAGCCTAATACGCCAGTTAAAGATGAGGACCCTGTTCATTAACTCCTAAATAAATAAGGATAGAGCCTCTCTTTTAATGCCAACTTGGCTTAAGCAGGGTTTTCCTATCTTAGGCAAACATATCTTGGCAGAGCCTGAATATTGCCAGGAAATTCAGCTCATAGATGTTCTTTTTCCCCTCAAAGAAACAGTTATTGAAAGATCAGAATCTCTTCTCTAATAAGGGAATCCGCAAATGAAACCATCTTAACATTAGTTCTAAAAACACTACCTTGTTAGAACACAAAACAAGCAGCCTCTTCTGATTGGCCACGAATAGATGGCCTCTTGAGGCTCAAGGCACATTTGTCCAAGCCTAAAAGCAGCTTGAAGATGGACATCAGGTCTCCTCTCACAACAAAGGCTGAAATAAGACAAAAATCCCAATGAGAAGGCAAAAAACTCAACAGAGCGCAGCAGCCTCCTTTGCTAGAGCTAATGCCTCTGATAAAAATGGAGTCAATTGTATTCAAAAAATAGTATTTTTTACCTAATGCCACTATGCCCTCACCATGAGTAGAAAGAAAAAGTCAGAACACTCCTCACGAATAAATCTGTTCTGATTCACAAGAGAAAGGCGCCTTTTTGTCCCCAGTTAGCAAAGGCGCCTTTCTTAATGGATGAAAATCTTCAGTCGCCAGCCATATGGGAAATAACTTCAAAATAGAAAAAGATAACAGAACAACATAACTAAAACTTCTTTGATTATGAAACATACAACTAATAATATAATTCTCTCACTAAATTAAGATTTCAATGCTGAGAAGAAACCAGTCCTAGATAGCAATACACTTGAAAAAGTCAAAATAAAGCAATCTTAAAAAAAACTAGTCCTAGACACTTGCCGAAAAATGAGTTAATACAATTAATTAGCAAAAACCAAAAAACTATTTTCAAATCAATTTTTACACTCTCACATACTGTATATAGCTCAAATAAAATGGGTTCTACAAAGAGTCTAAACAAATTAAATAGATCTATCGAAGAGAGTTCCCCTCTTTTTAATTATTGGCAATCGAATCAAACCGAAGTTGATGAGCAAAAGAGAATTTCAAAAGCAACTTCAGAAGGAATCCATTGCGAAGGTATAGAGTTATTTATAAATGAACCATACAAGTGGGAAGTTTTATACCAAAGCATCCTAAGGGAGATCATAGAGACTGACAGCATCAATAATTCACAATGGCATCAATCAAACTCAGCACAAAGGGACATCTCTCTGAAAAATCTAAAAAAGCTACTTGCAATGCTAAGCAAGGAAGAACAAGCCATAACGATCAATTCGTATTACGAGAAAAAGCTGTTAAAGGAGGAGCTATTAATAGATTTAGTCTCAACGAAGATCAATAAAAATATTAGCCATCAAAATATAAAAAGCCAAAGCTTTATTAACTTCCTAAGGTTCACTAAAATCTTAATTGCAATCTTCACCAATCCATACAAAATAAATATCAAATATAGTAGAGGTAGTCTCTATGAATACACAGCAATTGCTTCAAATCAACTAAGGAAGGTAAAAAAATATAATCTGTCCATTTAACAATAAAAGATTATTTGGCTTGAAAATTTTGTTCTATTCTTCAGAATAGCTAGTGTTAACTTCCGCACCCACAGGATCCCTACAGCATGCATATATTGGCTTACTCTCTTCAGGGTTACCTTGTGAGTCGTGCTCAACACCTATCTGATAACAAATTTTCTTCCAAGGGTTTTCAGATACAGCAGTAGCAGAAGATGATTTAAGGTCCAATGCTCTCTCTCCAAATTTAATCTCACAAATTCTAATTTGCCCAAAAGCTAGTTCTCCATTAGCAAAAGAAGCAATCAATAAGCAATAAAGAAAACACTTGAAAATCACTAATCTTCTGAACATAGAGATATAAAAAAGATATTAATTTAAAAAATACAACTAATCAATAGCATCTAATATACCTTCGGTTATATATCTTGCCATAGGTACAATGTTTTTCTCGACTTCTCTTTTAGAAATTGGCCATTTGCTCGAAATTTGTGCAGATAATTTTTCTTTTTTTGCATGCTTAATCATTGTATTAGCTAGATGAGGAGGAAGGTCTGACTGTTTCTCCTTTGCCATCTCTTCCCATCTTGACCTATCAATACTTCCAATGACATTAATATCATCAGTTGCAGCATAGGCAAATAACTCAATAAGTCCTATATAAATGAAAGCCTGACCTAATTGATGCAAGCCACTATCACAATTTTCTAAAGACTGATATTGATCTAACAAATCTTGTAAAGGCTGCTTATTCTCTTCAGAACCTTCCTTAACAGAGTTGAGCAGCCTAAAAAAATGGCTAAATTCTATTGCTTTTGTCACCAGTTCAAAAGATAGCTCTATGATTATTCTACATAAGATCAGAAAAGAGATCTACCAGTGAATGCCAAAAGGAGGTTGTGTAATGGATGTATTGGTAGTTCTATTTCACTATGGTTGTTATGAACCTTTATGGGAGCAGCCTACTCTTATACAAGCTGGTCCAAATATCTCTGATTCTATTAGTAGTATTAATGTTCCAGACACTTCAATTCATTTATTAAAAAAGAAATTAAATCAAAATTTTCCTTATCAAAAACACTTACTAATTCACTATACAGACCCTTTCTATATGCGGCAGAATCCGCTTAAAGGTTTAAAAGAGTGGATGGCTCCAGCCATACTTGCATGCGGAGACCTACATCATGGACACCAGCCGATATCAACATTATCCTCATATCTTTCTAAAGAAAGACATGATGCAGTAATTCTGACTTTTAATCCATCTCTTCTCGATCAAGTAAAGGATGCAATATCCATTCCGGTCAACAGTCTTCCACCAAGTTTCTTCAGGTATCCTAGTTCAAAAAAATCAGAATCCCCTATATTTTCCTTAATTCATATTGGGAGCATAGGAATCCATCATCAATCAAGAAGAAACATAATTAATAGCCTGATACAACGTAAGCGTATTGCTTTCAAGCATTGCAATACAGATAACGCAAAATCAGCAGCTGAAATATATTCACAACATGCATTAGCTCTAAATATTCCATTGAATCAAGATTTAAATCATCGTTTCTTTGAAATCATGTCTGCAGGAATACCCCAAATTATATTTGGGACTAAAAAAATCCTGGGTGCACATTTATCATTAGCTCAGAGAGAAGATATTTTTTGGGCATCTTCGATTTTAGAGATCGAAGAGATTGCAAATTCCTTGTTGACCAATAAACAAGCTCTAATGGCAATAAAGGTAGCTCCAACCCCTAAAATCTCTATACAAAGTCTAATTAAGAATTCTCTCAATTGTTAATAATAAAATAAATATCTGGTTTGAATTCAAGCCAATTTAAAGCTTGAATTTGAAAAAATTCTAATTAGTGTTTGTTAAATCTGGATCGGGACTAACCACTACAGGCATACTGCTTGAAGTGGTTCGCAGTGGCACAACTTTGACAGGCTTTTCAGCAGGTGCTTTTGGACCCTTTGGAGCTTGTACAGCTTTGGACTCATCCTTTGAAGATTTCTCTTCTTCCTGAGAACAAGCCTCCAAGGCTTCTCTGAGTAAAGAGTCAAATGTTGCTCCAGGCAATCTGTGACGAGCAACCTCTAAAAAAGTTCGTGGCAAAGATTCAGCTGCAGCACTCTTTAAAGCAGGATTATTGCGACGATGTGCTTGCTCATCATGAATAGCCCTAATAAAGCGATGGGTTACATCACGCTTAGTAGAAGCCTTAATGATGGTATCACTGTCACCAAGACCATTGTTTGCTTCTTTCTCAAGATCTTCAAGCCTTCTTTCAAGACTTACCAGTACTTCCTCTGCTTCTTTACCTATGTGAGCCAATTGCCCATCAGAAAGACTCGGCAAATCAGCTACATAAACCTTGCCATGATCTCTCAATGTCAGGAAAGTTGGCCTAGGGCCTTGCCGATGAGGGCTACTTCCATCAGCTGAAATTCCAAGTGGGCGCCTTGGAGGTACAGGTCCTGCGGAAGTTCGCCTACGCGTTAAACGCTGGGGGCTATCAAAAGGCATCGAACTAATAAAAATCTAACGACGCAGCTAGCAGATAAATCATCAGGCTTGCTTGGGGAAATATTACTAGCGCCTATAGAAGAATGTGTCCTAAAAAACAAGCTCGTAGGACTCCGATGCAAATACTTGCTAATGCATGGGGTTAATTGAGCAATTTTCAGAAAGGTAATCCAAGCAATCCTCCTGAAGAACCAGGTGGAGATTCTTGAACATGCCCCATCTGCCAAGCATCATAAGAATTCGCTCTACAAACCTCCAAGGCAGCAGTCACACCTTGAGATGGAACCACTAAGCAAAAACCTACCCCTAGGTTGAATGTGTTCCAAAGGTCCTGCTCTGGAATATCACCTACAGATTGAAGCCACGAAAAAATCTCAGGCCGTGCCCAAGTTGTCGGGTCCAATAAGGGGCTAAGGCCCTTTGGAACGCACCTAGGAAGATTTTCAGGCAGCCCCCCACCTGTAATGTGCGCCATACCATTAATAGGTACCTTCTTTTCTAAGAGATCTGTAACAAGCCTCACATACAAGCTTGTGGGTTTAAGTAAAGCCTCCATTAAAGGAAGTCGATCTTGTCCAAAAACACTTTTATAATCGATTCCTTTTTGAGCAATAACTTTCCGAACTAAACTAAAACCATTACTATGAACTCCATTACTAGCAACAGCAATGATGTGATCACCAGGTTTCATTTGACTGCCATCTATAAGTTCAGATTCCTCAGCAATAGCAACACAAAAACCAGCTAAATCATATTTACCTTCAGGGTAAAAACCTGGCATTTCAGCTGTTTCTCCTCCTAACAAAGAACATCCACATAACACACATGCTTCGGAAATACCTTGAACTACTTCTGCCATTGCATTAGGACTAAGAGATCCTGTTGCAATGTAATCAAGGAAAAATAATGGTTTAGCACCACAAGTAATGACATCATTCGCACACATTGCAACTAAATCAATACCCACACCAAAATGAGATTGAAAGTCTTGTGCCAATTCAAGTTTGGTTCCTACTCCATCAGTTCCTGCTACAAGAACAGGTTTAGACAATCCTTCTGGCAATCGAATCAACCCACCAAAACCACCCATCCCCCCAATAACTTCAGGGCGTCGAGTAGCTTCAACACTGGTTCTGATCCGATTAACGAAGGCTCTACCTGCCTCAACATCTACACCAGAGGTTTTGTAATCCATAGTTACTAATAATAAATCCCTAACAAATGCAATGTTCTTTCTATGGAATTGCCTTAAGAGGCAATATGAAAAAATCCACAAAGGTTTTGGAATCAACCTTTACAAACAAATCATTCAAATGATGTATTCCTCACTGTGTTGAAGCTTGAGATTCTAAAAACTGAAAATGAACTACGGCTATGGCTGCAAAGACAAGTTTTGCCAGTTCATTTCGTCCCTACTATGGGTGGCCTCCATGAAGGCCACAAACAACTAATCCAAGCCGCAAAAAAGAATTTTCCAAACAACCCATCAACTGTTTTGGTAAGTATCTTTATAAACCCACTGCAATTTGGACCAGATGAGGACTTCGCAAATTATCCAAGAAATTTAGATGCAGACTGTGAATTAGCTAAAGATTCAGGAGCCAATGCAGTTTGGGTCCCATCTATAGATGATGTTTTTCCTGGGGGAGCTTCTTCTCATTTTCATATCAAAGTTCCATTGGGCCTTCAATCACACCTTTGTGGTCGATTCAGGAAAGGGCACTTTGATGGTGTAGCAACTGTCATGCTGCGTCTTTTGACTCTTCTTAATCCAAAAGTAGTCGTGCTAGGTGAAAAAGACTGGCAGCAATTAATCATTCTTAGACAACTAATTTACAATCTAAATCTCAAAATTAAAGTATGTGGAGTCCCAACTATTAGAGAAAAAGATGGATTGGCATATAGCTCTAGAAACGTATATCTAAGCAAATCTGAACGAGCAAATGCTCTTGCATTACCTGTGACACTAAGCAATGCATCCAATCAGTTTTCCCAAGGCAAAAAATTAAATTTCAAAACAATGAGACTCCTTTTGGAAGAAAAAGGATTGGAAGTGGAATATTTAGAGGCCGTCGATCCATTTCGACTACAACCTGTCAATCCTCAAACAAATCTGTGCCTACTTGCAGCCGCAGTACGTTCTGGCAGGACAAGGCTCATAGATCACACATTTCTTATGACACGCAAGCCAATTGTTGCTATTGACGGACCAGCAGGTGCAGGCAAAAGCACTGTTACCCGAGATTTTGCTCAAAAGTTAGGGCTGCTTTATCTCGATACTGGAGCGATGTACCGAGCAGTAACTTGGCTACTAAACAATCAAGGTATAAATCCAGAAGATGGCAAAAGTGTTTCCCAAGCTCTTAAGGATCTAAACCTGGAACTAACTTCTTCAGAAAAGGGCGGCCAAACAGTTCTAATCAATGGACAAAATGTTTCGGAGGCAATCCGCTCCCCAGAGATCACTTCCTTGGTGTCAGTAGTTGCTAGCCAAAGCTATGTGCGTAAGGCTCTTACTGCGCAGCAAAAAGCTATAGGGCAATGTGGAGGCCTCGTAGCAGAAGGTAGAGATATAGGGACAGCAGTATTCCCAAATGCAGAATTAAAAATCTTTCTCACGGCAAGTTCAGAGGAGCGAGCACGCAGAAGAGCTAATGATTTAAAAAATCAAGGATATGATATTCCAGATATTAAAGAGCTAAAGTGTCAAATTGAAGAAAGAGATAGATTAGACAGTACTAGGGAAATATCTCCTTTATTTAAAGCTAAGGATGCAGAAGAAGTAATTACTGATGGAATGAATATTAATGCAGTAGTTGATCATTTAATAGACCTATTTAGAATGAAAATTCCGGAAGAAGTTTGGCCATCACCTTCTAACTAAATTCAGCAAGAAATCCCTTGCAAGCATCTTCTAACAAGTCTAAAACAATTTCAAATCCATCGTCTCCTCCATAGTATGGGTCAGGCACCTCGAGAGAATTACTAGATCTTGCATAACTCAAAATAGGCTTTATTTCAGCAATTTTTTCTGAATCAATCTCTAAAGCCAAAGTCTTAACAGCTGCCAGGTTTGCTGAGTCCATAGTAAGAATAACATCAAATCTATATAAATCATCCAACGTTATTTGTCGAGCAAAACTTGGAAGAGAAATGCCACGTTTTTTAGCAGCATTAATCATCCTTGAATCAGCCTTTTTACCAACATGCCAATTACCAGTGCCAGCAGAATCAACCTCAAAATGAGCTTCTATTCCTCTAGATTGAATTAAATGGAGAAAAACCCCTTCAGCCGCAGGAGATCGACAAATGTTACCCAAACAAACAAACAGGACTCTTTTTTTCATGCGAGATCAATCAAAACATGAGATGATTTTATATAAAACTAGAGCATTAATAGATTCAATGCAAAATTCTTGTGTATATTCATTTTATTCCTCTCCCCACGCTCAAAAATCATAAATCAAAGAGCACCTTGTGAATATAGTTGTCAGTCCAATCAACTCCATAGAATCTAGAAAGCATTCCTCTTGCAGGATCCTTATTGGCTCTATAACACATATAAGATTTCTGTCCCGCCAAAAGGACTTTGGATCTCTCTAAATCTACCTGTTTAGCCTCCCGAACTAAATCTAAGTAAAGAGAAAGATAAGCTCTAAATGCTGGCTTAATTATATCTGAAATCAGTTCATCTCCCTTCACCCCCAAAGGCAACCTGGTCCACAAAAAACCTGGAGAAAAGTAAGGCTTAGCTTCTTGAGGGATTGGACCTCCTTCTGGAAGAAAAGGTTGCCAATACTCATGCAATGGGAGTAAACGCTCCCAAACAAATTCCGTATGACGCTTATCAGCCCTAAGCGCTGGCTGCAAATCCAACGCTAAAAGATGACCAGAAGGAAGAGTTACGAAATCAGCTCCAAAGAATGGGAGGTCAAATGTATACATAGGGTTAATGACTAAATTCAATACTGATGCAGCACTTCCAGCCTCTACACAAGCAGCTCTAACCTGGCGCAGTTTCTCTGTACTACAAGCCCACGTATTAGTTATTGCTTTTAAAGACTTTGACTTTAGTTCTAAAGAAACCTCTTTTTGCAGAAATTCCCTAGGTATTGAATATGGTTTTGGATTAAATATAGATAAATGGTTAATAGTCTCTTCAAGAAATGGACTCCATCGCCATTGAGATATTGAGACTGGATCAAGGCTGCTCTCGCGAAGAATATTCATGTTGTGAACTTAAATTAATGGGGAAGATTCATCTCTGTAGCTATCAGGGAACAAAAATTCTTTCAAAAACCTATCCGCCCAGCTTTTGCCAAAATAACTTGCAAATAAACCATGAGCAGGATCTTTTCGAGAACTATAAATATCATAGGCAATATGTAACCTCCTAACCTCTAGAGATGGGATCAAAGAAGGTCGTTGTATTGCTAAATCTTGAAGATCCCAATAAGATTTAATAAAATCATTAAAAGCAATAGGTAATGCACCTTTGGCTTGGTCTATCCCACCTCTACAAAAAAGTAACCACGGGGAAAAATATAAATGAGGGTCAAATGACCTCATAGTTTCCTGGCTCCTAAGTTCTGGAAAGCGACTTTGAAGAACCTTCAAACCTTGGAAATGACGTTCAAAATAAGACTGGTCTTGAACAAGAGGTTGAAAATCAAGGACAGCAACCAACTTGCTCCTAGATCCAAACCATAAAAGGTCGATGCCCATCAATGGCTGGTCATTGTTGTAATCGGGATATGCCACTGAATTCAGGACCTGAAGACTCTTACCTGCATCAAGCCTTGTTACCCTCCAGCGTCTAAAGCCTGGAACATTCCAAAGCCAACTTCTAATCATGCTATTCCCCTTTTGGGAAACACATAGCTCAAGCCCATTAGGGACAGACGCTGGCTTCCCTCCGTGAGCCTTAATGCTCGTATGTAACTCTTGAAGGAAAGGGTCAAACATCAATCCTTACCTCAAAGACCCTGGACTGAGATGTAATACCCACAATAATCTTGGAATATCAAAAGCTTATGTCGTGATAGACCAATGAATTAAAAATGTGTAATCAACACTGAGCAATTAATTCAACAGGGGTTAATCTTTTAGACGAATCATTTGATTTGATAATTTATATCGCTTCAATTTCACTACAACTGAAAAATAAATGGGATTATATACTCGCATCCTCAGTGCTCCCCTTCCGTTTTCGCAATGTAAGAAAGCCAAAGAGAAGTTTACCAATAGCAGCTATTAAATTACCCTCAAGTTCTTGAAACATATCCATATTGCACTTAAAAGCCTCATTTGCTTCCTGCACTATTAAGTCTGCAAGCGATTGATCAATCGGGAGTGAATCTAATGTTTCACTGTATTTCTTCTTAAAGAGCTTCTCATCTGGAATACTCTCAAATTCATAGAAGCGTAATCCTTCATGTTCATCTAAATTCATCGCTTTCTGAGCAATACTCTTAAGAATCTGCCCCCCAGAAAGATCGCCAATATATCGAGTGTAATGATGACCAACTAACAATTCAGGTAAATCTATTGCTACTCGATGTATACGGTCTACATATGCAATGGCAGCTGAAGTTGCCCTCACCTCCTCACGCCAATTCGCTCCAAAGTAGAAACATAAATCCTGCTCCAATGTTTTCCTTCTATTAAGTTCTGGATATCTAATTTTTTCAACTACTGGATGCCCCTCATCGCTCAACCTCTCAATCTCATCTTCCATGGCCGAATAGACAAAATAAAGATCCGCCACCAAAGTTCGATAAGTGGATTTATCAACCACTCCTTTTAAAAAGCAACTAACAAACCCACTGTTCTCAGCCATTGTGTGAGCCTTCTTAGTTCCTTCTCTAAGTTGCCTTGAGAGGGCTATAGACATTGTAAAAAGAGCAAAAGGGATTAGTTAAATCAGGCCAAATAACCTATATGAATCTAGAAGCATAGAAGTGAAATGGGTTACGGCAACTCCTCAGAAGGAGTGCATGCTTCAAATAAAAAAAAGAGCTCTCTACAAATTTCATGCAATTGATCCATCTGAGCAGGCTGGGGAAGGTGTGAACCTGTTGGCTGCCAATCACCAACAGTGGCCAACCGCCAACGTTCACCATCAAATGTCATACCACGAATTAATACCCCCAAAAGCTGGGGGAATGCTCCTGCTTTGTAGGTGCTTAGTCTTAACTGCATTAAAAGGCTTCGACATTCCAGTCGAGGACTCCAACCAGGGAAATGAAAGGCCATGTCAATAGTCTCGTTTTCAAGCCATTTTCGTGTCTCTGGATCATCACGCCATGGTGTGAGGTTCGGAGTTGCCTCAGGAAAATGTTGACGTACCAAGGTCAATGCAGAAGCTAGCGCATGAGCAAAAACCACACTATTCACCTGCTCAGCAGCGTTCACCTAGACCTCCTGAAAAAGCACTAACACTTACTGAAGATGCCATGCAATGAGCTCAGAGAAAGATTTATCACTCGCCTGTTCACAATCTTCTTTCTCTAGCCTTATTGAAAAGGAAGCTTCAAAAGGTTAATAAAGCTAAGTGAGTTACCACATAACAACGCCATTAATTGCCGAATGAATTGAGCAATAACTTCTTCCTAATTAAAGCAAGCAGCTACAACCAAAATCTCGAGAGAGTTGAAGGACGGTTAAAGACGAGATTCTTCATGCAGAATGCATCAAAGATTTCACGTGAGACATAGTGAGCTGGGTTACGTACAAAATCTAGATAAGCCATTACAAGAAGACCCAGAAAGCTACCTGTGAAGTCATAGGCTCAACTAAAGAAAAATATTTTCCAAAAAATCTTTATGGCCCAGTTCCAGAAAATCACAGCACCCACAAGGGGCAATGCAATTCAGTTCAAAAATGGGCACCCAAAAGTACCTGACAACCCAATTATCCCATTCATTAGAGGTGACGGTACAGGTATCGACATTTGGCCAGCCACGCAGAAAGTCCTTGATGCAGCTATTACAAAGGCCTATGGAGATAAAAGAAAAATTGAATGGTTCAAGGTATATGCAGGGGATGAAGCCTGCGATATCTATGGGACTTACCAATACCTACCTGAAGACACATTAGAAGCAATTAAAACCTATGGGATAGCAATAAAAGGCCCTCTTACAACCCCAATTGGAGGTGGAATCCGCTCTTTAAATGTTGCTCTTCGTCAAATCTTCGATCTTTATTCATGTGTTCGACCTTGTAGGTACTACCAAGGGACGCCAAGCCCTCACAAGCGACCTGAGGATCTAGATGTAATCGTTTATCGAGAAAACACAGAAGACATCTACATGGGTATTGAATGGGAAGCCAGTGATCCAATCGGGCGGAAGCTTATAAATCATCTGAACTCTGATGTCATACCTTCAAATGGAAAGCTGGGCAATCGTCAAATTCCACTTGGTTCAGGTATAGGGATTAAGCCTGTCAGCAAACAAGGTAGCCAAAGACATATTCGAAAGGCAATTCAACATGCACTAAAACTTACAGGCAAAAAAAAACATGTAACTCTTGTCCACAAAGGCAACATAATGAAATTCACAGAGGGTGCTTTTAGGGATTGGGGCTATGAGCTAGCAACCAATGAATTTAGAGACTTATGCATTACTGAACGTGAAAGTTGGATTCTTAATAATATAGAAACACATCAAGGAATTAGTATTGAATCCAATGCGAGGATGATAGATCCTGGTTATGATTCACTTACAAAAGAAGCACAGGAAAAGATCGCTAAAGAAGTTCAATCAGTTATTGACTCAATTGAAAAAACACATGGGAAAAACCAATGGAAGCATAAAGTGCTTATAGATGACAGAATTGCAGATAGTATTTTTCAACAAATCCAAACTCGACCACAAGAATATTCAATACTGGCAACATTAAACCTAAATGGAGACTACATATCAGATGCCGCTGCAGCAATTGTCGGCGGTTTAGGTATGGCACCTGGTGCAAACATAGGTGACAAAGCAGCAATCTTTGAGGCAACTCACGGCACCGCACCAAAGCATGCTGGTCTTGACCGAATCAATCCCGGTTCAGTAATACTTAGTGGAGTGATGATGTTAGAATTTTTAGGTTGGCAAGAAGCTGCAGATTTAATTACAAAGGGCTTAAGTCAATCTATATCTGACCAATGCGTAACATATGATCTTGCACGTCTAATGGAGCCAGCAGTAGATCCCGTGAGTTGTAGTGGATTCGCAGAGGCCGTAATCGACAGGTTTTAGAATTTATAATCGCATAAATATACAAAATTCTAATTAAAGGGCCTTAATTTATTAGATAATTATGGTTTATCCCGAAGAATGTTACGGTTTTCCGTCTGATTCCATTAATTCCCATGCGTCAAACAGTGTTGTTCTATCACCAAGATTACCTGGAAAAGTAACTACTGGGAATTCTAAATTAGCCTCACCTAGAACAGCAGAAACAATTGATAATCCTGGCATTAACTGACCCTTAAGTTGAACAGAGCTAAGTTTCAGTCCATTTTCCAAAAGAGCTTGGGTTGTAATTCCACCTTTACTTATAATGTATCCCAGCTTGGGGGCCATCTTTGCAGCCAATCGTCCCATTGAGTTAGCCAAAGAAATCCCAAAATTCAAACGCTCCTGTATAGATGAGAACACAAGCTCACCCCTACTGGTATAAAGAACTGGAGTCCTAGATGAATCCAAGACTTTATTAAGTTTTTGGAAATAATGCATTTCAAAATCAGATAAATTCAGCCTAGAACAATCATCATTCAAAACTCCAGCTAATTCCCTAACTGATAATTCAATCCCTTCACATTCATCTTCATCTAACAACCTTGTCAATTGTGCATCTGCAAGAGAAACATGTGATCCAACCATTACAAGGCCAGGTTTTAATTTATTAAATTGATCAATACATCTCAAAGAAATCAGGTCAGAAAGATCATATGAATTAACTGGAAGGTCTGCAAAAGCAGTTAATAGACTCGCAGCTGATCTAAATAAAAACCGTTTTGAACCTTGTAACATCTTAACTGCACGAACAAATACCTCAAGATGAGAAGAATTTTTAGCATCAACAACAACTGATCTATTACCAGAAAGACGTGATAAATTATTCAACAAATTATTCATACCTGCTTGACTATTTAAAGCAGATTCAAGCGATAGAATATTCACTGAAAAAACTGAGCTAGCTTTTATACTTCCGTTACTCTTTTCTTCTAGCCAAAGAGGTATATGACTCGTTGAATAACCAAATAATTGATCTTTAGCAAAATCTGATTGATGTACAGGTTCCCCATGAAGAAAATGAACTCCTTCAACGGTAGTCCTTCCTCCTTCCAAAAAGGCTGGGACATGAAAAGTTGCATCAAATGGTCCTAATTCTTCTTCAATAATTTTGGGCTCAAGAACACCATGACCTCTCAAAGTTGAATCGCCACGACTTATAAGAAAGACATCATTTAATGAGACCCTCTCAGCAAAAAATAATTTTCTCAGCGAATAACAAATAGTCCGAATTTGGCCTTCTGCCAACGCCGGTGGCATTGACCTTGTATTAGCAAGTAAAAATAATAAAGGCGATTTATTTCGATAAGCATTTACTAAGACATCCTTATCCCATCGAAATAGCAAAGGACAATTATGAACTGTCTGCGAACCCGTTGGGTCGTCATCAATGACGACAATCTTCATATGAGAAAAAAATAAAACGCTAATTAGTTTTTATCATATCAGCTTATTTTTTCTGCCAATCAACTGGAAAGTCAACATATGAATGATCTAATTTTTTCACTGAATCACATCCTAATAATTTCATAGTGCGAACAATATCAGCTCGCAGAATATCGATCGCACGCGCTACCCCTGCCCCTCCAGCAGCAGCCAAGCCATATGCATATGCTCTCCCTACCAAAACACCTTTTGCACCTAAACATAATGCTTTAATAACATCAGAACCTCTACGAATACCACCATCTAAAAGAACATCTATCTTGCCATCTACTGCTTGGATGATCTCAGGAAGTACTTTTATTGTTGGAGAAACACTATCAAGCTGTCTAGCTCCATGATTTGAGACAACAATAGCATCTACTCCCAAATCAATAGCTTTTCTTGCATCTGCTCCAATGTGGATTCCCTTTAATATGATTTTTCCACCCCAAGCCTCTCTAATCCATTGCAGATCATCCCAAGTCACTACTGAACTTTCAAGTGCAGGGGCTATTTCTGTATATCCCATAGGTCCACTATCAAGTTCAACATTTGGAAAGTTCATCAACCCTCCATCCAGCAACCAATCAGAAAGCCAACAGGGTCTAACTAACATTTGTGGGATATAAGGAAGCATGCTGAATAATTGCCTAGAAAGTAATTGTTTAGTTCCATTCCTCACATCGCGCTCACGCAAACCAGAAACTGGCGTATCAATAGTTAGAACAATCGCAGAAAAGCCCGCCGCCTTAGCTCGATCGATTGTTTTTAAAGCAACATCTCTCCCTCCTAGAAGATAAAGCTGATACCAAGCAGGGCAATTAGTTGCCTGCTTTACATCTTCCAAACGGCAACCGGAAAGGGTCGAAAGGGTATACCCAGTGCCTGCTCTACCAGCTTCACGAGCAGCTACAACCTCTCCCTGTGGATAGAACATTCTGCTACTCCCCACAGGAGCAAGAAGAAATGGCAGCTGGAATTGCTGACCTATTACAGAAATGCTGAGATCAAGCGAAGGGACAGCTACTGCACAACGAGGTCTAAAAAAAATCTCTTTATATGCTTCACAATTTTGAGATAATGTCTGCTCTCTATCAGCACCACTGTCAATATAATCAAAAACCATTTTAGGCAAACGCCTGTCTGCCAAAGTCCTAAGGTCACTAACATTAACTACATACGGGGACTCAACTTTCTGTTGCATCTCAATAGTATAGTACTTTTATAAAACTACTATACTATTGAAAGTTATCAAAATAATATGGAAGTATGAAAAACTATCAATTTATAATAATTAAAGATTTTATTTCTCCAAAAAACTCTATTTTCAATTAAGCATAGTTTCGTTTCTTTGATGTTTTTCCTAAGCCAGAATTAAAGCTGTTGGTAGGGTCCAATTTACGATGAAAGCTAGCCATATCTTTATCAGCTTTATAAATATGACCAACATTGTGCTCAGCTGGATACTTCGCTCCTTGACTATCTAATATTTTGAGAATTCGAGATTTCAAACAATTCAAGTCTACACCTTTTTTAAGAACAAAATCCCAATGAAATACCATGCAAAGGAAATGACCCATCTTAAATGAATCAGCCATCTGAGAAATAATATCTTCAGGAAAAATTTCATGCCAATTGTCACAGTTTCGAGGAAGTGCAACATCTAGAGGTAAAATTTCTCCTGAATCAGAAGCATTCACTATTTTACATCTTGCAGGGGCAGAGCCTGCTACGTAACGATGTAATAGAATATCCTTACCTTCAGACTCTGTACATTCAAAATAATCAACAAGATCCGATTGATTAAAATGTTCAGATAGTAACTTTCTTATATCATGTATTACTAAATCACTAGACATTATAATCATGTAATGTTCGAACCTATCTCTATAATCCCTAAATGATCTTGGAAGCTGATCCGGAAGTAGCCTCCCAATAAATTGCAATATTTTATCTGAAATAGTGCTTTGATTAAAAAATAGTCTAGAGAAAACTAGATCAATTCTTCGTTTAAGTTTAAAAAGCTTTGGAAGAATACTAGGGCCAAAATACTTAATTAGAAAGAATGTATCCTTACAATATTTATCTGCAGCATCAAAGTAACTTCGATGCATATACTCACCCATATCAGGCAAAGAACTTAAGTCCGAGAGAATTCTCTTTCTCAATTCACTTAATTTTTCAGGATGGTTGGTACCTATAAAAAAAACTTGCTCTTTTTTAGGCCTTGGGAAAGTATTTAATCTAACAGCAAATACAGCAAGCTTTCCTGCACATCCACTTGATTCATAAAGGCGTCTCTTATCTGCATTATATCGGGCAGGTGTTGATGCTTGAACATCTCTAACACGAATCCGATACTGATCATCTGATGCCAAATATTCTGTTTCTGGAAGATTCTCTGTTTGAAAATTACACTTCTCCAAATTATCAAGGATTTCCTCTTCTGTTGTACCAAGAAAAATTCCAAGATGATTCACTAATTCTAATTTTCCATCACTCGTGAGTCTTGCATATAGAGAAAGCTCAGTATATGCAGGGCCCCTATTAACCAAATTCCCTCCTGAATTATTGCAAACCCCACCAACTACTGAAGCACCTATACAAGATGAGCCAATTACAGAATGAGGTCCTCTTCCAATTGGTAATAAAATTTCTTCTAATTTATAAAGAGTCGATCCTGGAAATGCTAAAACCTGTTCTCCTCTCTCTAGAAGGGTTAATTTGTCAAGTTTCAGGGTATTGATAATAACAACATCTCGATCATAATCATCTCCATCAGGAGTCGATCCTCCTGTAAGCCCAGTATTAGCAGCTTGAATAATTATGATTTTATCTAGTGAAACGCACAGCTTTAGAACTCTCCAGAGTTCAACTAAGGACCTTGGAATTACTACGGCACAAGCACAACCATACCCTACACGTATTCCTGTTCTATATGCACGTGTTTCATACTCATTTGTCAACACATTATTATGCCCAACAATCTCCAAAAGGCCTTGATTTAACTCTCCTATTCGATAATTCCTCATCTCTCGAATCTAATATAAAAAAGTTACTTTAAGGATAGTTTGATATCGGAGCTGATTAATCCTGTGTAAACTCTTAATAAGAAAAATCTATTTCTACGTTCCTCAATTTTTTTTCACAATAAGGAAACAGCTCTTTTACTTACGAACTCGCACTGAAATTCTTGTGAAGCTCCTGGTGGAAGTTCAAGCCTACGAATTCCAGTATTTAACGAGAATCTTGGTGATGTCCATGGCTCCAAGCAAACCATTCTCCTGGGAGGGTCCGACCAAACGACAGTCAAATCAATTGGGAATTCATTTTTCAACTCAATAGAACGACCGTTTATTTGATCTATAAGTTTCACTGAGGCAGAGGGATGACTAATAAAGTCAACACCTTCAGCAATTCGCTTGATCTGGTCCTCAGTCCTTGCTTCGGCCATTTCTAAATGATCAAAACAAATATTTGGCAAACCATTAAAAGAAACTTTTTTAAGATCTTCTACTGAAAAATAAGGATGCAATCCAAAACTAAATGGCATACATTTATTACCTGTATTTATAACTTTAGTTGTAATATTTAATGTGTTTAGGCTCAGCCTAACTCTCATCTCCAAGTTAAATCCAAATGGAAACATTAAACGCGTCTCGTCATTATCAACAAGAGTAAGGCTTATACCTTTCCGATCTTCAAGTAGTCGTAAATCCCAAGGATAATCTCTTGCAAAACCATGCTGCTTAATTGTATAACTAGCTTCGTTAATTTTCCACAAATCATGAGGCAAATTACCACAAATAGGAAATAAAACCGGGATTCCTCCACGAATACTTTTTGAAATATCTTCAAAGCGTTCTTTGTCAAAATACAAAACTTCTTGGCCATTACAAAACCACTGGCTAATCAAGCCACCTCTCTCTGGTACCAATCGGATGCGATCGCCAGTTTCATGTTCAATAAACTCCCAATGAGGATAAGGAGAGCTATTCTTTACAAGGGATTTGAACATAAACTAATCTTGCTAGGCAATAAAGCTATGAGGTAAAAAGCAAGCCTAAATATATATTTGATTCAAATTATCTATATTTTAGCCAATTTAGCAATGCTGAATTGACCTGGTCAGGCACTTCATCATGTGGGCAATGACCCGCATCTAATACAACTTCGGTGGTAGCAGAAGGAGCATGACGAAGAAAGCTCGCACGCTTTCCTGCTGCATTCATCCACGGGTCTCTATTACCCCAAAGCAGCAAAACTGGTGCTTTTAATGCTGCAAATAATTCATCAAGAGGCTGTCCTTGAAGACGGCCGCTTCCATTAAAGACACTCCGAAAGACACCAAAAGCCCCTTGGTCTAAAGATGGTCTACGGATCGCTTCAACCAAAGCATCATCAACATTGGTACTGTCGATATAAACCTGATTAAGAGTTCGCCGAATAATAAAAGGATGCCGTAAATATTCAAAAATCAACCTTTGATGAAAAGGATCGCGAAGAGGTCCTCCTCCAATTCTTTGACGAAGCTTCGAAAACAAACTTTTAGAGGCCCTTTTTTGAGCAGTATCACTGAAGTAACCGGCGGCATTCAACAAGACCACACCAGCGGCATCTTTACCAAGGTCTGCACCAGCTGCCAAGGCTGCATAACCACCTAATGAATTACCTACGAGTACAGTAGGTCTGCGAATTCGTTCATTGATATAGGCAACAAGCTGTTCTCTCCAAAGTTGTCCGCCATAGTCCAGTTCAGATGGTTTTGCACTACGTCCAAAGCCCAATAAATCGACCGCATGAACCTCATGCGTACGAGAAATTACGGGAATATTGAAGCGCCAATGATCTGTGGAAGCCCCAAAACCATGAACTAGCAATATGGCCGGACCTTTTTCATCCTTTCCATCAACTGGATGATCAGAGGGGCTGCTACTAACACAATGAACAGCGTGCCCTAGGTAGCTCCAAGAATCATTAGGCGCAGCAGCTAGTGCAGACATCAGAAAACTCGGAAACGTAGTTCAGAATGTGGAGATGCTAGTCACCTATCAAGAGAAGCTGCTAACGAAGTGGGTGAAATGGAAAAATTCCTCAGAGACTGAGAAGCATCTCTCATACACACTTCACTAAACCAGGCCAACTGGATTTGCAGCAACATCATCTGGGATCGAATTCCCACCTCCAGGATCTTGATCTTTAAGAACAAGTCGAAGAAGAACTGGGGCCAAGAAAGTTGTTCCAATAACCATCAACAAAATTGCCGCTTCCAAAGAAGGCGTAAGCAGCCCTGCACTTGTACCAAGACCAAGAAAGATAAGTCCAACCTCACCTCGAGGCATCATTCCAAGCCCGACAACCAAACGATTCGTAGGTTTATCGATCACAAATGACCAGCCTGCAGCAATCTTGCCCAAAATCGCCACAATAAGAAGGAATCCTGCAACAACAAGAGCTGAACGACTTGCTGGATCGAGAGGATTAATCACTGACAAATCCATTCCTGCTCCAACTAATACAAAGAAAATGGTTGCAAATAATGAAACCAAAGGCAGAACAGATTGCTGAATAGCGTGATTGTTTTTTGAACTACTAAGAATTAAACCTGCAGCAAATGCTCCCAAAGCGGCTTCAAGACCAATTGCAGTCGCGACAAAACAACTCAATACAAGAATTACAAATGAAGCAACAACCACTGCACCAGGAGCTTTAAGACGGTCAAGTAACCAGTCAAAAGCTGGGGCAGCTGTTCTACTTAGTGCTATTGCTCCAACAACAAACACTGTCGCAGCTAAAACTAATTTCACAATTGGTGCAATCTCCAATGAACCACCTGTCGCAAGAGCTACTACAACAGCAAGAATCACAATGCCAAGAATGTCATCAAGCACAGCAGCACCAATAACTATCTGACCCTCCCGCGTTTTCAAGTATCCAAGTTCTCCAAAAACACTTGCAGTGATACCAATACTTGTCGCAGTCATTGAGGCGCCAGCGAAAATCGCAGGAATTAAATCAACATGAAATATGAACATCAAGCCAAAGGTGCCTAATGCGAAAGGAAGAACTACCCCAGCCATCGCAACAGTAAAAGCTTGAGCTCCTACTGCGACTAATTCATCAAGCTCACTCTCAAGGCCAGTCAAGAAAAGCAATGCATATAAGCCAAGAGTTGCGACTGCCTGTAAAGAAGGAAATGTCTCAAAATAAAGGTCTGGCACAGCCTCAGGAGGAACGGATGCCAAAGCACTTATGACATTCACAAAACCTTCATTCAACTGAGCACTAGTTGAAGGTGGCATCAAAAGATGTAATCCAGATGCACCTATGAGCACACCAGCGAGTAGCTCACCGACAATGGTTGGAAGCTGTAAGCGGACCAAGACCTCTGCCAAAGTTCGTGCTGCTACAAAAATCAAGAGGAAATTGATGACCCCTATCAGTGTTTCTGCTACTTCAACATCATGTGTGCTAAGCACCGACAGCATCGTGGACAAGATCATTAAGATCAATTTTTTCTATTCTTCATTTTGGAACATACGTGACTGACTGACTGAAAAAAACTTTTAGTAGTGAAGACAAAGAAAAATTAGAAGGTGTTGATCTGAAGTCACTCTTCAAATCAAATAAAAACTATGGCTAAGGTCCGTCAAACAACCCTAGAAAAATCCGTTGGCAATTCAATAATCATCCACAACTAGTTCTTTCTAAAACCCTCACTCATATCTCTGCGTACCTTCTCAGAGTATTCATCAACCTTTTCCTCATTCACATAGACATCCGAAATGAGCAGCTCCCAGCCACTTGACCTGCGCCTGCCAACGCCCGGTTGCTATGCGGACCCTGAAAGAGCAGGGATCGACGCGGATGCAGTTTTCGATGGAATGACAGAACACCTGTTCTTCACACTTGGAAAACTTGCACCTACTGCAAGTCGGCATGACCTCTATATGGCATTGAGCTATGCGGTACGTGATCGATTAATGACTCGCTATCTTGCTAGTCAGGAAGCAATAAGAGCCAGACCTCAAAAGACTGTTGCTTACCTCTCTGCAGAATTTTTAATCGGCCCACAACTCAATAGCAACCTTCTAAATTTAGGAATCCAACAAGAAGCTGAAGAAGCATTAAAACGCTTTGGGGTTGAATCTTTGAGAGAAATCCTTGAAGTTGAAGAAGAACCTGGCTTAGGCAATGGTGGACTAGGACGATTAGCTGCTTGCTATATGGAGTCACTGGCAAGTTTGCAAGTACCAGCAATTGGATATGGAATTCGCTACGAATTTGGAATTTTTAACCAGCTAATTAGAGATGGATGGCAAGTAGAAGTCACAGACAAATGGCTTAAAGGTGGATGGCCTTGGGAACTGCCCCAACCAGATGAAGCCTGTTTTGTTGGCTTTGGTGGAAAGACTGAAAGTTATCTTGATCAAAAAGGTCATTACCGTAGTCGATGGATACCTGCAGAACATGCAATTGGAATACCTCACGATGTTCCTGTCCTGGGATATCGAGTAAATACTTGCGATCGATTACGCCTTTGGAGAGCAGATGCAACCGAAAGCTTTGATTTCTATGCATTCAATATTGGTGATTACTACGGAGCAGTAGAAGAAAAAGTAGGTTCAGAAACTCTTTCGAAAGTTCTTTACCCAAATGATGGGACTGATGAGGGACGACGACTAAGACTCAAACAGCAACATTTCTTTGTGAGCTGCTCTTTACAAGACATGATTAACAGCCTAAAGAAGCGAAATATTCCTATTGAAGAATTCCCAAGCCATTGGACAGTTCAACTCAACGACACACATCCTGCTATAGCTGTCGCAGAGTTGATGAGACTTCTAATTGACGATCATAATTTTAAATGGGAAAAGGCTTGGGAAATTACTAATAAATCAGTCGCCTATACCAACCATACATTGCTACCTGAAGCACTTGAAAAATGGGATCTATCTCTTTTTAACAGCCTTCTCCCTCGCCACTTAGAATTAATCTATGAAATTAATCGGAGATTCTTGCAACAAGTTAGACTCCGTTACCCTGGCAATGACTTAATCCTCAGAAAATTATCAATAATTGATGAAGAAGGAGGAAAAGCTGTACGAATGGCCCATTTAGCAACTATTGGCGCACACCATGTCAATGGAGTAGCCGCTCTTCATTCTGATTTAATTAAACGACAACTTTTCCCTGAATTCGCAGAATTCTGGCCAGAAAAATTTACCAATGTAACCAATGGAGTAACTCCACGACGATGGGTAGCCTTAGCGAACCCAGAGCTCGCAGAGTTACTAGATCAAGAGGTTGGAGCTGGGTGGATATCAAATATGGAATTGCTAAACAAACTTGAAGATAGAGAAAATGATACTGGATTTCTTGATAAATTTTATTCCACAAAATTATCTGGCAAGCGAAAACTTGCTGGATATATACATCGTCAGACAGGAATACTTGTAGACCCTTCAAGCATGTTTGATGTACAAGTCAAGCGAATTCATCAATACAAGCGTCAACACCTTAATGCGCTTCAAATAATAACTCAATATCTAAGAATAAAAAATGGCCAATCTCAAGGAATGGCTCCCCGCACAGTAATTTTTGGTGGAAAGGCTGCACCTGGTTACTACATGGCTAAATTAATAATTAGATTGATAAATGGCATTGCAGAGATGGTTAATGCAGACCCCGATATGGATGGACGACTTAGGGTTATTTTCCTGCCAGATTACAACGTAAAACTTGGAGAGCAGGTTTATCCCGCGACTGACCTTTCTGAGCAAATCTCCACCGCAGGGAAGGAAGCATCAGGGACTGGAAACATGAAATTCGCAATGAATGGTGCCTTAACCATTGGCACATTAGATGGAGCAAATATCGAAATTAGAGAAAGAGTTGGAGCAAAAAACTTCTTCCTTTTTGGAAAAACCGAATCCGAGATAATGGAATTACGTAATAACAACTATCAACCCAATGAATATATTCAGGCCTTACCAGAGTTAGCCGAAGCAATGAGATTAATTGAGTTAGGACATTTCAGCAACGGAGATGGTGAATTGTTTCGCCCAATACTAAACAACCTAACTGGAATTGACCCTTTCTTTGTGATGGCAGATTTTGCTGACTATCTGCGGGCACAGGACAACGTTAGTAGAGCATGGACTGATCGAAATGAATGGAATCGAATGTCATTAATTAATACCGCAAGGTCTGGTTTCTTCTCTTCAGATCGATCAATTCGTGAATATTGTCAGAGAATATGGGCGGTAGATCCACTGCCGGTAGAAATCACTTGTGATGTTCGATAAATGAAAAACCATGCAATAATTAATTGAGAAGTATAATAACTTCAAACCCAGCATAATTAACAAATATAAAGTTAAATTCCCAATAACTTGTCCACAAAAAACTTTAACCTTTTTTATTACTCTAATTTCGATCAGGAAGATCAGGTGTTTGGTGCAATAGACGATTCAGTCTTAATCGATCAACATTTAAAGGATCAGGGGCTAACTCTCCTGCCAATTCTCTAAATTTTTGCTCAACGGCTTCCGGAACCTTTACATCAAAAATTCTTTCCATCAAAGCTTCTATTGAATAAAGATGAGCATTTATATTTTCCAGTTCAGCTATTGCTTGCTGCAACTCATCAACTGGCTCTTCCACAACACCAGCAGAAGTCACCTGAGATGAGGGTTCATTAGCTTTGGAACCGTATTGTTTCTGAAGATCTTCTAGAACCCTTCCAGACAAAGTCCTAAACGATTGAAGCGCAGCCCAATTTAATTCTTGTTGCTGGCGAAGAGTTGGAGATTCTCGTATTAAACGGTCATGCTCCCGATAAAATCTTTGACAGTCAGGACATTGACAGGGCTCTTCAGGCACTTAAGTCCCTCCAGCTCAAATTCCATCATTACATCTGCTATGCCGCTAATGGTGGTCCTCCCGAAAAAGTATCTTCTCCATCCTCTTGATCTTCACTATCTGGCAAAGGTATTTCAATAGTCGTAACAACCTGTATGACATCTCTAAGCCGCATTGAATCAGCAAACCATCCCATAGCCTGCTCAGTATCACCTCTGCGCTCAGCATCGCTAGCTTGATCTTCATGGGCCTCTGCCAAAAGAGCCAGCCAACAAAGACAACGTGCCTGAACAACTGATAAATCAAGATCAGTCGACTGAGAATTAGCGATGTTCTCGCTTTCCTGCTGAACTAGAAGACGTAACCGAAGATCGTGAAGCTGGGTCATTGAGACTGTTTCACTGTGCCTACGCTAGCGGCAGTGCCAGATTTGCACAGCCCACTACATATAGTACCTAATTAATTAAAAAAAGATTTGAGCTAAACGGGCTGGCGAGACTCAAACTCACCACCTACGGTTTAGAGAACAGGCCAAACCAACCATTACATGCAATATGCAATCGCTTACGTAGCAATTCATTAAAAATCAACGGCCACAGTTGATCTACTTAGGCCCACATCTACAAAAAAGACCACAGCTAGAAAAACAACTATTGCTGATTGCTTCAAACTCCCTTCTTCAAATGACATCCACTTCATTAACTCAGCAGGTTCTCGTAATTGCCGCCCATCCTGACGATGAAGTGCTTGGTTGCGGAGGCACCATTGCCCGCCATGCAGATAATGGAGATGAAGTATGGATAACAATTGTTGCCGAAGGAGCTACCTCTCGTCAGCAACATCGTAATCGCGATGAAGCATCTGAAGAGCTTTCAAAGCTGACTCAATCTGCTCAAAAAGCAAGTGTAATTCTTGGCGCAGCTGGTGTTGAACTGCTTGATTTACCCGATAATCGACTTGACTCAATTGATCGCCTTGACGTTATTAAACAAATAGAAGCCAAGATTGAACTTCATAAACCCCAAGTGGTTTATGTACATCACTCTGGTGATGTAAACATCGACCATCGCCGTCTTCATGAAGCAGCTGTAACCGCCTGCAGAGCGACCCCGGGAAATTGCGTCAAGCGTTTACTGAGTTACGAAGTTTGCAGTAGCACAGAATGGCAGCCGCCTTATTCTGCACCGGCTTTCCATCCCAATTGGTTCGTAGAGATCTCGGCCCAGTGGGATCGCAAACTAGAAGCCCTTAATGCCTATAACAGCGAAATGCGCCGCTGGCCCCACGCCCGATCAATAGAGGCAGTGGGACATCTTGCCCACTGGCGGGGAGCTCAAGTAGGTGTTGAGACTGCTGAGGCGTTTTGTCTATTGCGAAACATCGTATGACTCGCATTCTCTTTCGTTGTGACGCCTCCCTTGCGATTGGTAGTGGACATGTGATGCGCTGTCGCACACTCGCACGAGAGCTATCTCAACGAGGCGCGGAAATAATACTTATCTGCCGCAATCAACCAGGGGATCTAATCAGTGTGCTGAAGCGAGAATTTACCGTAATAGGCCTTTCGCATCAGAAGCATCCCACGTTCAAAAGTGAACAGCAACAATCATTAGAAGGCCGAGATCTATATGCCAACTGGCTAGGTTGTACTCAACAACTGGATGCGATACAAACCCTGGCAGGTCTAAAGCAGTCCGGGATAGATAGTTGTGATTGGTTAGTAGTGGATCACTACGGTCTAGATGCAAGCTGGCACCAAACAGTTATTGAAGGCCTAACTACAACTCTCTCCACTCGACCCAGATTGCTATCAATTGACGATCTCGCTGATAGACCCCATCAAGCAGATATTTTGCTCGACCAAAACTTCTTTGGGGAAGCCACTCAAAATCGTTATACAAATCTAGTTCCTAAACATTGCAGGCAATTACTTGGTCCTCACTTCGCTCTATTAGGGCCGGAATATGCAAAGTTGCATCCATTGGTACCAACACGTACAACACTGCAACGAGTACTAGTTTTCTTCGGCGGCGTTGATCCCAACAACCTCACAGCTACTGCACTAGCTGCCTTGATGACGCCTGAGCTCAGTCACCTTGCCGTTGATGTGGTGCTAGGCACGCAAAGTCCGCATTTGGCAGCGGTGAAAACTTTGATGGCTGAGTTTGATAAAGCTTCTTTGCATACATCTTTACCAACCTTGGCAGGATTGATCGCCCGAGCAGATTTCGCTATAGGTGCGGGTGGTACTACTACTTGGGAGAGAGCCTGCTTAGGTTTACCAAGCCTAGTGGTGCCAATTGCGGCCAATCAAATCCCAATTGCTCAGGGCCTAAAAGAGCATGGACACATCCAACTACTGCAAACAAACTCTGAAATCAAGGCCGAACAAATCAAGCAAGCGTTACTTCAAATCCTTCAAAAAAAAGAACCCCTGGCTTCTGGCCAGGAATTAACTGATGGCTACGGCAGTCAGCGACTTGCCACAGCAATGCTTGGCTGCAGTAAAACAATTCATTTGCGACCTTTACAAACTAATGATCAACCATTGTTAAAACGTTGGAACAACTATCAAAGCGAACTAATCAGTAAAAATTTAACTGAATCAATCAAACCCAAAAAACATAAGGTTCCGTTGACCGCTGAACCTAACAGCGAAAGAAGACTGCACTGGATCGTTATGGATGGCAATGGTTGCCCTTTAGGCCAAGTCCACCTTGACCGGTCCATAAACAACCACACTGCCTCTATTGATATCTCACTAGATCCGACAGCTTCCAATCTAGAGATAACCGAACAAATCTTCAGAAAGACATTGAAAAAAATAGAGTGCACTTGGGGTTCTGATGTGATCTTTCTCAGCGAAAAAAGAAACTCAAACCTTCCAAAAACAAATCCTATTGAGAAGGTTTCGCATAAACACTCAAAACTCAGTCCTCCCTCATTAGGACCTTCCAGAGTCACTTTGCTTAGTGATAAAGGCAGTTGGCTAAACGAGCATCTGATCGGCCTAATTCAAGCCCTTCTCCATCGTGGACACTCACTGCGCTGGATTCATGATCCAAATCAACTTGCCAAAGCAGACATATGTCTCTTGCTTAGCTGCGGTCATCTACTTAACCCAGATCAGCTCAAATTGCATCGCCATAATCTCGTTGTACATGAAAGTGCTCTACCTGCAGGACAAGGGTGGAGTCCTATGACATGGCAAATACTAGAGGGCGCTAATGAAATCCCGATCACATTATTTGAAGCCACATCTGAAATAGATGCAGGGCCAATTTATCTACAAGAAGTTATCAACCTAAACGGGACAGAACTTATTGATCAATGGCGCAAACTTCAGCAAAAAGCAACTATCAAATTGTGCTTGCAATGGTTTGATTGTTATTCAACTGTGATACAAGGTGCGATGGCACAGCAAGGAGAATCTACCTACTATCCCCGCAGAAGCTCAATTGATTCAGCACTAGATCCAGCTCTGTCCATCGAGGATCAATTCAATCTTCTCCGAGTGACGGATCACAGGCGATACCCCGCATTCTTTGATCTTGCAGGGATGCGCTATCAACTGCAAATCAAATATTTGAAGATTCCACCCGTTTCGAAATAGCTTGTTTAACAGCCGCTCTTCTTAAAAAAAGCAATCGGTATGAGTTTATTGTCAATTACTCCTAACGTGACTTAAGCGAAATGATTTAGACAACCAAAAACAAGGATAAATCTCTTGAACTTTTGCCCCCACGGCTATTAATCAATCAAACATGTCAAGATAAAAACTTTCAAACATGGTTACAACATAGGCTTGCAGTCCAGCCTGGTGAAAAAGTGCTGGACTTTACATGCGGCAATGGTACTCAGTCTATCTATGATAGATAAATGTATTGGAACTAGTGGATATCTTAGTTGTGTAGATATCCACAAAACATCCATAGACTCCCTTCGGGAACATATTGCTACTGAAACAACCAGAGAGTTTTTTATTGCAGATATAATGAATTTTTTCGATTAATTAAATAAATCACGGGAATAAACACTTGCTCATTATTCATCGGCATTACCCTATACCTCTAACACTAGGGCTGTAATTGCCAAACTTGCACAAAATCTGCAGATGACATTGAGTCGATTAGTAATTAGCGTGCCTTGTGTTCCACACGAGATGGTGGAATTTGCTAAAGACTTTCATCCGATACCTAACACCGTAGAGTCTGCGATTGAACTTGGTGAATCTTTTTTTATAAATGCTTTTAGAGAGTTGTTTGGGAAGGTAGATGTGAGTTACTTCAACAACAAACTAACTTTTAATTGTGTATATATTTTCATGGAGCTATACAGAAATACAACATATTATTCGGTGCTCATGGTCAAAAAGTTCAGCAGACAGTCAATTCAAAAATCACTAACGAAGGATACCTTTCATTTAAAAAGAGTACTGTTTTGATAAATTGGCCGAGATCCCTTTGCCTGAAAAAACATAATTAATATCTCTGGCCGAGCAATCGGCAAACAACACTCACCATTTGTGATTGCTGAGATGAGTGGCAATCACAACCAGAGCCTGGAGCGAGCTCTTGAAATTGTTGCGGCTGCAGCTAAGTCTGGTGCTAATGCAATCAAGTTACAGACTTACACCGCTGACACAATCACACTTGATATTCGTGGAGGAAGTTTTGAAATCTCTGATCAAGATTCACTCTGGGCAGGCAAGAACTTACATGACCTATACAAAATGGCCTACACGCCTTGGGAATGGCATCAGCCAATTATGGAGCGAGCCAAGGAACTTGGGCTGATCTGCTTTAGCTCACCATTTGACGAAACCGCTGTTGATTTTCTGGAAGACCTGAACGCTCCTGCTTACAAAATCGCTAGTTTTGAAAATAATCATCTGCCTCTAATCGCGAAAGCTGCTTCTACAGGCAAACCTCTAATCATCTCTACGGGTATGGCTACCCTTGCTGAGCTAGAAGAAGCCGTCAAAACAGCCCGTGAAGAAGGCTGTACCGAACTTGTGCTTCTTAAATGCACAAGTACCTATCCAGCTACGCCAGAAAATTCCAATATTCTCACCATTCCTAACTTGCGCGATTTGTTCGAATGCGAAGTTGGTTTATCAGACCACACCATGGGTGTCGGAGTAGCTGTTGGGGCAGTCGCATTAGGAGCCACAGTAATTGAAAAACATTTCACTCTTTCGCGTGAAGATGGAGGAGTAGATAGTGCATTTTCCCTTGAGCCTGCGGAACTAAAGTCTCTTGTGAAAGAGTCCAAAAGGGCATGGCAAGCGCTTGGGCAAGTGAATTATGGCCCTACAGCAGCAGAAGTAAAAAGTCTCGTATTTCGCCGTTCGATTTATGCAGCCCGTGATATAGCTGAGGGTGAAGCTTTCACAACAGAGAACATACGCATTGTTCGGCCAGGTGATGGCGCTCCTCCCCATTTATACAAACACCTCCTTGGTCGACCTGCCCGCCGTACTTTCAACAGAGGAACACCTTTAAGTTTGGATCTTTTACTTTAATTCCAATTAATTAAGCCTTCGATATCAGAAGATTCTCAAACTTTTGTAGGTGAGTCAAAGGAATTCACTCAGGCAAACGGAGGAAAGAAAAGCAAAGTAAATTTGCCTCTTCAATCTCCTAGCAAGCAAACCTCCTAGGAAGGCGAATGAATAACGTTGACCATCAAACGCGTTGCAATCAATGATTGGAATCACGGGGCTGGCGGGACTCGAACCCACGACCTACGGTTTAGGAAACCGTCGCTCTATCCGGCTGAGCTACAGCCCCACTGGAATGAATTATGCCCAGGAGGCATTATGGACCTTGAAAGCAGGAGAGGTGATTACAAACGAAACTTGCAGTGATTTAGCTGAAAGTCTCGTTTGAGGAAAGTCCGGGCTCCCCTCTGGCCAAGCTTGCTGGGTAACGCCCAGTGCGGGTGACCGTGAGGATAGTGCCACAGAAACACACCGCCGATGGCTTCTTCGGGCAGTTCTGCCCAAGCACAGGTAAGGGTGCAAAGGTGCGGTAAGAGCGCACCAGCAGTATCGAGAGGTACTGGCTTGGTAAACCCCGGCTGGGAGCAAGGCAACGGAACTAAGGCTGGCCAGGTGCCCAGTTCCAAAACAATTAGCCGCTTGAGGCTGTCGGCAACGACGGTCCCAGATAGATGATCACCCACATCCCTAGTGGAATGTGAACAGAACCCGGCTTATGACCTGCTTTCACCTTTTTCAAAAAAATCGATATAAAGCCTATTAACCAATTCAATTGATTTATTTCAATAATAATGAACCCCAGTAACAGCCAGCATCTCTCAAAAGAAAGATTAAAACAGCTTCAAATCCTTTTATCACGCATAAACATTAACTCATTTAAACGGTTTAAAAGCAAAATAAACTACACAAGAGTTTTCGAGTTAATCGATGAAGCTCTTACACATACTTCAGCAAAAGCTAAGAAAAATTACGAGCGTCTTGAATTTCTTGGCGATGCAGTACTTCGATTAACTGCGTCAGAGTTCATTGATCGCAACTTTCCAAATATGAAAGTAGGAGATAGATCTGCATTACGCGCTCAGATTGTCAGCGATCAGTGGCTAACAACAGTTGGTCAAAAAATTGGCATCAAAGAGATGCTAATTCTTGGACCAAAAGCTGCTGGAGATGTCCATGCATGTGCAACACTCGAAGCAGAAGCTACTGAAGCCCTTATTGGTGCAATATATGAATTATTTAGAGACCTAGATCCTGTTCACAAATGGCTTACACCCTACTGGAAAGAGTCAAGTATTGCAGTTTTAGCAGATCCTCATAAACAAAACCCAAAGTCTGCTCTTCAAGAATGGAGTCAAGCAAGGGGGTATGGCAGGCCAAACTACCAAACTAAAGAAGCAAGCATGCAACATGGTGACCCAAAAAGATTCTTCTGCAAAGTTCACATAGCGGAGGATACTTCCGGGGAAGGGTGGGGTGGCTCCCGACAGGAGGCCGA
Source organism: uncultured Prochlorococcus sp. (assembly GCA_902563335.1). Taxonomy (GTDB): domain Bacteria; phylum Cyanobacteriota; class Cyanobacteriia; order PCC-6307; family Cyanobiaceae; genus CACEWU01. The sequence continues at coordinate 17,999 of CACEWU010000002.1, read as the reverse complement.
GAAACAAGCTGCTAGTAATGCACTCAAAAAAGTATAAAACAGTGGCGACTATTAATCACAATACCAACCAGCAACAAACAGGAAATTACTTTTACATAAGATTAGCTTATATTTTTTTTAAATTACTGAAAACTGTGCTGAATTTAGATTACGACAAGATCTTTAATAGGGAGTGTAATCAACTTATCCCAATTACCTCCCTCAAAAAGAACTGCAGCTCTACTACCGCTTATTCGCTGCACAAAACCTTGATATCCATTATAGATTGAATGAGCATCGTTAACTAAAACAGTTGAGCCGGGCAAGATTTGTTGGGAGGAAGAAGCCACTAACCTAGTAGAACTCCTAATAATGTTCATTACCCAATAATCTACTTAACTAGCGATGGCTGACGAAGATCAATGGATAACCATAGGCAGAATAGTTGCCCCGCAGGGTCTACATGGGGAAGTCAGAATCAACCCAAGCAGTGAGTTTCCAGAACGCTTTACCAAACCAGGCAAGCGTTGGATACAAGCCACAGAGAAGACGCCTACTGAAGTTGAGTTGATAACTGGAAGACAATTACCAGGTAAATCTTTATATGTTGTGAAATTTGCTGGCATTAACAACAGAAGCTCTGTACAAAAACTTATTGGAAAAAATCTTTTAGTTCCCTTTTGCAACCGTCCTACGCTTGCAAAAGGAGAATTTCACTACTTTGACTTAATTGGTCTAGAGGTCCGATTAGACAAAAAAGAACACTTACTTGGTAAGGTGACCGATCTACAGAAAGCTGGAAATGATTTACTTGAAATAACCCTTATTGAAGGAAAAAAAATACTTGTCCCTTTTGTAAAAACTATTGTCCCAGAAGTACATCTAAATGAAGGCTGGATAAAAATCACACCCCCTCCAGGACTTTTAGAACTATGAAGTATCGACAAGACCCTAGAGGTTACGCGATTCTTAGGGCACTCAAAACTGAAAAGTGAGCATTACTCCTCTCATCCCAGTAATTCTTTGCGGTGGCACAGGTACACGCCTTTGGCCTCTCTCAAGAGCAAGCTACCCGAAACAATATTGGCCATTGGGAGGAAGTAGTAAGGAAACCTTATTGCAACAAACTCAAAAACGACTGAAAGGGCTGCAAGGTTTAGCCGAGCCACTTTTGATCTGTCACGAAGATCACAGATTCATAGTTGCCGAACAAATGCGACAAATCAACGTAGAGCCAAGTGCAATTCTCCTAGAACCCATTGGACGGAACACTGCACCCGCAGTTGCACTAGCAACTCTCCAATCAACTGAACAAGGAGAAGATCCATTGCTTCTCGTTTTAGCGGCAGATCATTTAATTCGAGATGTAGAGGAATTCTGTCGAGTAGTCGAAGCAGGACGCACTTTTGCTGAGCAAGGAAGACTAGTGACCTTTGGAATTGTTCCAACTTCTCCTGAAACTGGCTATGGATACATCGAGGCAACCGAACCTCTAGCCCAGCAAGAACTCCAAGGAGTAGCAATAGCAAGATTTGTAGAAAAACCAGACAAAAAATCAGCTACACAATTTCTCGCAGATAGTCGTTTCACTTGGAACAGTGGAATGTTCCTTTTCAAAGCCAGCGCAATGCTTAGCGAACTCGAAAGACTGGCTCCTGAAGTTGTTAGTTCATGCAGAGCTGCCCTTGAACAAGATGAACCAGATCTTGACTTCTTAAGACTAGAAAAAGAGGCCTTTGCCAAATGCCCAAATATTGCAATTGACGTCGCAGTAATGGAACAAACCAAACTAGGAACGGTACTGCCACTTAATGCAGGGTGGAGCGACGTTGGCAGTTGGAGTGCTCTTTGGGAAACAGCAGATCAAGACAAACAAGGGAACGTAATTAGAGGACATGTAATTACTGAAGCCAGCAAAAACTGTTATTTGCGAAGCGAACACCGACTTGTAGTCGGACTTGGTGTGGAAAATCTAGTAGTCGTCGAAACTGACGATGCAGTTCTAGTAGCAACTCGCGATCAAGCACAAAACGTCAAAGCAATCGTCAAGCAATTAGAAGCAAACGGCAGTCCCGAAGGAAAAGCTCATCGCAAAATCTATCGCCCGTGGGGAAACTACACAGGAGTAGTCGAAGGTAACAGATGGCAAGTCAAACGAATTGAAGTCAAGCCAGGAGCAAGTCTTTCTCTGCAAATGCATCATCATCGAGCAGAACATTGGGTAGTAGTCAAAGGCACTGCCTTAGTAGAACGAGATGGAGAGAAACAACTAGTTGGAGAAAACCAAAGCACATATATTCCTCTAGGTTGCAAACATCGCTTAACCAACCCTGGAAGAATGCCTATGGAGTTAATTGAAATCCAAAGTGGTGCCTATTTAGGAGAGGATGACATAGTTAGATTTGAAGATAGATATGGTCGTATTGGTCAAACCCTTAATGCATAACTATTCAACTGTGACACTTTTTGCCAAATTGCGTGGTTGATCGATATCAAGACCTCTATGAGCTGCAATGTGATAACTAAGTAACTGCATTGGCACAACTGAAAGTAATGGGCTAATCCACTCACTAACTTCTGGCAAAGGCATCAAAGCATCAAAAATCTCTGTCTCTAGGCCCTCAGGTGCAACCCCAATAAGTTGCGCATCACGAGCTTTCGCCTCTTGTGCATTACTCAAAACCTTTTCAAAAACTACTCCAGGCATAGCTATAGAAATCACAGGCACTCTTGAATCTATTAATGCAATAGGACCATGTTTCATTTCTCCAGCTGGATACCCTTCCGCATGGATATAACTAATCTCCTTAAGCTTTAGCGCACCTTCAAGAGCTATTGGATAATTAATTCCACGTCCAAGAAAAATTACATCCTGAGTATCCGCAAATCGATGAGCTAAAGCTTCGGATAGTTGATCATGTTTTTGAACAAGTATTCGCAGATGATTAGGTACAGACCGAAGTTCCTTCAAAAGTTTCAAAATCTCACTAGAGGAGCGACTATTACGTCTCGCTGCAAAAGCAAGTGCTAATCCATAAAATGCCAACAACTGCCCAAGAAAAGTCTTTGTTGCTGCTACTCCAACCTCAATACCTGCACCAATATCAAGAATATTAGATACTTGCCTAGATAAAGAACTTTCAGGCCTATTAGTAACACCCAATTGACGAGAAGCAAATGCAGGGTCTCCATGCGCCTCTCGCCGATTAGCTTCCATAGCTAAGGCAGCAAGTGTATCCGCAGTCTCCCCAGATTGAGTAACGCCAATTGTCAAAGTATTTGGGGCCAAGGGTGGTGCCGAATAGCGAAATTCACTTGCATAAAAAACAGAGGTCGGAATTCCAGCAAACTGCTCTAAAAGATATGCCCCAACCATTGCAGCATGACGACTTGTGCCACAGGCAAGTATCTGTATTTGTTCAACTCCCGCATAAAAAGACTCATCAAATGGCAAAGCAACTGGAGACTCTGCTGGCAAACCCTCAGGGAGATGTCTTGCTACCCACAATTCAGCCGTCTCAGGCTGCTCATGTATTTCCTTAAGCATGAAGTGACGAAAATGTCTCTTATCAACAACATGCTCAGCACCCGACAGCAAAGAAGGACTCCTTTGCTGTCGGTAACCTCGCTCGTCATATAGCTCAATACCAAGTGGAGTTAAAAGAGCTACTTCTCCATCTTCCATTGGCAAAATAGTTCTGGTAAAGCCAACTAACGCTGGTGTATCACTGGCACATAAAAATTCACCTTCACCGAACCCAATTACAAGTGGTGCCTGTTTTCTTGCCACAACAAGGGCATCAGGAGCTAATTCCCAAATAACCGCAATCGCATACGCACCTTTCAACTGCTGAGAAACATTCTGAACAGCTTTTAATAATGTCGAACTACCAGGCTTACATCCAGAGATCTCAAGGCGCAAAAGTTCACGGGAAATTAGATGAGGAATGACCTCTGTATCAGTTTCCGAAGAAAAGTGAATGCCCTCTAACTCAAGGCTCTCTCGAAGTGATCTGTGATTTTCAATGATTCCATTCTGGACAACTGCAATCTTTCCGGAAGAATCTCTATGAGGATGAGCATTGCATTCTTCTGGTTTGCCATGAGTTGCCCATCTTGTATGCCCAATCCCTAAATGCCCAAAAGATCCATGGGTATCAACTAATTCAGAGAGATTTTTTAATTTTCCTTTTGCTCTTTTACAACTAAGTACCGCCTCCCCACTATCTTCTAAGACTCTTACTGTAGCCAGACCAGCAGAGTCATAGCCTCTGTATTCAAGTTGCCTAAGCCCCTCTAGAAGCAATGGTGCTGCCTCTCTAGAGCCAATAACTGCAACGATTCCGCACATGAATAAGCCCGGCTATAGCCGGGCTGGCCGAATAAATAAGTTTAATAAACCTAACCCAAATGCCAAAAATGGCAAAAGGATCAGTATGCCAAGCCCATACTTCGAGTTGTCTCGTCTCCGAGATAAACCCTAATGCTGATGAAGTCGGTGGGACATGCAGTTTCACACCGCTTACATCCAACACAATCTTCAGTGCGTGGAGATGATGCTATTTGAGCTGCCTTGCAACCATCCCAAGGGACCATCTCAAGTACATCAAGAGGGCATGCCCTCACACATTGGGTACAACCAATGCAAGTGTCGTAGATCTTGACTGCGTGGGACATGTGAGTCCGTTCCGGAACTGACCTAACAAGAAGCTTACTCTGCTTGCTGAAAATTAAACATATTCGTGACACGGCCGTCACTGTTGTTAACTACTTGCTTCAGCTCGTAGGATGCGGCGTCACGTCTTCACGGAAATGTCCCAAGAAGCGATCCTGGAAAAAGTGCGTTCAATCGTTGCAGAGCAACTCAGCGTTGATGCTGGCGAAGTCAAGCCAGAATCAAATTTTCAAAATGACCTTGGAGCAGACTCGCTCGACACTGTCGAACTTGTCATGGCTTTAGAAGAGGCTTTTGATATTGAAATCCCAGACGAAGCTGCTGAAGGTATTGCCACAGTTGGCGATGCCGTCAAATACATAGAAGACAAGCAAGCCTGAGGATCCGAATGCTTGAAGGTCTCCATCGCGTTGTGGTCACAGGACTCGGCGCGATTACACCGATTGGCAATACCGTTGAGCAATACCTCGACGGTTTGAAGTGTGCTCGCAATGGAGTTGCGAGCATATCCCTTTTTGATGCCTCGGCTCATGCCTGTCGTTTTGCGGCAGAAGTCAAAGAATTTGATCCAATTGGGATCCTTGAGCCCAAAGAATCTAAAAGATGGGATCGCTTCTCAAAGTTTGGTGTAATTGCAGCAAAAGAAGCTCTGGTTAATTCGGGGCTAACTGTCAACGAAGACAATTCTGCAAGGATTGGGGTGATTATTGGTTCAGGTGTAGGCGGTCTCCTGACAATGGAAAGCCAAGCTCATGTTTTGGCTGCCAAAGGTCCGGGTCGAGTTAGCCCATTTACTGTGCCAATGATGATTCCCAATATGGCTACAGGACTAGCAGCTATTGCTCTAGGAGCAAAAGGTCCTAGCTCTGCAATTGCGACTGCTTGCGCAGCAGGTTCCAATGCCATTGGGGATGCATTCAGACTTCTTCAACTTGGCAAAGCTGATGCAATGCTCTGTGGTGGAGCTGAAGCAAGTATCACACCTCTTGGTGTAGCTGGTTTTGCAAGCGCCAAAGCCCTCTCATTCCGCAATGACGATCCTGCTTCAGCCAGTAGGCCGTTTGATGCCAATCGCGATGGATTTGTAATAGGAGAAGGCTCTGGGGTCTTAGTCCTAGAAACTCTCGATCATGCAAAATCCCGCGACGCGAATATTTACGCAGAGGTAATTGGCTATGGCACAACTTGTGATGCTCACCACATAACCTCACCAAGCCCTGGCGGCACAGGAGGAGCTGAAGCAATTCGCCAAGCCTTACAAGATGGCCAATTAAATCCAGATAGCGTTGACTACATCAATGCGCATGGAACCAGTACAGCTGCCAATGACAGCAATGAAACAAATGCCATCAAAAGCGTTCTACTAGACAGGGCGCATCAAATACCTGTCAGCTCAACAAAATCTATGACTGGTCATCTTCTTGGAGGATCAGGTGGCATTGAAGCGGTTGCATGTGTGCTATCGCTGAAACATAGTTTTGTACCTCCGACAATTAATTATTCAACAGCTGATCCTTCATGTGATCTTGATTACGTTCCAAATACTGCAAGACAGCAAGAATTAGATGTTGTGTTATCCAACTCCTTTGGCTTCGGTGGTCACAATGTCTGCCTTGCCTTTAGGAAAATGAGCTAAGGGTCTACTCAGCTCCAATCCTTCAGAATCCCCAAATCCCTAACTAACAAAATGGTCGCCGCGCCCGCTTCTCTCGACACGCTCTGCATCAACAGCATCCGGATGCTCGCCGTCGATGCGGTTAATAAATCCAATAGCGGCCATCCTGGTCTGCCAATGGGCTGTGCCCCAATGGGCTATGCACTTTGGGATAAATTTCTCCAACACAACCCAAAAAATCCAAAATGGTTCAATCGTGACCGTTTTGTTCTCTCTGCTGGCCATGGGTGCATGCTGCTATATGCGTTACTGCATCTAACTGGGTATGACTCTGTAACCATTGAAGACATCAAACAATTCCGACAATGGGGAGCCAGGACACCAGGTCATCCAGAAACATTCGAGACTGCAGGTGTAGAAGTCACTGCGGGGCCCCTAGGAGCGGGAATTTCTAATGCAGTAGGTCTAGCTATAGCTGAAGCACACTTAGCTGCAAAATTCAACAAACCAGACGCAACAATCGTTGATCACTACACCTATGTGATCATGGGTGATGGATGCAATCAAGAAGGTGTAGCCTCTGAGGCCTGCTCTCTTGCAGGACATCTCAAATTAGGCAAGCTCATAGCTCTGTATGACGACAACCAAATCACAATTGATGGCCGCACTGATGTTTCATTCACAGAAGATGTACTAAAACGCTACGAATCGTATGGCTGGCATATTCAACATGTAGAGAAAGGTAATACAGATGTGAATGCTATTTCCAAGGCAATTGAGGCGGCCAAAAAAATTACTAACAAGCCATCAATTATTAAAGTATCTACAACAATTGGTTATGGCTCTCCTAATAAAAGTGATACAGCTGGGGTTCATGGAGCACCATTAGGAGAAGAAGAAGCAACCCTTACTCGTAAACAACTTAATTGGGAATATGGTCCTTTCGAGGTACCAAAGGAGGCATATGACCAATACAGAAAAGCAATTGATCGCGGCGCTAAACTGGAAGCCGAATGGAATCAAACCCTAGATACTTATCGAAGTAAATACCCCTCAGAATCATCTGAATTTGAGAGAATGTTACGGGGAGAACTTCCTCAAGGTTGGGGAAAAGGTCTACCAAGCTATACACCCAATGACAAGGGTCTTGCTACCAGAAAACACTCTCAAATTTGCTTAGGTGCTCTTGGTCCAAATCTTCCTGAGCTAATAGGTGGTTCAGCAGATTTAACACATTCAAATTACACGGATATCAAGGGAGAGACTGGCTCTTTTCAACCTGAAACTCCCGCCAAGCGTTATCTGCATTTCGGAGTACGCGAACATGCCATGGCCGCCATTCTTAATGGCATTGCATATCACAACAGTGGGCTAATTCCCTACGGCGGAACCTTCTTGGTATTTGCTGATTACATGCGTGGCTCTATGCGTCTCTCAGCGTTAAGTGAACTTGGTGTTATTTATGTCTTAACGCATGACTCAATTGGTGTAGGAGAGGATGGTCCAACTCACCAGCCTATTGAGACTATCCCCTCTCTTAGAGCAATACCAAACATGTTGGTTTTCCGTCCAGGTGATGGCAATGAAACAAGTGGTGCATACAAATTAGCTATCGAAAACCGCAAACGTCCCAGTTCTCTATGCCTTAGTAGGCAGGGCATGCCAAATCAAGCCAATTCCTCTATTGAGAAAGTAGCTCTTGGTGGCTATGTGCTTGAAGACTGTGATGGAACACCTGATCTAATCCTCATTGGCACTGGCAGTGAACTTGATCTCTGCGTCCAAGCTGGCAAACAACTCTCTGATTCAGGTCACAAAATCAGAGTGGTTTCAATGCCATGCATAGAGCTATTTGAAGAGCAAAGTGATGCATACAAGCAACAAGTCCTTCCTAATGCAGTTCGTAAACGGCTCGTAGTAGAAGCTGCGGAAACATTTGGATGGCACAAATACATTGGTCTAGATGGCGATAGTGTGACAATGAATCGATTTGGCGCATCCGCACCAGGAGGAACTTGTATGGAGAAGTTTGGATTTACCGTCGAAAATGTTGTAAACAAAGCTAAAAAGCTATTAACTTAAATTCAACAGAGCAAAGAAATCTCTAGGGATAACAAGTTCCGATCAAATTACATAGGTTCAGTTATCCCTACAGGTCTTTTACCTTAGGAATAAAGATTTAGAAGATACCTCCTCTAAATCAAAATCTAACGAGAAAAAGCAAAATGACACCTAAAAAAACATTGCGCAATCTAATCACTGGAGGAGCAGGATTTCTTGGGTCACATCTTGTTGATCGTTTAATGAAAACAGAACAAGAAGTTATCTGTTTAGACAACTATTTCACAGGTCGTAAAGAGAATGTAAACCAATGGATAGGACATCCAAGATTTGAGCTTATTCGTCATGATGTAACTGTACCAATACAGCTAGAAGTTGATAGGATATGGCATCTTGCATGTCCAGCTTCACCAGTACATTATCAATTCAATCCAATTAAAACAGCCAAAACAAGCTTTCTGGGAACATACAATATGCTTGGATTAGCTAGAAGAGTAGGCGCAAGATTATTACTCGCTAGCACTAGCGAAGTTTATGGAGACCCTGAGATACATCCACAACCAGAAAGCTACAAGGGTTCTGTTAATACAATCGGGATTCGAAGCTGTTATGACGAAGGCAAAAGAATTGCAGAGACTTTGTGCTTCGACTATCAACGGATGCATTCAACAGAAATTAGAGTGATGCGAATCTTCAATACTTTTGGACCTAGAATGCTATTTGATGATGGAAGAGTGGTAAGTAATTTTATTGCACAGGCCTTACAAGGAAAACCATTAACTATCTATGGAGATGGCAGTCAAACCAGATCATTCTGCTATGTGGATGACCTAATCGAAGGCATGATTAGATTAATGAATGGTGAGCATACAGGTCCAATGAATATTGGCAATCCAAGGGAGTTTACGATTAAAGAGTTGGCAGATTTAATTCGTCAAAGGATCAACCCAGAACTAGGTCTAGTGCAAAAATCATTGCCTGCCGATGACCCTATGCAAAGGAAGCCAGTAATTAATCTTGCGAAAAAAGAGTTGAACTGGGAGCCCAAAATATCACTCGAAGAAGGACTTGAACTCACAATTGAATGGTTCGAGTCATTAATTAAATAAGCATTACTATTCAGCTCCAAGCTAAAAGAGTATTAATTGCATAATTAATAGATTAAATATAAGAAATTGTTGAGTTTATGGGGCCTTATTTAATTTTAAAGCAGACAATTCAGCTGCCCCTTTAGCTTCTATTGCTTTTTCCAATCCTTCCAAATCCTCATCAGTTATCTTGGTCTGCATCGGACAATGTTTTGGTCCACACATTGAACAGAATTCAGCCTGTTTAAATACTTCCTCTGGAAGAGTCTCATCATGATATTGGCGTGCTCGCTCTGGATCTAATGATAATTCAAATTGCTTATTCCAGTCGAAGGCATATCTCGCTTTACTTAATTCATCGTCACGATCACGCGATCCAGATCTATGCCTAGCCACATCTGCAGCATGAGCCGCAATTTTATAAGCGATCAGTCCCTCTCGAACATCTTCTGAGTTGGGAAGACCTAAATGTTCTTTAGGAGTTACATAACAAAGCATTGCTGTCCCATACCAACCAGCCATTGCAGCGCCTATAGCACTCGTTATGTGGTCATAACCAGGTGCTATATCAGTAACTAGAGGCCCAAGTACATAAAAAGGTGCCTCTGCACAATCCTCCATCTGCTTACGCACGTTAAATTCGATTTGATCCATTGGCACATGTCCAGGACCTTCAACCATGACCTGGACATCATGCTGCCAAGCCCGTCGAGTTAATTCACCAAGTGTCTTTAATTCTGCAAGTTGCGCTTCATCTGATGCGTCATGCAAACATCCTGGCCTTAAAGAATCTCCGAGTGAAAAACTGCAGTCATAACGTTTAAATATCTCGCAAATGTCATCAAATCTTGTGAAGAGTGGATTCTGCTTGTAGTGATAAAGCATCCACTGAGCAAGTATTCCTCCTCCCCGGCTCACTATGCCTGTAAGCCGCCCTTTAACCTTTGGCAAGTGCTCAATTAAGAGCCCTGCATGAATAGTTTGATAGTCAACTCCTTGCTGACAATGCTTCTCAATAATATGAAGGAAATCATCCTCAGACAGCTTCTCTATAGAGCCATGCACACTCTCCAGGGCTTGATAAACAGGAACAGTGCCTATCGGAACTGAGGAGGCCTGAATAATTGCTGTACGAACCTCGTCAAGATTGACCCCTCCAGTGGAGAGGTCCATAACAGTATCCGCTCCATATTTGACAGCTAAATCTAATTTTTTAAGCTCTTCATTTACATCACTTGCATTAGGTGATGCACCAATATTTGCATTCACTTTGCATTTGGAGGCAATCCCAATAGCCATTGGTTCCAAATTAAGGTGATTGATATTGGCTGGGATTATCATCCTTCCTCTAGCGACCTCCTCCATTACTAAGGATTCTGGTAGTTTTTCCCGACTCGCAACATGAACCATTTCTTCAGTAAGTACTCCATTACGAGCAAAATGCAATTGAGAAACATTGCTCTTGCCTCGACGTGAAGCCACCCAAGAAGTTCGCATGATTATCGAAGCGAGAATAAAAACTAGAGGAGATAGATAGGCCAGAGATCACTCTTCTTCACTTCCCTTCGCCGGCGCAACCCGTATCAGGTTCAGAGGGTGTGATCTCAGCCAGTACGCAAAAGCTTCTCTGGCACCCCTAGTGATATTCAAAAGCTAGCTATCTTTCAAGAAGGAAGCTTCATGATTAAAAAATAAGCAAATTAATTCTATAAAAATCAATCAATTTCTATCCCGACCACTTTGCTTAAGTGCCATTAGGAGCTGCTTACGCCGATAACTTCGCCCCAAAGCACCACTAAGAATCAATCCAGCTCCTACAACTAATGCTGGCAAAGCCTTGAAACGATCACTTCCATCCCTTTGCATTATTCCCACAATTGCCAAAAGAATCAGTAAAGGTGCTGCCAGAGATAACAAAGGATTACCAAAGCGTTTCATTGCTTATCACAACTCAACTTGGAATGGTCTTCAATCCATTTAAGGATAGATGCGTTAAGAACCTTAATTCCAACTTCAAGACTGGACTCATCCAAGCAAAATTGACCATTGTGGAGTGGAGCACAGCCTTTTGGCCCAGCGACACCAAGACGAAACATAGTCCCAGGAACTCCTTGCAAAAGTTCTGCAAAATCTTCGGCCCCTAATGAAGGTTGATTTAAACGTCGCACCTTCTCTTTCCCAAGAATTGCATTAGCACTAAGTTCAACCAAATTTGTCAATCCTGGATCGTTATACACGGGAGGAGCAATGGACCGATATTTCACCAAAGCGACTCCTCCCAAGCTTGAAGCAATGGCTTGAACCGTCTCTTCCAACCACAGAGGCAATTTCTGATGTAATGCTCCATCTAAACAACGGACCGTACCCAAAAGTCTGACTCGATCTGCAATCACATTGAAGGCCCTGCCTCCTTCAATTCGCCCAAAACTTACAACTACTGGATTAAGTGCATCCAACCGACGACTAATCGCCTCTTGTAGACCACTAATGACATTTGCAGAGATCCATATTGCGTCAACGGATTGATGAGGTCTAGCTCCATGCCCTCCTTCACCAACAATCTCTATCTCCAGTTCTCCAGCAGCAGCAGTAAGAATTCCACTTTTTATCCCAACTTGACCAGCAGGCAAGTCAGGAGAAACGTGGACTCCAAAAAGAGCATCTAACCCCTCAGTAGCACCATCATTTCTCATCCAACGAGCACCTTGAGCAATTTCTTCTGCTGGCTGAAATAGCAACCTCACGCCCAAATCCAACAAATGTGACTGCTCTAAAGCCAAAACCCTTGCCAGGCCAAGGCCAATGCAGGTATGTAGATCATGGCCACAAGCATGCATCACCCCATCTCGAAGGGATGAATACTCCAGATCCGTCAATTCCTCAACGGGCAAAGCATCCATATCGACTCGCACTCCTACGACAGGACCATTCATCGAACCAAGCTCAGCTAAAACTCCTGTCCGCCCGACAGCCTCCTTCACACTCCAACCATATTTACGCAACTCCCCAGCAACCAAAGCGGCAGTCTGATGTTCATCCCCACTGAGTTCGGGATGTGCATGCAAATGCCTTCGCAATTCAATTAGTTCTGGAAGGAATTCATTTAGATGGTCTATCGAGCTCATGAGAAGTGTCATGGATTCTCTAACGAAAGAAAAGCCATCAAATCTTGTGAAGGCCTAGGAGGCCAACGACGAATATTGAGTAACCATTCACTTTGGCTATAGCGATTATCTAGTCCAAGAACAGCAGCCCAATTACTTTCGGCTTCTCCTATTAAGCCTTTTCTCCATAAAACAGCACTCAATGCTGCCCTTGCATCAGCAAACATCGGATACTTACGTATAAGAATGCGAAGTTCTGATTCAGCTTTATCAAGATCTCCTAACTGATAATTCACTAAAGATTCACTTGACCGAGCCATAACAAATCCTGGTCGCGCTAAAAAAGCTTCTTGAAAAAAGGCTTGAGCCTGCGTCCATTGACCTTGAGCAAGTTTTACATTTCCAAGGTTATAAAGGGCTGCTGAATCCTCAGGATCCCTATCAATAACCCATTGATAATCGCTTTCAGCTTCATCCCATTGTTTTAAGGCCTCCTCTGCAATCCCTCTGTTTAGATAAGAATCAGCCTCAAAAGGCAAAAGCTCAATTGCTTTTGTCTGATCTAAAACTGCACCAGTAGGGTCTCCCAAAGCAAGGCGTATATTTCCACGGTTACTTAATGCGGCAGCATCGTTAGGGAAAAGATCTAAAAACTTATCCCAACGAGACAAAGCATTCAATAAATCTCCTTCTTTACTTGCTACAAGTGCTTGCTCAAACAAATATTGCATTGACTCTTGCGCCTGTGATAGCTCAGGCTGAAAGATAAGCAAATTGAACATCAAGAACACCAAAAAGATATGCCTTAGGTGTTTAGTGATTAGCCAACGACTCATTTAACTTCTATAGATTCGAGATGCTTTCGACCTGCACTAGTAATAATCCTCCCTCTTTGAGTCCTTTGTAAAAACCCCATCTGTAATAAAAATGGCTCTATCACAGATTCGAGAGTTGAGGGATCTTCTCCTAAAGCAGCTGCAAGGGTTTCCAGTCCCACCGGGCCACCTCCATAACTATGAAAAATCACCTTCATTAAACGCCTATCACTTTCATCTAAACCAGAAGAATCAACTTGATGTAAATCCAGAGCTTCTTTGACAATCGAAGCCTCAATGACAGTCATTTTTGTCTTAACAGACGCAAAATCACGAACACGTCTTAACAAGCGATTAGCGATCCTTGGAGTTCCTCTACATCGTCGGGCAATTTCCATGCAGGCCTTATTAGTTAAAGGAACGGTAAGAAGATCAGCAGTCCTGCGAACAATTGCTTGAAGATCTTGCAAACAATAGAAGTCAAGCCTCTGAGTTAAACCAAAACGATCTCTTAAAGGAGAACTAAGCGCCCCTGCCCTAGTTGTTGCACCAACAAGAGTGAATGGAGGTAGCTCCAACGTCCTAGTTCGAGCAGTACTACCCTTCCCAACAGTTAGATCAAGTCGTTGATCCTCCATAGCAGGATATAAAAGCTCTTCTGCAACTCTGGTCAGTCGATGTATCTCATCAACAAATAACAACTCCCGAGGTTGCAAGTTCACTAATAATCCGACTATATCCCTAGGCCGCTCTAAAGAAGGAGCACTCGTGATCCGACATTTGACACCAAGTTCTGCTGCCAAAACAAGGGCCATAGTTGTTTTGCCCAGTCCAGGTGGGCCATAGAGCAAAACATGATCTAAAGGATCTCCTCTACCTATGGCAGCCTTTACTGCAATCCCAAGGACCTGTTTTAGTGAAGATTGCCCTATGTAATCATCGAAAGCTCTTGGCCTCAGCCCATCTTCCCTAGGTATAGTTACCTCTTCTTCTAAAGGTGCAGAATCCATCACCCTAGGCTTCACAAAAGGAGGAGAAGTAGGTAAATCAGCTTTACCTATCCGAGAAGACAAAATAGCCATATTGGAAGGGTACCGATCTCTGGATAGGGTCGGAATAGCGACAATTGGAGATGAACAAAGCTGGAAACAAAAAATCAAAGGAATTAGCGCGAAAAGCTGCTAATCGTTTGCTGGCGGAAAATCGTTTCGCCAGGCATCAATACGAGATCATCGAAACCTTAGAAACGGGAATTGAACTAGTTGGAACCGAAGTTAAATCTATTCGAGCTGGAAAAGCCAATTTGAGAGACGGGTTTTGTCTAATACGCAAAAGTGAGCTTCAACTCCACAACGTCCACATTTCGCCACACAGCCATGCCAGCAGCTACTTCAATCACGATCCCCTTCGAGTCAGGAAGCTATTGGCACACCGCAGGGAAATCAACAAGCTGCAAGGGATGCTAGACAAAAAAGGGCTGACATTAATTCCATTAAACATTCATCTCAAAGGTTCATGGATCAAACTGACTATTGGGCTAGGGAAAGGCCGAAAACTCCATGACAAGAGGCAAGATGAAAAGAAAAAAGAAGCCACTCGTGAAATGAAATCTGCACTAGCCCGCTTTTAGAAAGAATTTAATAACCGCAAAAAAAGAAACAAAGAATTCTCTTTACAATTAGCTAACGCTCAACCAGCAGCAAGCTTAAACAGAAACAAATGAATCAAGAAAGACAAAGCTTCATCATTCAGGTCGAATGTGAAGAAGCGATCAAAAGCCTAGAACATGTATATAGACAAGCATTTGATCGACTTACCAAAACTGGCCTCACAGAAAGAAAAGTAGCCGCTCTTACTCAAGCCTTGCTGAACTCTAAAGAAGCCGCCACGATTCCCTTGCAAGATGTTCTAAATAAGATCTATCCTAAAAATATGGATAAATAATGGAAAAATCTTGGTTCGAAAAACTTGAAGAAAACCTAGACAATAGGCTGGCAGAGTTCTTACAAGCAAATCCTTCCCAAGATAAACTTCTCAAGAATCAAAGCCAAACAGATCTTTATAATTCTCTCATTTTACGCCAAGAACAATTAAAGCTTGAAGCCCAGACAACTCGCAAAGAACTGCTACATCTTGCAGAAGACATACAAGATTGGAGAAGAAAATCAGCGATAGCAAATCAAGCTGGAAGAAGTGATTTAGGAAAAAAAGCTTCCTACCACCTAAATCAATTAATGGAACACGGCAGGAATTTGTGGTCAAAACTAATCCGATTAGGCGTGGAGATAAAAGCCATGAATAATCAAATCAACGAAATATCTCTTCTCAAAAAAGAGCCTATAAGCAGCCACACAGACGAATGGGCTGCTTTTGAAACCGAAGAAGAACTAGAGCTTCTCCGACAAAAAATAGGCCTGAATGATTAAAACTAACCTACTCAGGAGGATGGATTAAGACTGACATTCTCAGGAGGTGGGGTTGGATCTGGATCGGCTATTAGCATGTGCTGGAGAACGATTTCAGGACGTTCACTATCACGCCAGCGAATCCGATAAGCAGGCATCTTGGTGCCACGACTAGTCGTTTGTTCGACAGGTTCCATTACCCAACCTCGCCGGGAGCGCCCCTGCGGATTGCGCTTAACCACCGCATCGGCGTGCTTGAAGCGGAAACCTACACGCTCACCACTCATCTGAAGAGGACCCTTACCACTGGATCAATTATCCACTGTGATGGTGCAATTCTACGAAGATAATGGTCTTGATTCAGGTCTAAGTACAGGGAATGCAATCACATCACGTATAGAAGGGCTATCTGTTAGCAACATGACCAACCGATCAATTCCTATGCCAAGACCACCAGTAGGCGGCATACCGACCTCTAAAGCATTCAGAAAATCCTCATCTACTGAATTCGCCTCAAGATCACCAGCGTCTCGTCGAGCCTGCTGTGATTCCAATCTTTCTCTTTGATCAATTGGATCAATCAATTCACTAAAAGCATTGGCCATCTCCCTACCCGCAACAAACAATTCAAAGCGTTCAACCATTCCTTTTTTAGATCGGTGCTTTCTAGCAAGAGGTGAAATCTCTATTGGATAATCGATCACAAACGTAGGTTGAATAAGAGCTGTCTCAACGCTCTGTTCAAAAGCTTCATTCAAAAGACGACCAACCGTATCAGCCTTAGCTGGGACTTCCATGCCAGCCTCTTGCATAGCTAATTCTGCTTCAGATCGATTAGAAAATGAATTTATGAAATCAAGCCCAGTAAATTCCTTAACGAGTTCATGCATCGTTGCTCGACGCCATGGAGGGGTTAAATCAATTTCAATGCCCTGATAAGTAATTGTTGTAGAACCACATGTATGCAAACAAGTTGAAGAGATCAACTCTTCAGTAAGATTCATCATGTCATTATAATCAGCAAAAGCTTGGTATATCTCGACAGAAGTGAATTCAGGGTTATGGCGTGTACTTACTCCCTCATTTCGAAAAATTCGACCCAGTTCATAAACGCGCTCAAAGCCTCCAACAACAAGCCTCTTTAAGTGCAGTTCAGTAGCAATACGTAAATAAAGTGGTAAATCAAGAGTGTTGTGATGAGTAATAAAAGGTCGAGCCTCTGCTCCACCAGCTTCTGACTGCAAGACAGGTGTTTCAATCTCTAAAAATTCTCGATCATCTAAAAAGCGACGAATTGAACTGACTAAGTTTGCCCTTCTCCTAAAAGTCTCACGTGATTGAGGATTGACAATTAAATCAAGATATCTTTGTCGATAACGTTTCTCAACATCAGTCAAACCATGCCATTTGTCTGGTAATGGCTGTAAAGATTTAGACAGCATCTCCCATTGCTGAACCTTGACCGAAAGTTCGCCTCGATCAGTTCTTTTAAGAGTACCCTGAACACCAATCCAGTCACCTGCATCTACAAATTCAGTTAATTGCTTGAATGCGCCTAGAGGCTCATTCTCTGCAGAATTTTTTTCAAGACTTCTCTTTTCAAGGTACAGCTGAATAGTGCCTGTCTCATCAGCCAAAGTAAAAAATGCCAATTTCCCCATCACCCGTCTTGACATAACCCTGCCAGCCACTGAAACAGTTTCAGATCTTTCTTCTCCATTAGCTAAATCAACGTGATTAGCTTGTAAAGAAGCTGCATGATGACTAGGTTCAAACCGAATAGCATAAGGAGACTTCCCTAGATCTTGTAGGGATTTAGCTTTTTCCAGCCGTACATTGCGAAGGTCAGACAATGAAATTTATGAGATAGATGATCATATCGACGGTATATCCTCGACTCCTATGTTCGAAAAACCAAGGTTGGTTAACTAGCTATAGCAGTAGGAAATTCTCCCATTCGTTGTGAAGCATATCCAATTCCTCTAACAGTAAGAATTAATTCCGGATTCCTAGGGTCTGGCTCTAACTTGCCTCTCAGTCGAGCCACATATACATCTACCACTCTTAAATCTGCGGCTCGCCTTGGTGGATAACCCCATAGCTGTTCAAGTATCTCTGCCCGCGGAACAACCCTCCCAGGATCTTTAAACAACAACTCAAGGAGACTGAATTCGGTATATGTCAATCCAATCCTCTCGCCCCCTCGACTGACTTGACGTCTATTTGTATCTACAACCAAATCTCCCAAGCGCATAAC
>CACEWU010000001.1 GCA_902563335.1 uncultured Prochlorococcus sp. | reverse complement strand
ATCTCTCTACAAATCTTGAATGCATATGATTTCACTTTATCTCACTAATGAAATCGAAAAGATCCATTAAAATTCTTTATAGAAATCCTAATGCAATGAACTATTTGCATACTCCACAGTAATCTATTAAAAAATTAAGTGTTCACATGTTTTTCCAGTCATCGTAAAGGGTTGAGCTTTTAGTGAAGATCAATCAAAACCTAAAAAATCAAATGCAGTTTGGACTAAGCCGTCCACTACAGATAGAGGTATTAGTCAATAGCCATGGTCCTCATGAACAAGTAAGAGTTCGCGAACCTTTTTGTGGACTTCAACGCCTAGGTGTTGATTGCAGGTTACATCGACATCCTTTTCTCCTCCCAAAGGCAATTAGACCTAACAGCCTAGTTATTTGGCAAAGACCTCGACCATCAAGCTGGGAAGAACAGCTAAATATTCTTAGATGGATAAGAGATCGAGGATGTATATTATTAATCGAATGGGACGATCATCCAGATCTTTTCCCTCGGGAAATAAAGAAAGCACTTAAAAATATTAAAATGGCCCCGCTGTGCTTATCTCATGGCTTACATACCTCCTCCCAACTACTAGCTAAGGAATTAGAATCTATCCAACCAATGAGCTTCATTGTTCCAAATGCTATTTGGAGAATACCATCATTAAATATTAAGAAGCACATAGAATATGGCTCAAGCTTTCGCATCTTCATTGGAAACCAAAACAGGCAAAATGAACACAAGAAGTTGAGCATTCCATTGACTGAATGGTGCAACAAAACTAATTCAATAAAAATTGTAATAGTCGGTGATTCAAAGCTTGCTGATTCACTTCCAAATCAAAGTGTAGAAAAATATCCACTCCTAAAATATTCAGATTACCGTAAAGTCATGGGTAGTTGTCATTTAGCCCTTTTACCTTTAGAAAATTCTCTCCCAAACAATTGCAAAACACCTATTAAATGGATGGAGGCAGCAGCAGAGTCTGTAGCAGTCATTGGTGGACCTGGACTATATAAAGAGGTTATAGGAAACAATGAAAATGGTTTATTCTGCGAAACTCTTGATCAATTAATACCGCAAGCTAAAATACTATATAATGATCCAGAAAAAAGATTGATTAAGGTATCAAATTCTCACAGAAAGCTCCTCAAAGAATCAAATTTACGTGATCTTCTTCCAAATAGAATCAAGCTTTACAATTTAATTTGGAATCAACGAGCAAAGCTTGATCAAATACTATTAGAAAGATTCCCGCAAGCATCTAGTGGATGTAGCTTTAAAATATGAATAAGAAAAAAATAGAAATCGATACACTGGAGAGAAGTGGATCTTTAATAGAAGCTATTAAAGCAATAAAAAGCTTAATTCTTATAGAAGGTGGCTCTGCAGATCAATTACATCAACTTGGGAGACTTTATCAATCATTGAATGAGAATAAATTAGCCAGACGTGCTTACAAGTTAACATTAAAGAGCGATTCAGATAGAATCAGAACTCTTAACAATCTATGCTTATTAGAACTTGAAGTTTTAAATCCAAATAATGCAGAAGGCTACCTGCAAGCAGCTCTTGGTGTCAACAATTCAAATCAAGAGGAAACAGCATTAATCCTAAATACAGCTTGTCAACTAAGGATATTCCAACAACGATTTTCCGAAGCAGTTGAGTTCGCTAAACAACAAGTAGAACTCCAACCTAGTCCAAGAAGTTATAGCAATTTAGCAATAAGCCTGCAATGGAATGGTGAATTAGAAAGAGCATTAGCAATGCAGAGTAAAGCACTAGAAAAGCAATTGGAAATTATTAATGGAAATAAATTTCACTCTAATTACTTAATAAGTAAAAGTTTAAAAAGTTTAGTTTCTACACCAAGAGAAACCCTTAAAGATACGATCGAAGTTCACCTGCAGTTGATGAATTTCGGCGTATTACGTCTTTGTTGCAATATTCTTGATAATGATGCACAAGAATTCCTTCTTGCTGGCATGGGTGCTCAAACACTTTTCTGGCAAGATAAACAATTTAGAGAGAATATCTGGAAAGGAAATTCAACCCTTGAACTCGCTTTATGGGATGATCAAGGGTTTGGAGATACGATACAGAATCTTGGCTGGGTACAAGAAGCCGCAAAACGCACTAAAAAATTACGTCTTTGGTTAAGGCCATCACTCATAGATCTAGCTCGCAACCGACTTGACTTGCCTAAAAACTGCTGCCTTGAACCAATGTATGCAAAAAGCAAACCTTGGCATCAAAACTCAATTCATCTTGGCATGTGGTATCTACCAATCATCTTGGGTGTCTGGAAACAAAACAGCCCAATAAAAGGTAAGTCTCTGAAAACAATTAATTCCTCGTCAAAGAGGCAAGCCACTATCGGACTACTTTGGAATGCAGGGATACATAAGAATGCACAGCCAGAAAGAAATGCGAGAGTTCGTGACATCCCCTTCAATTTATTGATAAAGCAAGGAAGAAAGTGGGCACTTTCATTTAATGCTGATTTACAAGGCCTTCAGCAAGACGCATTAGCAAATGATGTATTAAACGAGATACAGCAAGGACTTTTAAAGCCACCTCCACGCTTCCCTAGCTGGGAGTCAACTGCACAACTTGTCGAACAACTCATGGCAGTTGTCACAGTAGATACTGCAATGGCCCATCTTTGCGGAATGCTAGAAATACCTTGCGTAGTCCTATTAAATTCACCTTGCGACTGGAGGTGGGGACAAAAAGGAAATCAAACCTCTCTATATCCATCAATCCGCTTAGCAAGATGTAAGCAATTCGGTGCGTGGCAAACAGCGCTTGATGAAGTGGATTGTTTGCTTCATGAGATGCTGGGAAGTTGAATCCAAACAAACAGGGCCAGATGAGGATCCTAATGGTGAACCACGGCGTGGCCGCAAACTTCAAAGGTGGTGATTCTGTCCAAATTCAAGAAACTACTCAACGACTACATCAACGCGGTCACCAAATAGCAATCACTAACAATAATCAGCCAGACACCAATGGTTTTGACTTGGTGCATCTTTTCAACTGTAGAGACGTCAAATCTTTTCAAAAACAGATCGAAAGTTGCCAAAAAACAAATGTCCCAATTGTTGTATCTCCAATTTGGGTGTCCATTCCGCGAGCCTTCTGGGGAAGCAGAGCCACATTTAGTGCAATTCAAGATGCAATGGAATCTGGAAATGACGCACACAGTGCACTACAACAACTCAAAGATCGTCGTCTCATACTTAATGCAGATGATGAACTCCATCAAAGCCATGGTTTTGGGAAAGAAGAATTATTCTCAATACCTCAACTACGCAAACTGATTAATGAGGTCAATGGACTCCTTCCTAATAGTTTGCTTGAAATGAAAGCCTGTAGAGACGATCTTCATTGGAATGGAAATCAATTTAATATTGCAAACTATGGCGTCAATCCAAAGATTTTTTTAGATGCAGACGCTCAAAAATTTAAAGATCATACAGGAATCAATACTAAATTCATAATGCAAGCAGGGCGAAT
Source organism: uncultured Prochlorococcus sp. (assembly GCA_902563335.1). Classification (GTDB taxonomy): domain Bacteria; phylum Cyanobacteriota; class Cyanobacteriia; order PCC-6307; family Cyanobiaceae; genus CACEWU01. The sequence goes on along the minus strand of CACEWU010000001.1, from coordinate 101,506 downwards.
TGAACCTGCTAAAAATCAAGCTATGCTCTGCTGGGCATTACGCAAAACAAAGATACCAATTGTTTTAATTGGTAGTAGTAATAATTGGCCGGCTTATGCTGAAATATGCAAAGAAATTTCGGGAGATAAATTAACTATTATTGATCATCTCCCTCAAGAGCTACTTGCATCTGCATATGCAGCTTCTGCCATTCATATTCTTCCAAGTTGGTGTGAAACTTGTGGACTTGTTAGCTTAGAAGCATCGCTAAATAATACACAGGTAATTGGTAGTACTTTTGGACACGAACTTGAATATTTAAAAAATGATGCCTTATATGTAGATCCTGCCGACGCAGATTCAGTACTTAATGCTGTAGTGCAAGCATGGGAAGAAGGACCTTTCCACCCAAGAGTAATGAGATTAAAAAAACGAGTCTTATCTGATTTTAACTGGGAAAATACAACAGACTCAACAATTCAATTATATGACAGTATCTTGCATAAAAAGTAGCATATAAGGCTCATCGAAAACGACTCACTCCTTCTATTTGCTTTGTAAACAAATCAGTCAATATAGTAATTACTGGTCTAGATCTCAATTTTATATTTGCATTAACACTCATACCACTCTGAAGATTTAAAAGTTTACCTCCTGATTCAACTTCTTGTTGTTTTAAAGTAACGGTAGCTGGAAAACTATAGTCAGGTGATGACTGAGAAGGTGGCAATGCATCTAAACCTATGCTCTTGAGAGTCCCTTCAAGATATCCGAATTCACCTGAAGGGAAAGAATCAACTGATACATTCACAGGCATACCAACTTTAACAAAACCAATATCACTATTACCTATTTTTACAGTTGCCTCTAAGCGATTATCTGGAACAATCTTAAGAACAATGGAACCTCCACTAACGACAGAGTATGGAGATACTTTTGCATCAAATATCTTACCATCTATAGGAGCTTTGACTGTTCGATAATCCAACGTTTCTTGTAAATTTACTAATTCAGATCTCATTTGGATCATTTGAGTATTTAATTGATTGAGCTGACTTGCTGCCTGTCCTAATATTCGAATTCGTTCTTCTTTAAGACTCTGAGCATCAGCACGTACTTCCTGAACTTGATTCAACTTATTTAAGTACTGGTTACGTGCAATTGCACCAGCCTCATAGAGAGGCTTCAGGCCCTCAGCAATTTGCTGCTGCAGTTTTAAGGTCTTTTCTCTACTTTCAATTCTATATGAAATCTGAGATAATTGAGATAAAATTAACTGAGATTGCTGTCTGGCAGTAATAAGTTTTGCAGAAAGACTAGGGTCACTTATAATTGGTAATTCAGGTATTTCATTGATTTTAGAAGGATCTCCCCCTCCATCAATAATATTCTTCAGAGAGTTTGCTTGAACATCATAAATTGCTAATGTATTATTTAATGCAGAGCGACGACTTGAGAGTCCTTTGGCTTCAACTATAAATAATGGTTGACCAGCTTTAACAACATCTCCGTCATTTATGTAGACTTTACTAACTACTCCTGCACTAGGTGATTCAACTTCCCTAACAGATCCTGAAGGTTGCAATCTACCTCTAACTGTAATTGTCTGATCTATTCGAGCTGTAAATGCCCAAAGCAATGATCCAACGAACATTGTTGAACATAATGCAATGATTGTGGAAGACCAATGCCTTCCTTGAGAAAGCGAAGAAGAATGATCGCTCCACTCCTTAAAAGGACTTGGAAGAACCTTTGAATCTGATGAATGGTTCTCATCGGGAATATTTTTATCTAAAAAGCGATCTTTAAATACTGATTTAATTAATTTAAATCGGTTATACAGTTTTTCTTTAATTGAATTCTTATAGCTACTCATTTGAGGACTTATTTCCTGTTTAATATGACTTGTTACCGAACGAATCTTGAATTTAATACTATCCTTATATAAGTTCTTAAGTTTATATATATATGGATAAAGCTTATCTCTGAATAAATTCCTTGTCAATCTAACTACAGAAATACCATCCTTCCTTACAGATTCATTGACAGAAATAACTTCCTTTTTTGTTTTATCAGTCAATGTCTGCCTCCTGCTGCGAATAAAGGGCATAGTAACGACCCTTTAATTCCATTAGTTCAGCATGAGACCCTTGCTCAACTAAATTCCCTGTCTCCATCAGCAGAATTTCATCAGAAGATCGAATAGTACTTAACCGATGAGTGATAAAGAAAACCGTAGTGCCCGCAAAAACCTTCTTTAGGTTTAAACAAACCTGCCTTTCTGTAATGTAATCAAGTGCACTTGTCGCTTCATCAAGAATCAATAGAGAGGGTTTTTGCAAGGCAGCCCTTGCGATTGCAATACGCTGTCGCTGGCCGCCAGATAGACCACTCCCCCTTTCTCCAACACGTGTTGCATAACCTTCTGGTAATTCCATGATGAAATCATGAGCAACAGCAATTCGTGCAGCTTCAGCAATCTCCTCACTAGTTGCTTCTGGAACTGTTAGGGATATATTTTCTCTAATAGTGCCATCAAAAAGCAAACTATCTTGTGGAACAATTCCTATTTGTCTACGTACTGAAGCCAGTTGTAGCTTAGCTATATCATATCCATCAATAAGAATTCGACCTTTTTCAGGCTCATATAAACGTGGCAATAATTTCATAATAGTACTTTTTCCACTGCCACTTCTTCCAACAATTCCTATAAAGGAACCAGGAGGGATTTTAAAACTAACATTAGAAACAACTTTGGTTCCTTCATTAAAACTGAAATCAACATTTTGGAAATCAACCTCACCATCAATTGGAGGCAAAGGCAACTGATCAGTTAATTCTCCACCTGATTCATCGACTGCATCAACAACATCACTAAGACGTTCCATAGAAAGAGCAACGCCTTGAAAACTTTGCCAACTAGTAGCTAAGTTAAGTAATGGACCAACAACATAGCCGGAGATAATTCTAAAGGCGATAAGTTGACCAATTGTAAGATCACCCTTAATAACTAAATATGCACCAACCCAAAGAGTTAGTAATCCAGTAAGTTGATTAAGAAAGTTGCTAACCGTACCTGCAGATATTCCTATAAGAAGTGTTCGAAAACTCTCACTCATAAAAGCAGAATAACGTTGTTGCCAGTTCCATCGAACAGAATTCTCTGCATTTTGAGCTTTAATAGTTTGAACACCACTGAGTGCTTCTACTAATAAAGCCTGGGTCCTAGCATTCTTTTCAGCAGCCTTGCGCAATTGTCCTCTAATTAAAGGTGAAGCAATGATTGTCAAGCCCAAGAAAAGTGGAACAACCGCTAAGGAAACAGCAGTCAAAACGCCACTATAACTTAACATAACCGCCACATATATGACCGAAAAAACAACATCTAGGACTAAGGTAATTGCATTCCCAGTCAGGAAACCACGAATGTTTCCAAGCTCAGCGATTCGTGTTTGTAATTCACCAACAGGTCTTCTATCAAAATAACTTAGAGGCAGCCTTAATAGATGTTGAATGACTTCTCCTCCAAGTGCAATATCAATTCGATTGGTGGTATCTGTAAAAAGATAACTTCTGACAGCACCTAACAGCCCCTGAAACATGCTGATGGCTAATAATACGAGTCCCAATGTATAAAGAGTATCTAAATTTTGTTGACCAATAACCTTGTCAAATATTTGCTGAAAAACTAATGGGGTGGCAAGATTAGTCAATTGCAAAACCAATGAAGCTATAAATACTTCAATCAAACTTCTGCGATATTTATTTAATTGAGGCAAAAACCATTTGAAATTTAACTTCTTTCGCTGAGCATCACGTCCAGGAGATAATGTTAAAATTGATGCACCTCCTTCCCCTTGAGTCAACTCCTTAATTGATAAAGTGACCTTTCCATATTCTGGCACTACTGCTTTAACTTCACCTTTCCTAATTTCATAAATTACAGAGGGTTGATTAGCAATCAAAGCAATACATGGAAAAGGAACCCTATGCAGCTGATCCTCTGCTACAGGAGTAAATGCTCCTGTAAATCCAAGTATTGTAGAGATATTACCAACTAATTGAAGACTAGGGGACTTATCACGTAATTGTTCACGTGCAATGCGTTCAATAATATCAGAGCGAAAAGGAATTCTATAGTAAGTAGATAACATCTCTAAACAAGACATCACCTGTCCTAATGAGCCCACACCTGTTGAAACTGGAACCTTTGATGTTGAAGAAAGGTTCGATATACCTTCAGCATCATTTGCTGTTAAATCTCCATCATTACGTTGTCCTTGAGGGTCAGAAACAAATAAATCAGAATAGCGATCTTCAGCTGTACCTTCATTTATTTTAGGAGGTATAAATTCAACAGGAGCAACTTCGTCAGGTGACTCAAGCAACTCTTCCCAAAGTTCATGATTTACTTTTAATAAGCGTACAGAACTCTTATCAGGCAATTTTTCAAGTAATTCAAAATCAACAAACTGACCAATTTCTATGGGAAGTTCACTCTCAGAGGTTGGTAGACCATTCCAAATCCAAATAGAATCATCATTAGGCAAAGAATCTCCTGAGTTATATGTAATAACCTTCATCCCTGGTAAAAGCCTACGCAAAACATCACGTTCTGGAGGATCAGCCATTGATCTTCTACGTAAAGCTGACCTCAAAGCATCCATAAATTCAGCTGGCGAATTCTTTGTTGAAAGCCAATTCGCAAAAGCTTGGGAATTCTCTTCAAGCCAATAGAAATCTTCTGCACTTATTCCAATAAGCTTCATCGGGTCCGAACATGTGATCCATTCACAAGGAGAACGCCTTCTCAACCCAACCCACCCAACTAAATCGCCAGGCTTACTCAATGCAATGGTGACTGGCCTGCGCAGTCCAGGATCTTCATGCAGAACCCTTCCACGGCCTTCAAGAATGCAATAACAATGCTCTGGCAAGCGATTAGCTAAGAGGATGTCTTGACCAATACGTGCCCGTAAAGGGACCGCCCGATTGGAAAGCCATTCCAAATGATTCGGCTCAAGCGAACTAAAAGCTTCAAACCTTGCCAATAATTCAGTGGATATTGGCTTGCTGCTCATGATTCAGCGTCGTAATGAAGTTCGTCTACTGGCTGATCTTCAAGCAAAGCTTGTGCGCGCTCACTAAGAAAGCTCTGTAATTGGTCAAGTAAAAGTTTTCTCTGCATAGTTTCATCAAAAGAGGAAGGACTTAGCTGCTCCAATCGCAATAAAAGATTCCATTCACCAAGTTGCTTGGGAGAGGTAAATTCACCTGGACTAAGCTCCCTTAAGGACTTCCGAATCTTTGGTGGTTGTATAGACCCTATAGGAATAGGACCAATCAACCCTTTGCGCTTTGCTTCAGGCCCTTCACCATACTTGGCAGCAGCATTAACAAAACTAATCTCACCTTCACATAGTCTCAACCACAACTCCCTAGCCAAAAGAGCATCCTTAACTCTTAAAAGTGAATAAATCACATTATCAAGATCTGAAGCACTAGCCAAATAACGTTCCTCCAAGCCAGGCCCGAAACGTTGCTTCGCAAAACGAAAAAGTGCTTCAGGCTTCGCTAAATGTATATCCAGATCCGCTGATCTCCAACCTCTCTTATCTAACCAAACTGACAAATCATCCTGAGAAAGTTTCTTTGCCGTTAAAAACTCTTCTAAAGCGTTCTGGTGCCATTCATCTGAAAGATTGACTAATTCGATAATCTCCTCCTCAATGCATCGCTGCATAACTTGAGCAGTTAGTTCCATTCGGCTAACAAGCTCTACAACTTTTTCCTGACTTATCGGGAAATGCATATTAGGTATTTGATCTCGAGAACTTCGAACTGGCAAGTGCACTTGTATCAAGAGAAAAAACAATTTTCAATTGTTCAATGATCTCGTTAGCAACCGATTGCCAGTCTCCACGTCCTGGCTGACGAAAAATTCGCATGGTTGGGTACCAAGGGGAGTCAGAGCAATCCAATAACCAGCGAAAATCTGCATTTGCAGGTAATAGCAACCACGTAGGCTTCCCAAGAGCACCTGACAAATGAGCAACAGCAGTATCTACACTAATAACTAGATCAAGTTGACTGATGACATAGGCAGTATCTGAAAAATCATTTAATCGACCATTCCAATCATGCAAACCACAATGTTTTTTATATTTATCCAATTGTTCTGCATCTTTACCTACCTGAAGAGAATGTAGCTGAATTAAATCAAGAGCTATTAATTCTTCCAAATCAGAAAAAAGTAAATCTAGTGGGATCGTTTTATGGCGATACATAGCCTTGTTGTCAGGATTAGATGCCCATACCAAACCCACATTGACCCCTCCAGGAGCCTTATCAATTAAGAACTCACTAGGCGTTTCATTGGAAGCAGTCAAGTATGGATAAGCATTGGGTACTGTATGCACATCTGTATCAAAAATCCTAGGCAAGCTCATCAAAGCTAGATGAGGTCTCTTGTCTTCATTACGATCCCAAGTCTTTTCAAGTAGCACTCGCTGCGAATAAGGAAGCCAATCTTTCATAAGTGAAAACAGCATTTCACGTGTGCTAAATACAAATGGAACTCCTTTCTCCTCCAAAAGATAGAGATAACGACAAAACTGTATTGCATCCCCCATGCCCTGCTCACTCCATACAACAACTGGAGGTTCTCCTTTTGAGGGTAACTGAGACATCTTTTCTATTTTTGTACCAGTAGTTGGATATACAGTGCTTTTAAATTGTTCTGTTTTAAAACGAGCTTCATAAAGATCCCATCCTTCTTTATAGTTACCAAGCATGAGGTGTATAAGAGAAAGATTCCAAATAGCATTTACTGAACCAGAACTTATTTGCACCCCACGCTTCAGACACTCTAAAGCCTCCAAAGGACGATTTTCATTCATCAATGCATAACCTAAATTCACATGCCCAGCCTCATTTTTATCATCTAAATTTATTGTGTAATGAAAATAACGAATAGCAGTTGCATAATCATCCATACCAAACAATGCCAACCCTGCATTACACCAGCCATCTGGGTATTCAGGATTAAGGACTATTCCTTTTCGAAATGCTCTGAGTGCTTCCACATGTTTATCTTGCTCATTAAGGGCAAGACCTAAGTTATGCCAAGTAAGGTGAGCATTTGGGTCGAGTTTTAAGCTTAGCAAATAGGCTTTCTCTGATATTGATGGGTTATCTGTACGAAGAAGATTAGCAAGATTATAATAAACATCCGCTCGCATTGGCTCAAGCTTTAAGGCATGACAATATGCTCTTTTGGCAACTGATTCTTTGCCAGGAATGCGCCTAGCAACCATACCTTTAACAACATTATATTGACTATTTGAATTGGACAGAGAATTTCCAACTTCAAGGATATCTAATGCATCAACATACTTTTCGACTCTCCACAAAGAAAAGCCTATTGGAATAACCCAACCATGATCTCCTGAAACAGCCAATTGCTGACGTGCATGTTCCTCGAATTCCTGAAGCCTCTCAAGGGGGCCAGTAACCACGTACTCTAAAAAACTAGCCCAGTCCTTTACTTGCCTGTATTCTGAAAGTATGGGCATCAGGCCTTAGCTGGAGCTCAGCGATGTCATTGGAATGACCTTACGTCAAAGGGCACACAAAGCACACGCCTGTGGTGAACTTCAAAAGGCAGAAAGCCTATATAAAGCTTTGCTTGATCAAAAGTGTATACCAGAAGACGTAGGGAATCTTGGTGCACTCCTGAGCCAACAACAAAAACTAAAGGAAGCAATTAATCTCTACAACAAGTATCTTCAGAAATGGCCAAACAATTTACAGCTACTTTCTAATGCTGCTAATGCATATCTAAAAGTTGGAAATCAAAGGCTAGCAATAGAGTTGCTAAATAAGGCCACCTTAGAACACCCGGCAAATTTCTCGCCTGTACTCAAATTATCAAAAATCTTTGTAAGTAATAATCATACCAATAAATCTTGTTTATTACTAGAAAGGTTCTGCCAGAATAATCCAAATGAAGGACTTGCTTGGCTAGAGCTAGGTGTCATCTACTGGAAAAAAAATGAGCCAGAAAAAGCACTCCAAGCATTCGAGAATGGCAGCAAGTCTTTACCTCAACATCCAAGTCTTATTGCAAACAGATTGACCCTTCTAAAAGATTTAAATGAGCTCACAAAAGCTGAAGAGCTGTATCAATCACTCTCGAACAGCCTCAAGCAAGCAAAGCACATTCAAGGAGCATGGGCAGCAATACTCATGAAGCGTCAACACATTGATGAAGCAATTGAAATACTAGAACCACTTTCAAAGCAAACCACTCAAATAGCAAGCAACTGGATAAATTTAGCAGCTTGTCAGAAAGCTCTCAAACACAATATTGCTTGCCAAAGAACTTTAAAAAATGGACTCAAATACTGCCCAAACAATACAACTTTAGAAGAAGCACTTGCACAAAATTTTGCTGAAACTGGTCACCCAGAAAAATCTGTTTCTATTTTAAAACGTCATCTAAAAAATGGGGATATATTTAATGACGTTCAATTATTTAATCTACAGTTCATTGGTTCAGCAACAAGCTTAATTGATCCAAAGGAACTTGCTAAGGTCGCAAAAAAAATGGGAGGAGAAAGTATCCATCCGAGGAATGAAAAACATGTGGGCTGATTGTATTCATGAACCTTTGGTAGATAGACGATTAAAGATTGGATACATATCATCAGACTTCTGTAATCATCCAGTTTCTCGCTTCCTTCTACCAATCTTAAAAAGTCATAACGAAAAAAATTTTGAAATAATCGGTTTGCATTGTGGTCCCAATCAAGATAAGGTCACAAACTTAGTAAAAGCAGAGTGCTCACAGTGGATAGATTTAACTGGAGCAAATGATATAGAAGTTGCGCGAATCATTTCTGATCTAAATATAGACGTTATAATAGAGTTAGGAGGATATACAGGATTTAGTCGGATAAAAGCACTAATTTATAAGCCAGCACCAGTTCAACTTAGTTACTTAGGTTATTTTGCCCCGACTTACCTTTCATGCATTGATGGCTGGATTGGCGATAAAGAATTATTTGGTAATTTAAATAAAATAGACAGACGTCAGAATTTGCTACATATTGAAGGTGGCTATATGGCCTATAAGCCAATAAAGTTACCACCCTTAGAGAGAGAAGATGGAGAAAATGTAAGATTTGGCAGTTTTAATAATAGTAGAAAGTTAGGAACTCAGGCTATTAATCTTTTCTGTCAAGTTTTAAAAGGCATACCTAATAGTGAATTAGTAATTAAAAGTATTACCTTTGTTGAAAAAGAAGAAAAGGATCGCATTCGAGAACTATTTCAAAAAAATGGATTAGAGAACAATCGCTTAATAATGCTCGATTGGGTTGAAGGAACTGAATCGCACCTTACGCTTTATAAGTGGATTGACATTGCGTTAGATCCAATCCCCTATGGAGGTGCAACAACAACAGCTGAAGCTTTATGGATGGGAGTGCCTGTAATAGCACTTGCTGGGGAAGGAATGGTAGGGAGGTTAAGTACTAGTTTGCTCAGAAGTGCTAAATGCGACAGTTGGATCGCTCATGATTGCTTGGAATACCAATTAATTGCTAAAAAGCTTGCATCTCAAGGGCAAAGAGATGTGCACTCTAGAAAAATACTAAGAGAAAAAATAAACAGATCTCCACTCGCAAATGGTCAACGAGTTGCTGAACAGATAGAAACCTACTGCAAAATAAAAATAAATGAACTATTACCCTCCTAGGTCGGAGAACTCATAACACTAAAAGCTTCTTCTAGTTCCCTCATTAATCCTTTTGAATCCCCTAGTTCCGATTTCTTTAATTTCAATCGCCAATTCTCTCTAGTCTGGCGTAGAGTAGAGAGGTTACTTGAATGTAAAACTGCTAAATCTTCATAAGAAGAGTAATCATTAGCTATCCATGAATCCATATTAACTCCTTTCAGGACAGCAGTACTCATTCTACTAACGTAACTTTTTCCTTTCATAGTTATTACAGGTACTCCCATCCATAAAGCTTCAGCTGTAGTAGTACATCCACCATTAGGGAAAGGATCTAATGCTATATCTAGAAACCTATATTGAGACAAATGTTCTGAAACTGAAGAAGCAAATGATAAAAAATCTATCCTCTCAAGGTCAAAACCTGCTCTCATTAGACGTCTCTTCAATAATGCAATAGCCTCCATATCCTCAAGACCAGCAGCCTTCAACACTAGTCGTGAGTTAGGCACTTTTTCTAATATCGAAGCCCAAGTCCTTAAAGTAAAATCTGAAAGTTTTCTCAGATGATTAAAGCAACCAAAACGTACAGGGCCTTGCGGTGATTCTTGAACATCAATGTTTGCCTCAGGTAACTCAGGGTGCGGATCCCAAGCAAGAAAACATCGGGATAAGCGATATATTTTTTCACTATGCCACTGAGACATTTTTGAAGGAAACAAATTTGAATCGCCTAACCACCAATCCATAGCAGGGATACCAGTAGAGCCGAAATAACCTAAATAGTTAACCTGGATTGGTGCCACCCTTGCCATGAAAGAAGCTGCAATATTTGAATGTGTCCAGCCAGAAAGATCAATAGCAATATCTGGACTTAAATCACGAATAGCATTAGTCATGTGATGAGCCATATTGCCTGAAAAATCAATAACTTGTAAATCATCAATTTTCTGAAAAAACTCAGGGAATTGATCATCAAAAGGAGTTGTACTAACTAAAAGATGATCATGAGAGAAATTTCCTGATAAAGAATTCAAAAAGCCAAGTAAAAACCTAGATACTGGATGATATCTACAATCCCCAGTAACCCAAGCAATGCGTAATCGATCATTTTTTTTCTTAGATGCTGGAGTTAATGGTTTAACAGGGAGATGTTTTTTATAGCCTGGATTACGCTCTAAAACATCAATTAACGTCTTGCTAGTTGAACTAATTGATTGATGTTCAATGCTTGTGAGATGAAGGATTAAACTTGCAAAAACATCAAGAAATTTAGTCGGTTCAGAAGATATAGATGAATGCATATACTGTACATTTTCAGTTTCACCTAAGTTTTCATAGCAAGTAAAAAGATGAGCAACAGCCGTGGGTTCAAACAAATTCCAACCCAATAGCCTCTGCACAAAAAGATTCCTACGAGCTTCGGCAGGCTTTCTCTGCAAAACACAGCCCCAAGCAAAAAGATCAAGGATTTCCTCCTTTCGAGGAACCTCTCCTAGTCCTTGCCTGAGAAAAGTTGCAAGATGATCACCTTTCCTCAATTCAAAATGAAGCTGAAGAAAAGTGCGCCAAAAATCAGGCCGGCCAAAGGCATAATTACACCAAGGCATCAACTTTTCTAATGCCTTATGTGGTTCTCTCTTCCTCTGAAAGAGTTGAGATATCAATAAATCTCTATCTAATGATTCCTGAGATAAGACAGTCTCAATTAAGAACTCGCACTCTTGAAAAGCAGTCTTTTTCAATAACCAATAGCCATGTGATAAGCAAAGATGTAGACAAGAAGTCTCTTTTGCCCAAAACGAATCTGGAAGCTTAAGCAAGTCAGATTCATTGCCTGAAATAAGATTCCAATTCACCCACAAGGAGCGAACAAATGGATCCTGAGGAAACCTCTGAACTAAATATGGAATCAGTCGATTTAGTCTAGAAAAATTCCTTATACGTAAATCTAGAAATGCAAGCAAAGAAAGTCTGGCTTTTTCAGTGAAATCAACGCTTGAGAGTAATGCGGACTCAGCCGTAGCCCATTCTGCCTGAATAATTAAACTTGCTATGCGAGCAAGACCTTGAGTCGAGTCTACTGAATCAACAAGAACATCATGAGATGTCTTGCGGAGCAATATGTTTTGCCAAGTTGGTTTCATTGTTTTTGACAAAAAAATGGGGAAGGTTGATTAAGACCTTCCCCGCTTAATTATTCAACTGTAGTTTAGTAGTTTTCTACAGATTGATATTTAGAGATTAATCAACCAAGAGCGGTGATAGTGGCTGTGCTTACTGTTGTGAAGCTAACGCCTTGTGCACTCAAGAATGTTCCACTAGTTACAGAGAACAAGTTAGTGAACGCGATCTTGCCTTGGTTAGAACCTGAACCGAAGGTAACAGTTCTGTCTGCCGCACCAGCCGCACCAGAGATTCCGTAAGAGGAAGTTGCTCCGTACTGACTGTCAACTGCAATCATCAGAGTTCCTGCAGTTACTTGTGTTGCGTGAGCGCCAAAGGCTATTGAGTCTTGGCCGTCTCCATAACCAAAGTAAACCGTGGTATTGCTGCTAGCGACGGTAACGTGAACTCCGAAGTTAACGGAATCATTTCCAGTACCACCACTGATCTTGGAGGAAGTTACTCCAGCTCCATCGAATGTGAAGATGTCAGCACCAGCTCCACCAACAACAGTTGCAGTATTTACTGCGCCAGCTGCATCGAAGGTGTCGTTGTCAGCACCGCCGTAAAGCTTGTTACTTGCGCCAGTACCAACGTTTACAGAGTCAGTACCTGCACCACCGTAAAGAGTAGTAGTGCCTGCACCAATACTCAGGGTGTCATTTCCTGCATCACCGTAGATCTGGCCAGCTGCACCACCTGCAACGCCAATGGTGTCAGCTCCATCTCCACCGTAAAGAGTGGAAGAGGTTAATGCGGAAACATCCAGAGTGTCGTTGCCACCACCAGCATAAATAACAGCGCTGTTGGTCAAATTACCAGCGGAAATGGTGTCCTGACCACTACCACCTGTTGCTGACTCGTCTCCGTAAATAGTTCCAGCACCATAAGCAACAGCAACTGTTATGAAGTCATCACCCTTATCACCATAGAACTGAGAAGCAACGGAGCCACCAGAACCAGAGTAGCTAAGAGCAATAGTGTCATTACCTTGACCACCACGAACCGTAGAGGAGATAGCAGAACCACTAAATCTCAGTGAGTCGTTACCAGCATTTCCTTGGAAGAAGCTAGTAAGGTTGGCCTCAGTAGTGTTGTCGTTAACAACGATAGTGTCCTTACCGGAGCCTCCATAAACTGTGGTGTTCTGGATCCCTGTTCCAGCAGCTGCAAGGTTGATGACATCATCACCACCTGAAGTTGTTGAGTTATCTCCGTAAAGAGTTGAACCGTAAAGAGAAACTGCAAGAAGACTAATTGTGTCGTTTCCTAGGTCACCAGCAAGATAAGCAGTACTTAAAGTTCCAGCACCTTTGGAAAGGACGTCGTTTCCTTTACCACCATGAACACTTGAACCATCAAGGATGCCAGTTCCGGCCAAATTAATGGTGTCATCGCCACCGTTACCAAGAACTGTAGAAGCTGATATAGCAACTCCGATAGAAACTAAATCCTTTCCGTCGCTTGAAGTATCGGTATCGCTTCCACCTTGTATAAGACTGTTTCTTACATTTCCTGTATTTAACTGGAGGGTGTCAGCTCCAAGGTCTCCATAAATGGTTGACCCTGTAACACTGGCGCCGAATGAAAGGGTGTCATTACCTTGGCCACCCCTAACTGTTGAAGAACTTGCTTTACCGCCAACAACCAAGGTATCAGCACCACCATTTCCTTCGACCAAGGAACTAGCAAGAGTTCCTGAAACCGAGATAGTGTCAGCACCATCGCTAGAGGTTGCAGCAGAGTTACCACCGGAAATAGTGACTCCAGTTACATCATCGTTAATAACTAATGAGTCATTACCGGCACCACCTTGGAGCTCTGATGTAAGAGGGCCAACGCTGAATGACAGGGTGTCATTACCTGAGTCACCACTGAACAGTGAATTGTGTGCAGTAGCGGTGAGATTGAATGTGTCATTACCGTCTCCTCCGTATACGGAGCCAGAAGTAATGTTGCTATTCATCGACAAGCTGTCATTGCCAGCGTCGAGATAAATGAGATCGTCTCCCTGAACGACGACGGTGTCGTCACCTGAAAGGGCAGCAATGGAATCAGCACCGTTGGATCCGATAAGCGTATTCGCAGTGTCGGTACCCAGAATTGTGTTGTAACTCGAAGACATCGGTGGCGGACTTTTGGATTTGGTGGGTTGGTTTATGTCACAACGCACCCACCAAGGGGGCGGAGTGTGCCTTAAAAAAGTCGCTTAGAAAAACTAAGAGACTTGGCGGCATATTTATAGCGCCTCAAAGAGGTCAAATCAATGCCCCTGGCCCAGTAGTTAGGGTGTCCTAACACTATCAATACGGTGCAAAGCGCTCTAAACCACATTAATCAAGCCTTTTTTATTGTCCAAAAAGCATTGAATTCCAAGTCTTCAAAGAATCCTTGAACGCATATTTTTTGGCAGCTTCGGAGGCATTAGCTCCAAGATGATTTGAATAATCACTGGACTTCACAAGCTCTTCCAATGCATCTGCCTGAGCCAATGGATCCCAGAAATCTTTTAATAACGCATTCTCTCCATCAATCAAGACCTCCTGAACTGGGGGAGTCGAGCTGGCAACTATCGGACACCCAACAGCCATTGCTTCAAGCAAACTCCAACTCAATACAAAAGGAATCGTGAGATATAAATGGGCTCTGCTATGGGATAAAAGCGCCTGATATTCATTCTCCTGTAATGACCCCAACCAATGAGTTCGTGAAGAATCCAGACCAAGATCCTGTTGAGCCCATTGCTGCCATGTTCGACCATCACTTCTAGGAGATCCATATGCAACAACATCTGCACCGGCGATAGCTACATGTATCGACGACCGTCTTTCCTGAAGCAAATGCAATGCTTGCATTGCTTGAGGGAATCCTCGATATTCCTCAAAACCCCTACTTACATAAGTAACCCATTCGATTTGCTCACTAGTGGGAAGAGACGCTGGCAGATTGGGGCGCCTTGCTCGAAGCAAAGAAAGTCCCTCAAAGTCAATGCCTTCATGAACAATCCTCATTCGTGATTGAAGTTCTTCAGGAAACTGTTTCCATTGCCATTTAGTAGGTGTAACTAAAAGATCACAAGACTCAGCCTCAAGCAAAAGCTGAGCATTCCAAGTTCTAAGTCGCATCTTGCGATCATCTGAGACAATTCCCTTTCTCAAAAAATCAACATCACTGCCAAAGGGCCTGTAGTACCACTCAGCACATCCGATTCTTCTAGCTTCGGGAAAACAATCTGAAAGGTAAAGGCCACTGCCAAATCCAATGTGGCTCACAATGACATCAGGAATCCATCCTTCTGACTTCAAACGTGTGGCAGCCCTAAAGGCTGCCTGGCCAGCCAGAACAACATCTTCAAAGCGTCTCAAATAAGGATGTAGAAATTCTGGTTTTGAAGCACGATGAATTTTATAAGGAAGCAACCTAAACCCCTTGGAAGGCGGGGCATGCCACTCCTTCTGGCGACATAAAAAAACAACTTCATGACCTGCCTTCTGCAGAGCAGGAACTAATCGTCGAAATTGTGATGGATAATTGGAGTGTGAAAAAAGTAAGCGCATGCAACAAGATGCATTTCTCTGATCAAGACGAAGGAAGTGTCTGCATAAATATCTCTCGGAAGTTTTCTAGCAGCCAACTCGGAACATTGCTCTCCGGATCATTAACAGTCATTGTTCCTGGCTCGAAATAAAGCATCGCAATCAACAAGGCATTAATTGAACCTGGCTTATCAAACCCTCCTCCTTGAGCCGGAGAAAGTTTCAGTACAACTTCTTGCTTCATTGCTTCATCTACAGATGAAAGAGCCTGTTTCTGTATACCACTACGAACCATTGACCAATATCTATCATTAAGTTCTCCCGCCCAAAGACTCTCCAACTTTTCTTCTGGACAGGCTTTTATAGCATTCGCAAAAGAGCAACGAAGTGCGATCAACTCTTCACTAATCTCCTGATCATCTGGATCTATATAGTGCAGGTTGGAAAGCCCAAGCATTCTATTAAGTTGGATTCTATTAACAACTAATTCCTCTAAATTAGAAGGAAATTGATTCAAATCCTGCTGTTGATTTTGGTTATTTTGTATTGGCACATCAGATGCAACCTGCTGCACATTAGATGCCTCTAAAGGGACATAATTTTGTTTATCACCCTCACCTTGCTCATATAAACCCTTATAAATTAAGACAAACCATGCTGGTAAGTATTGTTCAGGATTCTGAATCTTCAGGCGACCAATTGGAGAGAATAAAAAATTCGCAATCAATAATTGTGGTGACAAAGGTTGCTGCAATCCATGACTCAGAGCCTCATTAATCTGATTTCTAAGGGCAATCTCACTAGCGTTAAGTTGACTATCATCCTTAAGGAGCCTTACCAATTCAGTAGTTGTATTACCAACAGGTGAGGACCACAAAGTCTCCAACAAGTCAGTTGGGGCATAAAGCCAAAATCTTGCCAAGGCTTCTCTTCGAGCCTGAGCATTTTGTAAAGACCATGCTTCTAGGGGTAGATCCACGTCCCTCAAATTCATTTAGGTATTTCTATGATAAATGAAAGGGCTCAACGAAGCCTGCCACGAAACTCCAACAAAGCGAGCATATAAGTCAAAAAAGCGAGCAAAAGACCCATTATTAAAGGTGCAAGCATCAATTGTCCTACCCAAAAAAGACCACTAGTAAAAAGCCAGACAATTGAACCAAAATAAGGTACTAAACAAATCACAGGTATTAACCATCGTTTCCAATGACTACGAATTAAAAGATGACGAATATAAGAATGGCGCACGTTGAGAGTTAATTAAGTTGATGTTTAAGGAGAAGCTCACGCTCTAATTTCGCCCATTGTGCAGCCGAAAGAGAATGCCTTAATTGATTCCAAAGAGGTTTACGGCCTTCTTTCACAAGCTCTGGGACATTATTTATTTTATCTGAGTCTGAAATAAATATAGATTCCTTTGAAGGATAACTTGCAAAAGCAGTTACCGGATCAAAAGAAACTGGGAACGAATCATTATCAATATTAGTACCAGATGCTCTCTTACGTTTCTCCTTCAAATCGCTAAATAGATCTTTATATTTACCCATAACAACCTTAAAACTAAATTCTTGTTCTGCTCGATCCTTTGCTGCAGCCCCCATAGCTCGAGCCATCACAGGTTGCTTTAAAAGAGCAACTATTCCTGCTACTGCTGCAGACAAATCAATTTGAACCAGCTGAGCAAGACAGCCAGCTGTCATTGGATAACTCAGAACACCTAATTCGCTGGCCCAACCCAAACGAGTTGACAACTCTTGAGCCATTGCATTCCATCTAGTTGGAACAAGAAAACCATCTATTCCAGACCGAACCAAGTCTCTATAACCATCCCAATCAGATGCAACAACTGGCAAACCTGCTGCCATAGCTTCTGCTACAGCCAATCCAAAGGTTTCTTGTGTGTTGTCAACTAACGAAACTGCAATATCTGCAGATGCCAATGATGCAAGTTTTGTACTCTCAGAGACTGGCTTATCTCCCCCAAGTCTGCAAAAAACTACATTTGGGCACAGAGATCTAATTTTTCGAAAATGATCACTCTGTTGAGTGGAATCATCAGGACCACATTCAATCAAAACAAGAGGTTTGTCTAAATTCAAGGCTGCCTCTTGTAGAGCTAGATAAGTTGGCCACGGATCAAACTTCGTAAGCATTGACAGACGGCCTAGCCAAAGAGCTACATGGCTATCCTGTTCAATCCCCAATTCTTTTCTTGCTAAAGCCTTGGAAGGCAAGCCAGCACCAATCTGTTCTGTACTAATTGGTAAAGGTATGACAGGCAATTGAGGTCTATAGCAAGTCTCAGGACCCTTTACTTGGAATCTCTCGCGCAACTGCCGTTCCCTATCTTCAATAACCGACTCCACCACTGCCTTACCTGCAGTACTGCTGCAAATCACAGCATCCCAAGGTCGAATAGGTTCGGTAACTAGCTCCTCAATAAGAGCCATAGAAGCTGGGGTGCTAAGAGTGTGAATCTGGCCAATTAATGAGAAAGATGCAGACCCGACCAACCCTCTCCAATGAGCCCAACGTCCAATTGAAGGATCCGGAAGAAAAAGAGCGCCATGCGGAAGCATTCCTCCAGGATTAATCAGATCAATGCAATTAAAGTCACCTGTATGGCCGAATGACCGCACATACTGCTCTAGAAATTTGCGTTGTTCAGGGACTGCTAGCGCAAAAGTTAATGGCCCCTCGCCTGCTTCTCTTGCCCAAAGGCTCAATAAAGTTTGCCCAGCAGAACGCCGCCCGTTTAGTGGACCACCGTTAGGGAGTAAATCTGAACTGGCGACCAAAACAGGCAGAACGCACACGGGGATGCAAGTTTTTGAGGTCCACCTATGAGTAAAGCAAACCAATAACCATGAGACTACTGCTCATAACCAATTTGTACCCGCCTCAAGAATTAGGTGGATATGGAAGATCTATGGCAGATTTTGCCTGGGGCCTCAGAGAATTAGGACACTCAGTGGAAGTTGTTTGTAGTGATGCTCCTTACTTGAAAAAAAAATCTAACCAATTTGAGCCAACAACTCACAGGCAATTGCAATTGAAAGGCTCATTTCAAAAAGGTGTTAGTCATATCTTAGATCCATTTGAAAGAAAGAAGATAGATCTACACAATCAAACTATTCTAAAAAATATGCTAGGCAAATATCATTGGGATGGAATCCTGATAGGAAACTTAGACCTAATTGAGCACGAAATTCTTGGAATCTTGACAAAAACTGGGCTTCCAATAATTCATCATATTGGATTTACATCACCTCCATTTGATCCAATCTATCTACCAAAAGAAAAAAATTACAAGGTAGTTTCTGCAAGTAAAGCAGTTAAAGAGTCACTGATTTCCCTTGGCTTTGCTCAAAAAAATTCTCCCGTTATTTATCCTGGAGCTAGAGTCGAACTCTTTGGTAAAAAAGCAACAAGCCGCGAACTTCCTAAATTGCCAACTGGTTCCATAAATAACCCAATTTGCATAGCATATGCTGGTCTTTTAATGACAACAAAAGGATTACATATACTGATCGAAGCAATAATAAAATTGAAATATAAAGGCATTTCAACAAGAACATTAATTGCTGGGGCAGAATTTCAAAGTGGCTACAGAAAAGACCTAGAGGCTTTTTTATCAACACATAACATGAAGCATTCGGTTTCTTTCACAGGAGAGTTAAATAGGAATCAACTTGCAAGATTTTTCAGACTAAATCATGTGTTTGTATTTCCATCAATATACCCAGAAGCATTTGGAATAGTTCAAGCAGAAGCTATGGCAAGTGGTCTTGCACTTATCTCTAGCGGAGTTGGTGGCAGCAAAGAGCTTGTAGAACAAGGAGTAAATGGTTTATTATTTCAACAAGGTAATTCTGATGACCTTTCAAAGCAATTATCTTGTCTAGTAGACAAGCCAAGGTTAATAAAAGAATTTGGCGACAGAGGTAAAGAAATTGCTGAAGAAAAATTTAGTGTAATAGCTTCAGCTAGAAAATTAGAAATTTTATTTCAAAAGTAAGGATAAATCTTTTTAGATTTATCCTTACTTTATCATTTAATGTTCATAAGAAAATGATAAAGCTTATCCAATGTATAAGACTGCTCCCAAAACATTGCCTTCTTTCTAGCAGCCTCTGAAAAACGTTGACGTTCCAAAGGGGTCTCTAAAAGATATAAAATTCTCTTTGACAAAAGCAAGGGATCAATAATTGGAACAAGTAATCCCTCAACATCATGAGTAATAGCCTCTTTGACTGGCATGCCTTCACTTCCAATAATGCAACATCCACATGACATTGCTTCGAGTAAACTCCAGCCCAAAATAAATGGATAACTTAGATATACATGAACGGAGCTTGCCTGAAATAAAGCAATTAAAGATGAATGTGGAATCCGGCCAAGAAAGTGAATTCTCTCCAAATCCAATTTCCCCGAAAGCTCCTCAAGCATTACATCCTTCAGTATTCGACCACTCGAATGACCTCCACCATATCCACCTTCATTATCACCCACAATCAAAACTCGGACTTTCTTGTTATTTGATAAAACTTCTGGTAACGAACGCATAAATGTATCAAATCCTCTAAGCCTCTCTAAGTTTCTATTTACAAAGGTGATAACAGGCACATCTTTAGTGATCTTGATCCCACGCACTTCAAAACTAATTTCAGGATTAGGGCAGGCAAGTTTAGTATCAATTCCTTCATGGACAATTTGCATACGCTCATTTTGAAATTCATGAGGGAAACTTCTGGCTTGATGAACCGTAGGTAAAACCCATCCTCGCGCCTGATCCAGCGAGGCTCGTGTAAGCGAATTGCGAGCAACATGTTCGAGCTTCTGCTCAAGCCCAGGCAAAGGCTTTTCAGGGTCAACACCCCAGCCGGCATGTTCAGGCCTCAACCAAACTTCTGGCCAAAGAATTTGAAAAACTTCTGGCCAAACCTCTCTAATAGCAAGAGTTTCACCCCATCCAGGATGTGCACATATTAAATCTGGCCTCCACCCTTCTCCTTTCAACTGTTCACAAAGCCGGGCAACCAAGGCAGCTCTTTGAAAAGCCTCATGTGCAAGCTGAGAAGAATGCGGTAAACCATCTGGAGGCTTGGGAGGTACTTGATAACGAAGCAACCGGAATTTTGCAGGTAAATATCTTTGATGAGAACAAATAGCGACTAGCTCATGACCTTTTTCATGTAAGTAAGGAGCCAACTGCCGAAATTGACCTGGGAAATTCTGATGGATGAGTAGAAACTTCACTTTCAAGATCCAGAGTAATCATCATCTTTAACTTTGCGCGATTTAGTATTAGCCTCATTTGCCTGTGGATGTATCTGACAAATAAAACTAGTGCCCCAATGCTGAAGTTCAAGCCAAGCAGCATGACTAAAAGCAGGCTTGTAAATATCAAAAGACTTTGTCAATCCTAAAGTTGCTGCACTCTCTAAAGGTGATACATAACTTGTATCACCATCTTGCCACCAAGACTGTTCAGTCCAAGAAGTCAACTGACTATGAGTTAAGAAGAAACATCCTGCATGAGGATTTCTTGGAGATTCATAAAGAATCTCTCCTGCTGGTGTACCAGCAACAAAAGGTTTGGGAGGTTTTGGAATAACAGCTCTAAGATCTTTCTCAGGCATAGATCCATCTATATACAACTTATCAATCCTGTTAGGACGAGTAGAAAACTCCATTCGATGAGGCAACAGAAGTTTTTCGTCACCAAGTTCTTGATTAAACCAACAAATCTTTCTAAAAAACATAGGGTCATGAATAATTAAATCATCTTCCATATAGCAATAAAGGTGATATCCCTCATTCAATTGAGAAGCCAAATACTTTTGAACTTCAAAGCCAAGATGAAGTCCATCTACTGGTTCCCTAACAACTTCTTGAAATAGGTTCTTATAAGGGTCATCAAGCTGATCAATAACTGAATTCTTGCCGTCAGTAATCACCCTAATATCAAATACATTTCCCAAAGAATGATTGACAGGCTGAACTGATAAGGAAACAAAATCCAGATTCCCCTGAAGAGTCCCTAAGCGGCGCAAAGCCAATAGCTGATCTTGCAAGCCACATTTACGTGGATGAGGATTTGGCCTGAGGGAAGCATGCCGACCACTTCCATTCGGGTTCCAATGGTGCACTATGGCCACCAAGATCCGCATACTCAAGACACTGAATCTTTCTAAAGCTTCTCATGACGTGGGGATGGTGCAAGCACCTGCAAACCACAATGGACTAATCGAGATCACACTCGCCCAATATCAGAAACCAAAACTAAGCCTGCCAATCCATGGAGCAGAAATCCCCAACAGAATCAACCCTCTTCTTAGAGTAGGTCAACTTGCTGTAAACAAATTAAGCAAGGAAGAACGGACTGGTCTAATCGCAATTCAAGTCCACGATGAAGACCCAGGACTGCCTTGCCTCCGCTTTGACGCACCAATTAATGACCATCTTGGGCCACCATTAATCCCTGATCCTTATTGTCTAGCAACACAAGGTTACTCAGAGTTGATTAAAGAATTTGAAATTAACAACCCCCTCCCTAATTGGCAAGAAAAATTAAACAAAGCATTCTGGAGAGGTTCAACAACCGGTTTATCAGATTTAAACGAATCTAATTTAGAGACTTTACCGCGTTATATTCTTTGTAGACTGAGTAACCAAAGAAAAACTTTGTTAGATGCAAAATTCACTGCTCTTGTACAAACAAGATCGGCAAATCAGAAACAAAAAATCAATAAACATTTGATCAAAAATAATCTATTCTCTCCGCGAACTAGTCCCTGGCATGGAGCCCTGCATCGATGGTTAATTGATATTGATGGAAATGTCAATTCATGGGGTCTACTTTGGAAATTATTAAGTGGCAGTTGCGTTATTCGTGTAGCTAGTAAACGTGTGCAGTGGTATCATCATTTATTAATTCCTATGGAACATTTTATACCCATAAAAAATGATCTTAGCAATCTTGAAGAGCAATTGATATGGTGCAGAGAGAATAATCAATATTGTGAGCAGATAGCCAATAATGGTAAAATATTAGCAAAGCAAATTATCAATAATTTAGAGACTGACATTGATTACGCAATCAAGATGTATTCCAAAAACTGGCTAGGACCCTAACAATGAAAGCAATTTGTATGCCAGTATGGAACCGACCTAATGAATTAAGCGAAACCCTTCAATGCCTCAATATCCAACGGGGCTTAAGGGAATGGACTCTATTTATACAAATTGATCCATCATCAAAACTTAGTGAAATCCTTATTCAAATTGAAAAATCTGAACTTTCATGCAAAATCAATATTGAATGCAATGCAAAAATTTTAGGAGTAAGAGGTAATACTTTTCATTGTCTACAACGTGCTGCTCAACATGGTGCAAAACTATTTTTTTATTTAGAAGATGACCTGGAATTAAGTGGAGATGCTCTTGAATTTATTGAACTTGCAATGGCAATGCCCAACTTCTCACAAAATTTTGTTGCAGGTAATTTACATTTTTCAGGATGCTCAAACCATGCCCATTTAGCTATTCCAAAACAAGTCAATCCTATTTGGCCTCATCTTGCGATTAAAAGCAAGTTTTTATCTAGCTATGGATTATTTTTTTCTATAGAGCAATTTGAACAGTTTATATCTCCTCATTGGTGGACACACCCTCTAAAAGTACGTGATTTACGCGGAAATCGTGGCGCTGGATGGGACTATTCCCTGACCGAAGCTTTATTAGAGAAGCAAAAATTCTGCTTACAAAGCCTTCTCCCTAGAGTTAGACATAATGGCCCGATAGGCGTCCATTGTACGCCACTTGAATATGAACAAGGATGGAACAATGCTGAGTTATGGCCTGGGGTTGAAACTCTAAGTACCATTCAAGAAGTTAAAGTAAATGATAGCCTACTTGGCGAGCTCACTAGTTTTGTAACCATGGCAAGTCAATGCTGGAGCTTACAATATCGATGGTTACTACAAGATAGAAATCTTTCAAAAATTGCTCAGGGTTTGCGGAAACAAGTTTTATGAATCAGTGGAGCGGAGTCGATTGGATAATGCATGGAAGTCTATTAAGCGAGCAAGACCCTTGGCTAGCTCAAAGAATAATCTCCAAAGGTATTCAAATAGAATCAAATAAAGCTGCTGCTTATTTTAATCTTGGTATAGCACTTCATATGCAAGGAAGGCCAGAAGCAGCTATTCGGGCATATCGAACTAGCCTGAATATGCCAGACAGTCCTAGAAAAGAAGCTCTCAACAATCTTTCTCTTGATCTCCTTCTTATTGGAAAGTTTCAAGAAGGCTGGAAAATTTATGAAGAGCGTTTGAAAAAAGAAGAAACTGAATTCTTTAAATATAATCTAGGTAATCCTTGGCAAGGCTTATCAAAACTTCATGATCTTCCTAAGAAGCTTTTACTAATAAGTGAAGGGGGTTTTGGAGACACTTTGCAATTTTGTCGCTTTGCTCTTGTAATGCAAAAGTCAGGAGTAGAGGTAAGTCTCTTCTGTCAAAATGAACTTGTAGATTTACTTCAAGAAGGCAGTGAAATTAATAATATAACCAACAGATACTCCAAAGACGAATTAGGGCCTGGAACCACTTGGTGCCATCTTTTAAGTATGCCTGGCAAACTTGGCATAAATGAAGAAAATATACCTTGGGAAAAACCATATATACAGGTTAAGTCAGACCGACTTTTTAAATGGCGTAAAGCACTAAAAAGAAAACCTAACCATCTTTTAATTGGATTAAGCTGGCAAGGTAACCCAAAGTCCGAAATTCCTCTCTACATGAAAGGAAGGTCAATACCTTTCCAGTATTTTCTAGAATTAAATAAGCTAAAGAATGTTGAATTCATATCTCTTCAAAAAGGAGATGAGAAGAAACAAATAGAAAAGCATAAATCCATGCACTTTGTACAAGGACAAAGCATCTTCAATAACAGTATTGATTTCCGTGACACCGCAGCAATAGTTGCTCAATGTGATCTTGTAATTAGCTCCGACAATGGAATAGTTCATTTAGCAGGTGCCATGGGTAAAACTACATGGGTTCTATTAAAATGGACAGCAGAGTGGCGCTGGGGATTAAATAAAAGACATACAAACTGGTATCCCAATATGAGGTTATTTCGTCAACCAAGAGCAAATGATTGGGGAAGCGTTATTGAAGAAATTAAGCATGAATTAATTATAAAATATGATCTTATTTCGAATTAAATTATTTCTTAGCTTAAGTATTAGCTAGCTTCGATTCACTAATCGCTTTAAACCAATCAAAAGCAACATTTTGCCAAAGCCTGACAGGGCGTTTAGTAATTTGATTTTGCAGTTCATTGCGCAAATTTTTATCTATCAGAAGGCGTTCCAATGCATCTCTTAATTCATGCCAATTAGTCGTATCAACAGTCAAGCATCCTCCTCCTGAAGCCAACTCAGATATAGCTCCATTTTGACTACAAATACATGAGCGATGATGCCAAAGGCTCTCAGCAACTGGTAAGCCAAACCCCTCTTCAATTGAAGGAAATATACAAAATAATGAATCCCTATATAGTTTCTCCAATAAAGCATCATCAGCTTGACTTTCCCACCTCAATGGCAAGCATAATTTCAAAGCTCGTTCAACTAAAGCAACAACCTCTCTATCATTTGGCCAACCCACTAATACCAAAACAATATCATCAGGCCACCTCTCCTTAAAAACTAAATCTGCTAAAGCCTTTATCAAAGCACAATGATTCTTACGTGGTTCCAAGGATCCAACGCAAAGGACGATATCACCTTCATCAGTAGGTAATGAACGATCTTTACCAGGAAACTCCTCGGCTAATGGTATAGATAAAAGATTACCCTTTGGAAAAATCCTCTTCTCCCTCCAAAATTCTCGTAAATGATTTGCCGTATTTTGAGAATTCGCAAGAACCAATTCAAAATTGGCCAAGCCCTCCATATACGCACAATGGGCCTGAGATGCGGAGAAAGCTTTGTTTCCATACAAAAAAGGTAATCGCCAAGGAATTGCATCATGAAAAAGCCATGCCAATGAAAGGTCATTAAGCATCGCAACTCTTACAAAATCATCTGAAGTTGGGTTATAAGGACCACTCACAAGCTCCGCAATAATCAACCAACCAGCATTAATCAAGCCATCTGCGGATGGAACAGAACCATCAGCCCATTGGTTCGGACTAGGACCATTCCATTTAGCCAAATGAAGACGCTGTTCCTCATTTGCTGGCTCTAAATATCCAAACTGCCTATTCCAAACAACTGGCTGCAAAGAAATTCCAATCTCATGAAAAGCCCTTGCAAGACATCTAACGCAACGCTGTATTCCAGTGTTTCGCTGAAAGCGTGATGTATGATCTACATAAAATAAAATAACTTCATTATCTATCAAACTAGTATTTAATTCTGTATTCACGGCATTAAAGCTCTCCCAATCGTTCGCCAAAATAACCAGCCTGATCCTTAACTATTTTGCACCAATCAAGATTTTCTAAATACCAACGAATTGTTATCAACAATCCCTCGTCAACGCTATGTCTTGGCATCCAACCCAATTCACTAGTTATCAGCTGTGAATTAATAGCATAACGATAATCATGACCTGGTCTATCCTTCACTGGTTTAATGAAACACGAATAAGACTTTTCAATAGGTCGTAATTGATCAAGTAAAGAACATATTTGCTGAACTATATACAAGTTCGTTCGTTCTCCATTACCACCTATGCAATATTTGCTACCTAATTTTCCTTTCAGTGCTGCTAGCAACAAACCATCCACATGATCCTCGACATAAAGCCAATCTCGAACATTTAAACCATTACCGTAAAGTGGTATAGGTTCCCTAGCAATTGCCTTCAGGATTACAACCGGAATGAGCTTTTCTGGAAACTGCCAAGGGCCAAAGTTATTAGAGCAATTAGTAATAACGACTGGCAATCCATAAGTATGGTGCCATGAATTTACCAGGTGATCACTTGCTGCCTTGCTAGCCGAATAAGGACTACGTGGATCATAAGGAGACTGCTCTGAAAAGCTTCCCGTATCTCCCAATGAACCGAAGACTTCATCAGTACTGATGTGATGGAAGCGAAAACTCTCTTTCCGTGACTGTGGTAAAAGTTCCCAATGAGATTGAACTGCTTGTAAAAGATTAAATGTACCCGTAACATTACTCTTTAAAAACATTTCTGGAGCATCGATAGATCTATCAACATGACTCTCGGCTGCTAAATGAAGAACCAGATCAGGATCTGCGTTTTTAACAGCATCAAATGTTTGTTTAGAACTTGCAAGGTCTGCTTTCAACAATTGGTGGCGATCAACAGCATTAGGACCCAAGTCCAAAAGAACTGAATCAACTCCGGTCAAGTCACTTGCATAGCCAATCTTATCAAGATTGAATACCAAAGCTTCACTATCTTTAAGCAGACGACGAATGACTGCACCCCCAATAAAACCAGCACCACCAGTGACCAAAATTCGATGTGATTTATTCAGTAGAGATGAGAGATCAAACAAAGAAATTAACTCCTAAAGAAAGAATAATTTTGAACAGTTAATTGCATTAAATAGGTTTTTTCGTTAATTGCTTTAAAACATTTTTTAGTGATTTTCTCCAATATCTCTGATCCAGTCCAAGGATTTGCTTAGTGCTAGCACAATTAAGTACAGAATATTTTGGTCTAGTAGCTGCTGTGTGATATTCAGCAGTTCTAATCGGCACAACGTTGGCAGATTGATCTAACAAGCCAACTTCTAGAGCTAATTCTCCAATTGCAACTGCAAAGTCATACCAACTTGCCACGCCAGCATCACTCCAATGAAGTACCTGTCTTTCAGATAAGCTTTCCGAAAAAATTACACGCCAACACGCTAATGCAAGAGTATCAGTTGCAGTAGGGCAACCAATCTGATCCGAAACTACCTTCAAAGATTCACCTTTAGCAGCTCTTGAAGCATGCATACGAAGCATAGTAAGACAAAAATTATGTCCAACAGGTCCATATAACCAACCAGTTCGAAGTAAACATGCACTAGGCAGTTTCATTGCAGCAACTTCACCGGCAGCCTTACTTGCACCATAAATGCCTATTGGATCAGCAACATCGGTGACCTCATAAGGAATGTTTTGTTGACCAGAGAAAACAAAATCAGTACTTAGCTGCAACAAATTACCGCCAAGATCTAACAAGGCCTCAGCAAAGGCATTTGGAGCACCAGCATTAATTGCATAGGCCAACTCTGGCTGACTCTCAGCCTTATCAACAGCTGTATAAGCACCAGTATTTATTATCCAGTCAGGCTTATTATTAAATACAGCCTTTCGACAAGATTCATGGTCAGCCAAATCTAATTTGGCCCGGCCAAGTGAAATCAGCTGAACATCTGTAGGAACACTAGCCTGAAGAGCTTTTCCAAGTTGTCCTGTCGCACCAGTCAGAAGAACTCTCATTGGAATAACTCTCTTTCTGACAAGTTTTTTAGCAATGGTGCAACTGCATCCTTCTCAGAAAGACTTGGAAGAAAGCCCAAGTCTTTCCAGGCAATTGCTAAATGAGGGTCATCCCAGCGAATTGAACGTTCAGAATTGCGGTTCCAAAAATCTGTTGTCTTATAAAGCACTTCAGCATTATTAGAAAGAGTGAGAAAACCATGTGCAAACCCTCGTGGCACCCACAACTGATGATGATTCTCAGCATTTAAATTAACACCAACCGATTGGCAAAAAGTAGGGGAAGTCAAACGAAGATCAACAACCACATCAAAAATTTCACCTGCAACACATCTAACTAATTTCGCTTGTGCATGAGGAGGGATTTGAAAATGTAAACCACGTAACACTCCACGAACTGAGCGCGAATGATTGTCCTGAACAAATGACTCGGGATTTTGCGCATTGCTTACAAGTAGATCATTCAAAATCGTTTCATTCCAACTCTCAAAGAAAAAGCCTCTTTCATCCCCAAAAACGTTTGGCTTTAAAAGCAATGGCCCATCTAAAGGCAACCCTTGAAAACTAATAAGTCCTTCAGCTTTCATAAGGAGAAATTGCTTTTGAAGACTCAAGAACCTCAATTAGATAGTCGCCATAACCACTTTTCATTAGCGGCGCAGCAAGGCTTGCAAGCTGCTCATCACTAATCCAGCCCTTTCGCCACGCTACCTCCTCAGGACAACCAACCTTTAATCCCTGTCGATGCTCCAAGGTTCTGATATAGGCACCCGCTTCATGTAAAGAATCGCATGTACCAGTATCAAGCCAAGCCATACCTCTCCCCATTAATTGAACTCTCAAACTTCCTTCATCTAAATATTGACGATTTAAATCAGTAATCTCAAGTTCCCCCCTGTCTGAGGGCATAACCATTCGTGCTCGCTCCACAACCGTTTCGTCATAAAAGTACAGTCCAGTAATTGCATATCTACTCCTCGGTTTTGCAGGTTTCTCTTCAATAGAAAGTACACGTCCATCCTTCGCGAATTCAACAACTCCATAACGCTCCGGATCCCTAACGGGGTAAGCAAATATCGTTGCAGCAAATTCAGCACTTTGGCTTGACAAAAGCTGAGGCACTAAATCATGTCCATGAAAAAGGTTATCCCCTAACACCAAGGCAGCAGGAGATCCTGCTAAGAAATCAGCTCCAATCAAAAAGGCTTGAGCAAGCCCATCTGGACTAGGTTGCACTGCATAACTAATAACCATCCCCAAGGCTTTTCCATCTCCTAACAACTGCTCAAAGGCCATCTGATCTTTAGGAGTAGTAATTATTAAGACCTCCCGAATACCGGCCAGCATCAAAGTCGTAAGTGGATAAAACACCATTGGCTTGTCATATACAGGAAGCAATTGCTTACTGACTGCCTGTGTTATCGGATGAAGCCTTGTTCCTGTACCACCTGCGAGAATGATGCCTTTGTAAGTCATTTTGACCTGCCCCTGGGAGGATGCTGCCATGGAGTTGGTTCTATGGCAGCCTTTACATTGATAAAACACGGACGAGGAGCTCTAGGTCTTAGGTTCCTTGGACTAGGTCCAGGCTTTATACCCAAACAGGGAATAATCAAACTACGTACCCTGTTGGATAAACATGCTTTCTGGGCACACGGCCGAAGCAATAAAAAGTTACGTGCTTTATTAGCTGGTAGCACAGTTGTTGTAAGTCTTTGGCAAGGGAATCGATTAGTTGGTTTCGGCAGAGCAACTAGCGATGGAGTTTATCGAGCAGTGCTTTGGGATGTTGTTGTTGCAGAAGATTTACAAGGTCTTGGTCTAGGTAAACAAGTTGTTCAAGCCATTCTGGATTCATACTCCATACGCAACGTTGAACGCGTTTATCTCATGACAACAAAAAGCTCAGATTTTTATCAACAAATTGGCTTCGAAAGAGTTGATAACCAAAGCCTTCTCATCAAAAAAAGATCTAACCATTAAGTCAAAATCGATATAAGCGGATGAAGAGATTCGAACTCTCGACCCTCTCCTTGGCAAGGAGATGCTCTACCACTGAGCTACATCCGCACGTTGTGATGGAACTCATAAGCTCCATACGACCATTGCAGCATGCCTTACAAATGGTGATCTGGTCAATTGCAAAATTTTTTAATTGCCACTTCTGACCGAATCAAGTGCTTTCATCAAGGAACTCATCTCCAATGCCTGTAAGGCATAGTTCCAGCCCAAATTACTCTTAATACCAGCTCTTTCGAGAGCTTGTTGCAATGTGTCAGTCGTTAGCACGCCGAAAATGACAGGTACACCAAATTCTCTTGCAACTGCAGCTATACCCTTACTAGCTTCAGCAACAACAACATCAAAATGAGGAGTATCTCCACGAATCACCGCTCCAAGTGCAATTATCACTTGATAACGTTCACTACTAGCAAGTGTCTTAGTGACAATTGGCAACTCAAATGAACCTGGCACCCAAATAACATCTAATTGCGGACTTACAGAGGAGGTATCAATTCCATGTCGCGCCAAACAATCCAAACAGCCGCTTAAAAGCTTGCCTGTAACCAGATCATTAAACCTTGCGACTACAACTGCAATTCGCAAGCCTTCTGAGTCATTAAAATTACCTTCAAAAGTTGCCATTATTGAAGTGGCCCATATGCCACATATTTACTTCTAGCGTAGAAGATAAGGTGTTTTTTAGGGCAAAAAAATATCAATCATGTAAAAACTAGGTGGAACTTAAAAAAGCCCACCCAATTCAGCCTCCCTCAGAGTCGACTAACCCTAAAGAATAAGACCAGAAAAAGACCCAAACGGATCAAACTGGGCCCATATAACCAGTGACGCCAACCAATTGGTGAGCAACGTATTCGGCTATGAAGCCATTGAGAAGTACGAGGTGGAACCAAACACCACCAATGATCTCAATTTTCTTTATTTCACTATTGCGTCTGTCGGAAGGATCTGTTTGGCTCATATAAAGAACTGGAACTCCAATTACCAAAAGTAAGGAAGCAAACAGAAGTGCGTTCGCGGCGACGTCAGAAATGATCTGCATGGGGGATTGAGCGAAGGAGCCAATGCTCACAGCATCTAATCATTCTCCCATGAAGAAGTGGGGTTTTGCCAAAAGAAGCCCTTGGGTGTCGCGAGGCTTCACATGCAAACCAATTAATGGCCTTTACTATGCGATCTATTAGGGGCTGAAACATCTATGACTGCCAATGCTGAACCAATGCAAGGCAGTCTGTTTGGAGATTTCAGCCAGACAAATCAAGAAGTAGAAGGATCTATAACAAGCACGTCAGGAATCAATACCGAACTATCTGACCAACAACTTGCAAAAGATTCAAGAGATAGGCCACGATCGAGAGAAACACTCAAAGAATCAACAACCAATAAAGATTCGTCACGTAATCAACCATTTAAAAATGCAGATCAAGAATTGCCGGCATGGTCTAATCACAAACTAGTTGACCTAGAGAAGCTCACACCAGTGCTCCGTCACTATGTAGAGCTCAAAAAAGCCAATCCAGATAGGATCCTCCTATATAGATTGGGCGATTTTTTTGAATGCTTCTTTGAAGATGCAATTCTCCTCTCAAGGCTTCTAGAGCTAACTCTGACTGGAAAAGAAGGAGGAAAGTTAATAGGTCGAGTTCCTATGGCAGGAGTTCCACATCATGCTGCTGAGCGATATTGCGCTGATCTAATTAATAGAGGATTAAGTATTGCATTATGCGATCAGTTAGAAACTACTCCTAGTAAAGGCTCACTTCTTAAAAGAGGTATCACAAGAGTTCTCACTCCTGGAACAATTATCGAGGAAGGGATGCTGCAAGCCCGCAAAAATAACTGGTTAGCAGCAGTTGTAGTAAGTAATGATCAAAATGATCATCTATTTCACTGGGGCCTCGCTTATGCAGATGTAAGTACTGGTGAGTTTTTAGTTACTCAAGGAGAAGGAATTTCTTCGCTACAGCAAGAACTAATCAAAATTGACGCTGCCGAGTTGGTCTTGTCCGGTCCTGAAAAAAGCAATAAAAACCAATGGATCCCAGAAAAGCTCAAACTAAGAGCAATATCAAAAACAAGCTTTAGCCTTCCAGAGGCTCAATCAATTCTTAAAAGACATTTCAAACTCAAAACCCTCAATGGCTTAGGCATAGAGCAATGGCCATTAGCTACAAGAGCAGCTGGAGGTCTTTTGAAATATTTTAGTGATACCAAACCAATAGATAGCGAATCGAATGAAATTTCAGATAAAAGCACAATTCCTCTTGATTGTCCTCGCACAACTTATGCAGAAAATTTCCTCTGCATCGACGCCCAAACAAGACGCAATTTAGAGCTCACAAGCACACAAAGAGATGGTCAATTTCAGGGATCTCTTCTTTGGGCAATAGATAGAACCTTGACAGCGATGGGAGCTCGATGTCTTCGTCGCTGGATAGAAGCACCCCTAATACAAGTTGATGCAATTAAAGCCCGCCAAGAAATAGTTGGCCGCCTAGTAAAGACAAAGGCTCTTAGGCAATCAATACGTCGAATGCTTCGCTCTATGGGAGACCTAGAACGCTTAGCTGGCAGAGCTGGAGCAGGACAGGCAGGAGCAAGAGATCTAATTGCTATTGCAGATGGACTAGCAAGGCTTCCAAGACTGGCCAGCAATCTAGAACTACTGAAAGAAAAAGCTCCTAATTGGTTAAAAGAACTAATAAATTTAGACTTGGAGCTACCTAAATTAGGTGAATATATTCGTGAACAATTAATTGACAATCCACCTCTTAGTCTTACAGAAGGAGGACTTTTTCACGACGGTATAGATCCACTCTTAGATGGCCTAAGAAATCAACTTGATGACCAAGATTCATGGCTAAAAAGCCAAGAAATTATAGAGCGTAAAGCTAGTGGCAATTCCAATCTTCGTATTCAATATCACAGAACATTTGGTTATTTCTTAGCAGTTAGCAAAGCAAAAGCAGCTCAAGTACCAAATCATTGGATTCGTAGACAAACACTTGCTAATGAGGAGAGGTTTATAACGCCATTGCTCAAAGAAAGAGAAGGAAAAATCTTTCAAGCAAAGGCAAGAGCTGCACAACGTGAATATGAATTATTCTGTAGCCTACGAGAAAAAGTTGGCTCCCACGCACAAGCAATTAGAAAAGCTGCACGAGCTGTTGCTGGACTTGATGCACTCGCTGGACTAGCAGAAGTTGCTGCAACAAACTCATACTGCCGACCAGAAATTTTAATTAACGAATCAAACACTCATAGCAGAATAATTAGTATTCAAGAGTGCAGACATCCTGTAGTAGAACAACTTCTAGTTGAAGATGTATTCCAACCAAACAACATAGAGCTCGGTAATGCTACCGATCTAATTATTCTTACAGGACCAAATGCAAGTGGAAAGAGCTGTTACCTAAGACAGATTGGGTTAGTACAATTACTGGCACAATTAGGTAGTTGGGTACCTGCAAAAACGGCCGCAATCAGCATCGCCGATCGAATATTTACAAGAGTTGGTGCAGTTGACGATCTCGCCGCAGGCCAATCAACTTTTATGGTCGAAATGGCAGAAACTGCATATATATTGAATCAGTCAACAAATCAATCATTAGTTCTGCTTGATGAAATTGGTAGAGGCACGGCAACTTTCGACGGCCTATCAATTGCCTGGGCAGTCAGTGAGTTTCTCGCAACTCAAATCAAAAGTCGAACAGTCTTTGCCACTCACTACCATGAACTAAATGAATTATCTAGGAGAATAAATAACGTTGCAAACTTCCAGGTTTTAGTAAAGGAAACGGGAGAAGATCTTTTATTTCTTCATAAAGTTGTTCCAGGTGGAGCAAGTAGAAGTTATGGGATAGAAGCAGCGCGATTGGCTGGTGTTCCTAAGGAAGTTATAATAAGGGCTAATCAAATACTTAATTCCCTGGAAGAAACAAAATCTTCTACTATATTACAAAATCAAGACTCTAAAGTACAAACAAATTCCGTAGTATCTGCATCATAATCCCTATAAAGCAAGCTTAGCAGCTCTCAATAATGCATTGAGTGCTGAGGCTGCTAGACCAGCCCCGCCTCGTGAACCTACAAGAGATATATATGGTAATTCGGTATTAAATAATCGACTTTTACACTCTTTAACCCCAACAAAACCAACAGGCATTCCTATAATCAAACTGGGGGACATTGCACCTTCTTTAACTAAATCTAAAAGCTTATCTAATGCAGTCGGAGAGCTTCCAATTACCACGATCGGTGATGGAGCTCCTTCATAAAGTAAAGAGAGTTGTTTCCAAGCATTTTGCATGCCGAGTGAGGTTCTCGTATCTCCTCCTATACATTCATCTGGAGCCCATTGAAGAACATTGTGGATAGGTGAATTAAGCGTACGCAGCGCCATAGGCGCTATGGCAGAAAATGCCATAGCAGTATCCGTAAGGATTGGAGCACCACCCTTTAAAGAAGACAAACCGATATCACACGCAGCTGGACTAAAGCGCAGCAAAGGTCTCACTCCAAAATCACCACTGCTATGGATTAACCTCTCAAGAACTTGCTGCTGTAGAGAGTCAAGGCCTGTAAACCCAAGCTCAGCCTTAATGCGATCAATACTCTCTAAAAAAATTGGATGATCAAAACTATTCACTTAGTCTTCCTTTAGCCAATTCCATTTAATCAATCATCGGATGGCAACCGACAATTTTAGAAAAAATGCCAATCCAACTGATATGGGGAGATGATGATGTTGCTTGTGAAAAAGCTATCGCATCACTTATTCAACAGATAATTGAACCCGCATGGAGTAATATCAATTTGACAAGACTTGATGGAAGTGATCTTTCTCAAGCAAGTCAGGCACTAGATGAAGTGCGAACACCACCCTTAGGAGGTGGAGGAAGGATAATATTAGTTAGAAAAAGCCCTTTCTGTAATGCATGCCCAAGTGAACTAGCATCACGTTTTGAAGATATTTTAGAACTAATTCCAAAAGAAACACATCTAATTCTAAATA
Source organism: uncultured Prochlorococcus sp. (assembly GCA_902563335.1). Lineage (GTDB taxonomy): Bacteria > Cyanobacteriota > Cyanobacteriia > PCC-6307 > Cyanobiaceae > CACEWU01. The sequence continues at coordinate 66,571 of CACEWU010000001.1, read as the reverse complement.
ATCCCAACAAACCTGATGGTCGCTTAAGAACCACTAAAGCTCTTCAAAAGCTAATAAAATCAAACTTAGTAATAGAACAGAGATTTGTCTTACCAACAGTTTGGGATGAAGCTGGACAACAAGAATTAGTTGAACGATCTGCAAAAGCACTTGGGCTAGAGCTCGAACCTGCAGCAAAGTTGAAGCTAGTGGAAGCAATAGGTAATGACAGTTCCAGACTTAATTCAGAACTCCAAAAATTATCTCTTTATGCAGAAAATTCCATGCACCAAGAACAATCAATTAACAACAACTTATTTATTAGTGTAAAAACAGTAAATGCGTTAATTACAGGTGTTACTACTAATGCATTAGAAGTTGGAAATTACTTGTTAAAAGGCAATCCTACTGAAGCAATATCACTACTTGATGCCTTATTAGAATCAGGTGAACCAGCATTAAGAATATTAGCCACCCTTACTGGGCAAGTAAGAGGATGGCTCTGGGTAAGCCTGCTAGAACTTGAAGGTGAGAAAGATGTTGCAGTGATAGCAAAGGCAGCAGGGATAGGAAATCCAAAACGCATTTATGTCATGCGAAAACAACTTAAAGGCAAACAACCTAAGAATTTCCTAGGGTTACTCAATAGTTTGTTGCAAATAGAAGCAGCAATCAAAAGAGGTTCCTTACCCAAGGCAGCTTTCCGTGATGGACTTTTAACAGACAACTCATTCTGCTAAATACAGACTTAAATCATCAAAACTTCAAATAGGTGAATTGAATGGCGTTGCTGGTGCAGAAATTTGGAGGCACCTCCGTAGGAAGTGTTGCTCGTATAAAAGCAGTAGCACAAAGAATTGCAGCAAGCAAAGAGCTAGGTCATGAACTAGTGATTGTGGTTTCTGCGATGGGAAAAACCACTGATGACCTAACCCATCTAGCTCAAGCAATTAGTAACAAACCACCTCAAAGAGAACTAGACATGCTCCTGGCTACAGGAGAACAAGTATCCATAGCTTTACTTTCCATCGCTCTCAATGAACTTGGTTTGACAGCGGTGTCGATGACCGGATCACAAGTTGGCATCGTTACCGAATCTTCACATGGCCGTGCAAGAATTTTGGAAGTGCGCACTGATCGCCTAAACGCACGCTTAAATGAAGGTCATATTGTTGTTGTAGCAGGCTTTCAAGGAACGAGCCTTAGCAGCGGTGGAACCGCAGAAATCACCACTTTAGGCAGAGGCGGGTCTGATACTTCAGCAGTTGCCCTTGCTACCGCACTGAATGCAGAAGCATGTGAAATATATACCGATGTTCCAGGGGTTTTAACCACTGATCCAAGACATGTTTCTCAAGCACAATTAATGAAAACAATTAGTTGTGATGAAATGCTGGAATTAGCCAGTCTTGGTGCAGCAGTTCTTCATCCAAGAGCAGTAGAAATTGCTCGCAATTACGGAGTCAAACTCATTGTCCGCTCCAGTTGGAGTGAAGATCCTGGAACTACATTGACAAGTAATGATGGACGTCCATTAGGTCGCGAAGGCTTGGAACTTGGTAAACCAGTAGATGGCGTTGAACTGGTAGAAGGTCAAGCTGTTATTGGTCTATCACATGTACCTGACAAGCCAGGGATTGCTGCACACCTATTCGAAACCCTTTCCCATGGTGGAGTAAATGTTGATCTAATCATCCAAGCTACACATGAAGGTAAAAGTAATGACATCACATTCACTATTGGGGAATCAGAGCTAACAAAAGCAAAAACCCTATGTGAAAGTCTTCTAAATTCTTTGGGAGGTGAACTTTCTACTCAGAAAGGAATGTCAAAACTAAGTATTAGTGGAGCAGGAATTATGGGTCGACCAGGTATAGCAGCAAGCCTCTTTGAGACAATATCAAGAGCAGGAGTAAATCTCAGATTAATCGCAACAAGTGAAGTAAAAGTGAGCTGTGTGATTGATTCAACAATTGGATCAAAAGCATTACGTGCTGTTAGCGAAACCTTTGAACTCAATGACACTCAAATCAAAATCAATCCAACAATAATGGGATCCGGCGAACCAGAAGTCAGAGGAGTCGCAATGGATAAAGATCAAGCTCAGCTAAGTGTTAGACAAGTACCAGATAAGCCAGGGACAGCTTCTGCTCTTTGTTCCGCACTCGCAGAAGCAGGGATAAGTCTAGATGCAATCGTGCAGTCAGAACGTCAACACAAAGATGGGAGTCGTGATATTAGCTTTACGTTAAAGAGGGTTGATCGAAATCAAGCAGATAAAACATTAGCTCCATTACTAGCCCAATGGCCTGGAGCCCATCTTGAAGAAGGACCACAAATAACACGTATTAGTGCAGTTGGTGCTGGCATGCCAGCGACAGTTGGTACAGCAGCAAGAATGTTTCGTTCACTAGCCAATGAAACGATCAATATTGAAATGATTGCTACCAGTGAAATTCGTACTAGTTGTGTAGTCGCAGAAGCAGATGGTATTGCTGCTTTACGCGCAGTGCATAATGCCTTTGGACTTGGCAACAATTAATTACATCAATATCACATGGTTATTCAATAATAATGAAAATTATTGGCTCAAAAAATATTTATTTTTTAGAACTTTTTTGCAAAGCTTTTACTAAAAGATTTAATACACGTCCAGCATGATTTTGATAGGTATAAGCCTCAGCTTCCTGCAATGATCCATAATAATTAATTGAATCAGAATTTAATGGCCAGCCTAGAGGCTCTACTCCTTGCAGATCTGCATTCAAGTGTTGAAGAACATGAATAAACTCATGAGTTATTAATTGACAATATACCTGTAAAGACATAGTTCTATCTCGTAAGGTAATTGTCCCCAGCTTCCCATACATAGCTTCATAAGTTGCATCCTTGCCCTTCAATTTAGGCTCACCTGAAATGACTTCAATTCCCAATTTTCTACCTACATTAAGTATTGCACTCGCCAATTCAGGTTCTTTACTACAAAGAAGTTGAGTGTCAATGTAGGAGTAAACATGACTAGACGATTTATCAGCATAGATTGAAAAATTTTTACCTGTCTGTGCTAATGCAGATACAACATGAGTTACAAATACAATACCTATGATTGTGCTAAATTTAGTTATGCTAAAAAAGATTCTTCTTGTAAAGTAAACAGACAATTTACGCATAGCTAAACTGAACTCCTACCGACCAACCTATTTCTTAACTTCCTAATTCGATCTCGCAATTTTGCAGCTTTCTCAAATTCTAAATCTTTGGCCATGGATTTCATTTTATCCTCTAATTCATTGATTAATTCTGGTAGGGCATCCAGCTCTAAGAAGCCTTCATTATCATCAGCCAGGGAATCAGCAGTTGCACCAGCAATCTGTACAAAATTATGATCATCATTTTGGATACGCCTGGACAATTCAAGGAACGAAAGAATCGAATTGCTTGACCTCTTTCCAGCTGGCTTAGGTATTATTCCATATTTTTTATTATAATTATCTTGAATAATTCTACGTCTATTAGTCTCACTAATTGCTCTTTCCATTGAATTTGTAAGTTTATCAGCATATAAAATTGCCAAACCTTCTACATGACGAGCTGCCCTACCAATTGTCTGTATCAAAGACCTCTCTGCCCTCAAAAAGCCTTCTTTATCAGCATCAAGAATCACAACTAAAGATACTTCAGGAAGATCTAATCCTTCACGCAAAAGGTTAACTCCAACGAGCACATCGTATTCACCTAATCTTAAGTCTTGTATAATTTCAATTCTCTCGATCGAATGAATTTCAGAATGCAAATACCTAACTCTTACCTCATTTTCAGAAAGATAGTCAGTCAAATCCTCCGCCATTCTCTTAGTAAGAGTTGTTACCAAAACACGTTCTTCTTTTAGAGCCCTTTTGCGAATCTCAGCTAATAAATCATCAATTTGTCCTTCCGTAGGTCGAACCTCTACTAAAGGATCTAAAACACCTGTAGGACGAATAACTTGCTCAGCAACTTCACCATTGCTTTGAGACAACTCCCAATCACCAGGAGTTGCACTAATAAAAACAGTCTGCCTAGCCTTACTCCAAAACTCTTCACTCTTCAATGGACGATTATCTGCTGCACTAGGCAATCTAAAACCATGTTCTATAAGAACCTTTTTCCTAGACTGGTCACCGTTATACATAGCATGTAACTGAGAACAAGTTACATGGCTCTCATCAACAACCAATAGCCAATTATCAGGGAAATAATCAATTAAACATTCAGGCGGTGTGCCTTCAGCCCGACCAGCTAAATGACGCGCATAATTCTCAACACCATTGCAATAACCAACCTCACGTAACATCTCCAAATCATATGAAGTTCTTTGCTTTAGCCTTTGTGCTTCAATTAGTTTTCCGGACTCATTCAAAATCTGAAGACGTTCTTTTAACTCTTCTTTAATTGCATTTATAGCTGATTCCAGTCTATCCTTAGGTGTCACAAAATGCTTAGCAGGGTAGATGCTAATAGTCTCAAGGCTCTGCAAAATCTCTCCAGTAATAGGATCTACATAACGAATCGCCTCAACCTCTTCGCCAAAAAGTTCTATTCGAATTAGCCTATCTTCATAGGCTGGACCAATTTCAAGTACATCTCCTTTGATTCGAAATCTACCTCTTGTAATGTCAATATCATTTCTACTATATTGATTATTCACTAATTCTCTCAATGAACCTCGAAGATCAATACTTTCACCTACCGTAAACTTTACTGATGCTTTTAAATATTCACTTGGAATTCCTAAACCATATATACAACTTATTGAGGCAACTACAATAACGTCAGTTCTCTCAAATAATGATCTTGTTGCTGAATGCCGCAACATATCTATTTCTTCATTTATTGAAGATGTTTTAGCGATATAAGTATCGCTAACTGGAACATATGCCTCTGGCTGATAATAATCATAATAAGAAATAAAATACTCAACAGCATTATTCGGAAAAAATTCTCGCAACTCATTACAAAGCTGTGCAGCAAGTGTCTTGTTATGCGCCAAAACAAGAGCAGGGCGACCAGTCTGAGCAATAACATTCGCAATAGTAAATGTCTTACCAGTTCCTGTTGCACCAAGTAAAGTCTGATATCTTTTTCCTAAGTTAATCCCTTCAGCCAATCTTGCTATAGCCTTTGGTTGATCCCCCTTGGGAGTATAAGGAGCCTGTAAATGATATTCAGGCATTTAAGGCACCTGATCTTGCTTCATATTATAAAAATATGAAGCAAGATTTTTATTCCTTAAGCCATTAGATAAAGAAAATAATCCGTCCATCTCAGATAACGAAGTTCGCTGAATAGTCCAAAAAAGAAATCTTAATATCATTAAAAAAATAAACTAAACTAGGGTTAAAAAGAACACGAAATCAAGCATTTAGCAGAATCGATGGCCTCACGCAGGCTATGGACCGCAGCCACCATTGCCAGTTCATCATTGAGCCTATTGATTGCTGACCCAACTCCAACTCCATGAGCTCCAGTGGCAATTGCCATAGGCACAGTGACTGCTGATAGTCCTGATGCTGATAGCACAGGTACACAACAACCATTCTTGTTGAAAGTCTCCACAATGCTATGAGTAGCAGCCAAAGTTGGTGCAGCCTTCTCAATCATCCCTAAAGAGCCTGGACTTAATGGACGTGAACTAGTTCCACCTTCCGTTTGAATAAAGTCAGCCCCTGAATCAACAAGATCAACAGCCAATTGTGCTTGTTTATCCAAAGACAAAATGTGTGGAACAGTCACTGAAAGAGGAACCTTCGGCAAAAGTCTCCTGGTCAAACGAGTCAATTCCAACACTTCATCACCTTCAAAAAACCGTCCTTGTGGATAAAAAGAATCGAAATTCCCAATTTCAACCATTGAAGCTCCGGCATCTAAGGCCATCTCAAACAGATGGGGTTCAACTGCACTTACACAAATGGGCAAACCTGAGACTTCCAATGCCAAACGAACAACATCAGGATCACATGCCACATCCAACAAATCAGCTCCTCCATGACGAGCAGCACGGGCAATGCGAGCTACCGAAGACTGATCAAAATTGTTTAAACCAGCAATAACCTTGAAGAGAGATCTTTCTTTGATTCTCTTATTGAAATCAATAGGCAAGTGATTTAAGTGCGACATCAAAACACCAAGGAATTAAAAGATTCTCCCATCTGCCTAGTCCTAGCAGTAAAAAGCTCACCCATAGTGATAACCAGCTAGCAATGTCCACAGCGAACCCCAACCAAATGCCTTGGAGCCCATGGCATTACCGCCTACACAAGCATCTCAAGAACAAACCTTCTCTACTTCCTCAAGGTGCATGCCTTTTACTTGCCATATCTGGTGGACAAGACTCAATGGCTCTCCTCAAGCTATTGCTTGATCTCAGAAGACTCCATCATTGGAATCTCCATATCTGGCATGGCGATCATTGCTGGCACGAAGAGTCTCAACTAACTGCACATGAACTCAAGCAATGGTGCACGAAACAAGATTTACAAGTCCACAGCTCTCAAGCAAGCAAGGGATTAACTAAAAATGAAGCAAGCGCACGACAATGGCGCTATGAACAACTAGTAAAACAAGCAAACTCACTTTCATCTCAAAAAGAATTAACTTGCACTCATGTAATCACAGGCCATACAAGTAGTGACAGAGCAGAAACTGTTCTTCTGAACCTGGCAAGAGGAGCAGATCTTGCAGGCTTAAGTAGTCTACGAGAAGTCAGATCTCTTAATGAAGAAATTAAATTAGTTAGGCCAATATTATGCTTCAACAGAAAAGAAACAGAGCAAATATGCAAAGAAATGCAATTACCAGTTTGGATCGATCCATCTAATAGAAATCTAAACTTCAGCAGAAATCGCATTCGACATGAAGTACTACCTGCATTAGAAGCACTTCATCCAGGATGTAGCTTAAGAATGGCAGCACTTGCAGAAAGACTTACTCATTACAAGAATGACCAACTTTCATTGTCAAATCTTGCTCTCAAAGCAGTAAAGGGATCGAAAGGATTGCGCCGAGAAGCCCTATGTCAACTCTCCCAAACAGCAAGAGCAACATTATTAGCCTCTTGGTTAAAAGAAATAGGCGCCTCAGGGATATCAACTAGCTCTCTTGTGGAACTAAGTAAGAAAATCGAGCCTAACCAACCTCCTGGATCAATTAACTTAGGAAAAGGGTTAAAAATTAATTGGACAAAAGGCTCAGTTCAATTCTCTGAAATAAATCATCAATCATCTTAAAAAATCTTTTTTCATCATGCCACTGCTGATCTCCTTCGACGGGTACGTCCTGTTGGAATCTCCGGGTCAGATTCATTCAGAACAGGTTCCTTAGATTGAGATTTAGAACTAACTGCAGAGCTTTCAGCTTTAGCTTTTCCTGCAGCAGAAGATGCCGTAGTAGTTGCCCGCGTCGCAGTAGGTCGCTCACGTGTATTAGAAAGTGATTTCGAATCATTTTCTTCATCACTTCGTACCTTATAAGCTGGGGTTCCCCCAGGAGCTGGTTGAACCAAACAGAGAATCAAAGGTTCTACTTGCAACTCTCGACGCATTCGACGAGCTAACCCAACTTCCACTTCACGTTGAACACCCATCCAATCAACCTCTAAAGACTTACCTCCCGTTTGACGTGTTAATTGTTTCCAACGATTCTCTAACACCCACGAGATTTCCCTTTCTGTCCAAAGAGACATTTTTTTAGCATCAACATTAGTAACTACACCTCGCAAATTGACTCTTGGAGGAGCAACCATTAATCCATCTGTACTAATAGCTGCAAGAACAGTTACCACTCCATCTTCAGCTAACTGTTGCCGCTCTTTTAACACTCGAGAATCAACAATGCCATTACGAGAAGCATCCAATAATTCAATTCCTGCTTTTACAGGTTCGCCTTTTGCGATTGCATCAGATCTTAATTCTACGACATCACCATTATCAAGAATAAGAATATTTTCTTCAGGCACACCCATTGATTGTGCACTTTTACTATGGCAAACAAGCATGCGATGTTCACCATGAACAGGAACAAAAAATTTGGGCTTTGTAAGGGCAAGCATCAACTTCTGATCCTCTTGAAAACCATGCCCTGAGACATGTATACCTTCACCTTTCCCATAAACAACCTTTGCTCCAAGCATCATTAATCTATCTATTGTATTCACAACTGAAATTGTATTGCCTGGAATAGGACTTGCAGAAAAGATAATCGTATCACTAGTTTTAACTTGAACATGTTGATGTTCTCCTCTTGAGATTCGACTTAAAGCTGCCAATGGCTCACCCTGGCTACCAGTCATTAACAATAAAGTTTCTCTGTCAGGTAAATCCCTAATTTGCTTAATTGGAACAAAAAGATCATCCGGAGCACGCATATAACCCAGCTCACGCGCCTTAGCAATAACGTTAAGCATTGATCTTCCAAGTAAACCAACTTTTCTTCCATTTTTTAAAGCCAATTCCAAGATCATAGAAACTCGATGAATTGAACTAGCAAAAGTAGTCACAATTACTCGCCCTTCTGCTTGGGAAATGTGGCGATCTAGAGCTGGAAAGACTGAACGTTCAGGAGGACAAAATCCACTAACTTCTGCATTTGTAGAATCACTAAATAAACAAAGCACTCCCTTCTCACCATGATGAGCAAGTCGCGCTAAATCAAAATTCTCTCCATCCACTGGTGTGTGATCAAACTTAAAATCACCAGTAAAAATTACTGTACCTTCAGGAGTAGTGATAGCCAACGAAAAGCTATCTGCCATCGAGTGAGTATTTCTAATAAATTCAACAGAGAAATATTGACCTACTTTCACAACTTCTCTTGGTCCTACTGTCTGAATAGTGGTTCTATCTGTAACTCCAGCCTCCTCCATTTTTCCTTGAAGCATTGACATCGCTAAGCGAGGACCATATATCACAGGAATATTGAAATGCTTGAGATGATGAGGAATGCCTCCTATGTGATCTTCATGTCCATGAGTCACAATCATCCCTCTAATCCGTTCTTGATTCGCTCGTAAATAAGTCGTATCAGGCATCACTACGTTGACACCATGCATCCCATCACTTGGGAATGCCAATCCAGCATCCACAAGCATGATGTCTTTGCCATATTCAAAAACACAAGTGTTCTTGCCTATCTCATGGAGACCGCCAAGAGGAATAACACGCAAACAAGGCTGCTTTGTCTTGGTTGCGGCTGATGAACTAGTTCTGGGACTAGAAGAATTGATAGAACTGGACGTCATGGAAAAACTATGAAAAAACTAACGAGAATGGATGTATTGCATTAGCCAAGAATGCTAAGCAAATCCTTAATGAAGCCGTGGCATCAAGTCTGACGCAAGGCAGAAAGGATGGTGAATAATTGTTCTTTCATTTCAGAGTTGAGAGGGAGCAAAGGTTTACGCGGAGGTCCAACTGGCCAGCCATTAAGTTCAAGAGCTGCTTTAACTGGAATTGGATTTGTAGTTGCAAAAAGAGCTTTAAAAAGAGGTTGTAATTGCTCGTGATAGCCCAAAGCTACAGAACATTGACCACTTAGATAGGCGTCAATCATTGCCTTTAATCGTCGGCCTACCACGTGACTCGCAACACTAACTACTCCAACAGCCCCAACAGACAACATAGGAAGAAGTAATCCGTCATCACCGCTATAAATTGCAAGTCTTGGACCACATTGCATTCTTAGTTGTGTGACCTCAGCAGTTGTACCGCTAGCAGCTTTAAAACTGACCACATTCGAGCATTCCATTAATTTTGCAACGGTACTAGGTTCAAGAGAACATCCAGTGCGCCCAGGGATGTTGTAAAGCATCAAAGGCAAGTCAGAAGCTGATGCTGCAACTGCCCGAAAATGGGCCTCCAAACCATCCTGAGGAGGTTTGTTGTAATAAGGCACTACGACCAATGCCCCATCAACTCCTGCAGCTGCTGCTTCTCTAGTCGCTTCAACTGCTTCTGCAGTGCTATTGCTACCAGTACCTGCCAAAACTTTCACCGCCGGTCCAACAGCTTTTCGAACAGTTTCTATCAATTGATGCTGCTCTTCCCAACTAAGAGTAGGAGACTCACCAGTAGTACCACAAACAACAATCCCATCTGAGCCCTCATCAACGAGATGACGAGCAAGGCGACCAGCTAATGCCAGATCAACCACGCCCTGATCATCGAAAGGTGTAACCATTGCTGTAAGCAAACGGCCAAATGGGGTAGGGGATGCAACAGCAACAGAATTCATTTGACCGGCAATAACAATTCAGCAATTTGAATGGCATTAAGAGCTGCACCCTTGCGTATTTGATCTCCACATAGCCATAACTCAAGCGAATTAACATCACTGATGTCCTGTCGCACTCGCCCTATCGCAACTGGATCACGTCCAGTCACGTCAGTTGGCATCGGAAAACGATTTGATTGATGATCATCAATCAACTCAACACCCGGAGCAGCGTTTAAAAGTTCATTAGCTAATTCCACAGGAAATGGTTTCTCAAACTCAATATTTACCGATTCAGAATGAGCTCTTAAGACTGGCACTCTTACACAAGTGGCACTCAAGAGAAGATTAGGTATACCCAAAATCTTTCTTGTTTCATTGACCATTTTCATTTCCTCTTCACAATAACAATTGCTCTGTAATGGAGAGTCGTGAAGGAACAAATTAAATGCTAAGGAATAAGGCAAAACCTCACTTTTAGGAGTTCGTCCTGCCAAAACTTCTTGACTTAATCGCTTCAACTCTTCCATTGCACGAGCCCCTGCTCCGCTAGCTGATTGATAAGTTGAAACAACTACTCGCCTAATTGGAATCCTTTTAGCTAACGGGGCTAATGCCAAGGCCAACAAAATTGTGGTGCAATTTGGATTAGCAATTAATCCCTCATGTTTCAACGCATCTTCAGAATTGACTTCAGGGACAACTAATGGAACATCCGCATCCATGCGAAAAGCACTTGAATTGTCAATCATCACAGCGCCAACACTATGAATATATTCACGCCATTGTCTTGAAACAGATCCACCAGCAGAAGCAAGCACAAGATCTACACCATCCAAGCTCGCCTCACTCACCTCTTGGATCTTGATATTGGCTCCATTCCAATGAACCACTGAACCTGCCGAACGAGCCGATGCTAATAATCGAATTTCATGAATAGGGAAATTACGTTGATGCAAAAGTGAAAGAAGCTCATGCCCTACTGCGCCGCTAGCTCCAAGCACAGCAATTGAAAGAGGACGATCAGCGAACAAGGGATTGGGCAACAAAAGATCTAATCAGGTACATCCAACAGGAGAGGTTTAATCTGAACGAAAAACCATTTCCGTCTGGGATAAATCACTACAGCCTTAAAAAGGCAATACGTTCAAGCCACAATACTTTGCGGTGGACAGGCCCCCCGATTTCTTAAGGTATTGGGCTAATGGTTAGAGGAATGAAATGAGTGCTATCGAAATGCAAGTAACAACAAGGTCGCTTCCTAACAGCCGAATAGCTGTGGAAATGGTCGTCCCCGCTGAACGGTGTCAAGCTAGTTACCAAGAAGCATTGGCACGCTTAAGTCGTTCGGTCAAACTCCCAGGCTTCCGCAAAGGAAAAGTCCCAAAAGCGGTACTAATTCAAAGAATTGGGATTCCCCAAATCAAAGCCTCCGCATTAGAAGCGCTAATAGATGAGGCTTGGAAAACATCTCTTAAGCAAGAAGCTATTGAGCCTCTATGTGAACCAGAGCTAAGCGGTGGATTTGAGGACTTATTTGAAAATTTCAACCCTGATCAAGCTCTAACAGTCACACTAGAAACCGATATTGCACCAACTCCAAAACTTAAACAAACCAAAGACCTTGTAGCTGAAGTAGAAACCATAGCCTTTGACCCTACAAAAGTTGATGAATTAATCGAACAATCTAGAAAGCAACTAGCCACTGTAGTGCCAGTAGAAAAAAGGCCTGCTGCAATGGGTGATATAGCAGTGGTAAGTTTTAAAGGCACTTACAGCGATGACGGAAGTGAGATAGAAGGTGGAAGTGCAGATTCTATGGATATAGATCTAGAAAATGGACAGATGATTCCAGGCTTTATAGAAGGAATTATAGGCATGGAGTTAGATAATACAAAAACCATTCAATGTCATTTCCCCGAAGACTATCCCCAAGAAGATGCGCGAGGTAGAACAGCGAATTTTGCTATTACTTTGCAAGATTTAAAAATTCGAGAATTACCAAAACTCGATGATTCATTTGCACAACAAGCTAGTGACAAAACAACCTTAAAAGAACTACGAGCAGAACTCGAACAACGGCTAAAAGATGATGCCAAACGTAGAGATAGTAGCAATAGAAAAGATGCATTAACAGATAGTCTGGTGAAGCAATTAGAGGTGGAGATACCAAAAACTCTCTTAGATATTGAAGTAAGAAATCTAGTGGAGCAAACTGCACAAAAATTTGCACAACAAGGCATGGATGTGAAGTCAATGTTTACTCCGGAACTTGTTCAATCACTAATGCAATCTTCTCGCCCAGAAGCAGAAGATAACTTAAAGAGAAAACTTGCATTAAATGCACTTAGTGAGAAAGAAAAAATAAAAGTAGAAAACAAAGAAATTGAAGATAAATTAGAAGAGCTAAAGCCCCAATTTGCGGATCAAAAAAATATTGATCCAGAGAGACTTAAACAAGCAGTATCAGAAGATTTACTCCAAGAAAAAGTCATTCAATGGCTCGAAGAAAACAACACAGTCATTGAAAAATCCCCCAAAGTCAACTCAGAGAATACAGAGTCTTCGGATAAGGCTAAATCAACAAAAGGAAAAACAGCTAATAAGTCCAAGACTTTAAAAGAGACTAAAAACGAGCCCAAAACAAAAGATTGAGCAATAGATTATCTATATAGGACCTGAAACTTCTTCAAGCGTGATCAACGGCCTTTACAACCACTCAATCCAAAACCACTGGCTTGGTTCTAGTCCCATATCTGCTCCAGGCGTTCTTCCAACTGTTGTTGAACAATCTGGACGAGGAGATAGAGCCTTTGACATTTACTCTCGTTTATTAAGAGAGCGGATAATATTTCTTGGAACAGAAGTAAACGACCAAGTAGCAGATGCATTAGTAGCACAAATGCTTTTTCTAGAGGCTGAAGATCCCGAAAAAGACATCCAGATCTATATCAACTCCCCAGGTGGATCAGTCACTGCTGGACTGGCCATCTACGACACCATGCAACAAGTAAGCCCTGATATAACAACCATCTGCTATGGCCTTGCGGCAAGTATGGGTGCTTTCCTCCTTTCAGGTGGAACTAAAGGAAAACGACTTGCACTCCCAAATTCTCGAATCATGATCCACCAACCTCTTGGAGGAGCACAAGGACAGGCAATTGAAATTGAAATCCAGGCAAAAGAAATTCTGTTTCTCAAAGACACGTTGAACCAGCTTCTGGCTGATCACACTGGGCAACCTATTAGCAAAATTTCTGAAGACACTGATCGTGACCACTTCCTTTCCCCGCAAGAAGCGGTTGAATACGGCCTGATCGACCAAGTTGTAACCAGTATCTAGACCGCAGAATCGTTAAGGAAGGCTGACGAAGCTCACATTCCGACCGATGCTGTGAATCAAAGCTGACCTTCTAGTCAGATCTTGTTGCCCTTATTCAAATCATCAGCGCCCGATGGCAAAGTTTGACGCCCATCTGAAGTGCTCCTTTTGTGGGAAATCACAGGACCAGGTAAGAAAGCTAATCGCAGGTCCAGGTGTATACATCTGCGACGAATGCATTGATCTATGCAACGAAATCCTCGACGAAGAACTTTTAGATGGTCAAGGAAATCCACGTCACAACAACGAGCCCAATAGAAAAACCTCACCAACAAATCGAACCAGCAGTAAACCTGCTCCGACTCTCGCTTCAATACCCAAACCTTTAGATATCAAAAGCTTTCTTGATCAACAGGTGGTGGGACAAGAAGCCGCAAAAAAAGTTTTATCTGTAGCTGTTTACAACCATTACAAACGTTTAGCTTGGCAAGGCGATGGCCAAGGAGAAGCCGACCAAACAGCTACAAAGCTACATAAATCAAATATTCTGCTCATTGGTCCAACTGGTTGCGGCAAAACTTTGCTCGCCCAAACACTTGCCGAATTGTTAGATGTTCCTTTTGCAGTTGCTGATGCAACCACTCTTACTGAAGCAGGTTATGTAGGTGAAGACGTCGAGAATATTTTGCTAAGACTGCTTCAAAAAGCAGATATGGATGTTGACCTGGCCCAACGCGGAATTATCTACATTGATGAAATCGACAAAATAGCTCGCAAAAGCGAAAACCCATCAATCACCAGAGACGTATCCGGTGAAGGTGTTCAACAAGCTTTGCTCAAGATGCTTGAAGGAACCGTCGCAAATGTTCCTCCACAAGGAGGGCGCAAACATCCATATCACGATTGTATCCAAATTGATACAAGTCAAATTCTCTTCATATGTGGAGGAGCATTTATTGGCCTCGAAGATGTAGTCCAAAGAAGACTGGGCCGTAATTCAATAGGCTTCATGTCCAGTGAGAATCGAGGACGTAATAGAGGAAATAGAGATGTAAATGCCAATCAAATACTGCATCATCTCCAACCAGATGATCTTGTCCGCTATGGACTAATCCCAGAATTCATAGGTCGTATGCCAGTCAGTGCAGTCCTCGAACCTCTCGATGCACAAGCCCTTGAATCTATTTTGACCGAGCCTAGAGATGCCCTAGTAAAACAATTTGGCACCCTTCTAAGTATGGACGATGTACTACTTGAATTTGAACCAAAAGCAATAGAAGCTATTGCCGAAGAAGCATATCGTAGAAAGACTGGTGCTCGTGCACTAAGAGGTATTGTTGAAGAATTAATGCTTGATTTGATGTACGATCTACCCTCTCAAAATAACATCAAGAATTTCACTATTACACAAGCAATGGTAGATAAACATACTGGAGGAAAAGTTGTATTACCTCTACCCGCAAACGATGAACTTGAACAGCAAGAATCTGCCTAGGTAAATGGTTGCAGCTGATCACCTTCAGGTGCCTAGGCATCATGGTCTTTTCTTGCATCATGGAATTGATTTAGGAGATGGAACAATTGCACACTATCTAGAAGGAAGAGAAATTATTAGAAGTTCATTAGAAGTATTCTGCAAAGGTCAGCCATTTTCTGTAATAGAGCATGTAAATGCATCAAGCAGAAGGGTCACATTAATTCGTGCAATGAGTCGAATAGGTGAACAAAATTACAACTTACTCTTTAACAACTGCGAGCATTTTGCCAATTGGTGTAAAACAGGAATGCATAGCAGTAGTCAAATGGAAGACCTACTCACACCAAGTAGCCTAGGCGCAATCGCTATGGGTAAAATAATCCCTAAAGGATTTATTCAGGCCCTAACTCTCTTAATTCAACAAGGACTAACTAATGAGATATCTATCAAAAAAGCAAAGCAAGGGTTAGAGATTTTAGAAAAAATTCGCCGCAAGCTACTGCACAAACTTGAATCAACTCTAGAAAAAGCAAATACTTCAAATAACCACTCCTCAAAAATTGTCAAAGAAACTTCTCAAGTATCAATTCCTAGCTCCCTACTGACAAAAGGACGCCTTCTGGCAGATGAGCTCAGCGCATTAGAAGATCTCAAAACACAGATTCTTGATCTCATTAACCAATCAAGTCACCAAAAGTGAGTATTCTCTGCTTCTCAGAGGCTGGGAATGAGTCAGGTCTACCAACCACTGCATCACAAATATCGACCCGAGCGTTTTGATGAGCTTGTAGGGCAGGAAGCTATTACAACAACACTCAAGCAAGCCCTGCTGAGAAATCGCATCGCCCCTGCTTATCTCTTTTGTGGTCCTCGGGGAACTGGTAAGACATCCAGCGCAAGAATTATTGCCCGTTCTTTGAATTGCCAAAAAAGCCAAACTCCTACTCCCGAACCATGTGGCAAATGTGATCTCTGCACTTCTATTTCCAGTGGAACATGTTTAGACGTTATAGAAATTGATGCTGCCTCTAATACTGGAGTCGACAATATTCGTGAAATAATTGAAAGATCAAAATTCGCTCCTGTTCAGGCCCGTTGGAAAGTCTATGTAGTCGACGAATGTCACATGCTATCCACAGCAGCATTTAATGCTCTCCTTAAAACTCTGGAAGAACCTCCCCCTAGAGTCGTATTTGTATTAGCCACCACTGACCCTCAGCGAGTACTTCCAACAATCCTTAGTCGCTGTCAAAGATTTGATTTCAGAAGAATTGGAATAGAACCTCTGAAGAAACATTTAGGAATGATTGCCTCAAATGAGGCCATTGCAATTGAACCAGAAGCACTTCACTTAATCTCCCAAAAAGCTCAAGGAGGATTAAGAGATGCAGAGAGCATGCTCGATCAATTAAGTCTATTGCCAGGTCCAATCACAACTAAATATGTTTGGGATTTGTTAGGCGCAGTTCCAGAACAAGAGCTAATATCAATTGCAGCGGCCTTAGTAGAAAGTAACCCTGTCAAACTTTTAGAAGAATGTAGACAACTGTTTAATCATGGACGCGACCCAATTGCTATTCTTCAAGGATTAGCATCAATACTTAGAGATCTAGTACTTCTAAATGCAGCACCAAACAAACCAGAACTAATCAATATTTCATCAGAGTTTCAACAAGAACTTACAGAAATTTCAAATAAAGTAAAACAAACTACCCTCTTATATTGGCAAGCTCAACTCAAAGGCACAGAAAGCCAACTCAAGTTAAGTGTTCAACCACGTCTTTGGCTTGAAGTCATTCTTTTAGGAATTCTTTCAAGGCCGTCATTAAGTTCGGAAGATACGGTTCAAGTACAACAAACACAAACCAAAATAGAACCAAACTTGATAACAACAAAAAAAGGCAATTCCAACGAATTAGTACAAGATCTATCTCTAAAAACAGAAGCCAAATTTAACGATCCAAGCACAGGCAATGAGCATTCAGAAAAATCAATAGAAAACTTAGACTCTCAAATACATCACCTTACTGATTTATGGCAACAGATTCTTGGAAGACTTGAACTACCGTCCACAAGAATGCTTCTTTCCCAACAAGCTAAGCTCACTCAATTAACACCAGACAAAGCAGTAGTAAAAGTATCAGACAACTGGATGGGAATGGTTCAAAGTCGAATCAATCTTCTCGAACAAGCGATTAATGAAACATTAGGCAGTTCTAGAACATTAATCCTAGAAAAGAATATAATATCTACATCTGAAAAAAGTGTTCGGGATACAAATCTTCAGCGAAGTTTAGGCGAGGATGCGACAGAAAAAGCTGTTGACACAGAGTCTAAGACGAATAATAAAACCGTCAAATCTTCTATAAAAAGCGAAGATCCGCAAACAAAAATAGTAGAAAGTAAAAATATAAAAACCATTGAGCCTATAGAAAATCAAGCCAAAAATCTTGCAGATTTTTTCAACGGTAAAGTATTAGATTTATAAATTGAATGCTTTTAATACTACTTTCCTTGATGAATAGTCTTAGCCCATACAAGCTTCTTAGGTAAGAAAGCCATTCTTAATGAAACCCATGGAATAACAATAAACCAATGAGCTAAATATGATATTGCAATCAATAATATTATAGGTTTAGGCAAAGGCAGATCAGGACCTTCACTATTAGTTTTACAAGCTCTCCAATACGCTACGCCTGAAACACTGAATGCAACAATAGAAAGGGGCCAAAAAGCTGGAACTGTTCTAGTCAGACATGTAGTGATTAGATCAAAAAAGGAAATAACTGGAAGCGCATATTGAAGAAGAAAAAAACTTGCCAAATCAACACGTTTGGCAAGTTTTAATCGATTAGAGATTAACAATGGCCAATAATCAAAGAAGCGCTGCAAGCCTCCTTCAGCCCATCGCTGTCTCTGTTTCCAAAGTGATTGAAATGTCTCTACAGCTTCTTCTTGAACTGGAGGGTCCCACAGAATCCCAACCAAATCACCAGAAGTCAGCAGCCGGAAACTTAGATCAAGATCATCTGTCACTGTTTCTTCATTAAAACCTCCACACCTGAGAAGACTTTTCCGATCTATTAACTGACCATTTCCTCGTAGCTCAACCACACCACCTCCAGCCTGACGACCCTGCTGTATAACTGCATCCATAGCCATCTCCATAGCTTGAAGACGAGTTAAAAGATTCTCTTTAGAGTTAACAACCGCCTTCCTTAACTGAACAGCAGAAAATGCCCCTTTTTGTGCAAACAAGACTAAGCGTTGCAAGGCATCTTCTTGTAATTGAGCATCGGCATCCAATATCAATAACCATTTACTATTAACGTGACTTAATGCCTCATTTAGTGCCCCAGATTTACCTCCACCTGCAAATCTTGGCCGATGTATTACTTTCAGCATTGGGCATTGCTTACTCAACTCATCAAGCTGAGCCGATGTACTGTCTCGACTCCCATCATCAATAATACAAATAGACAGTTTTTCTTTTGGATAAGTAATCGCTAATAGACGCTTAACAAGCCTTCTAACAACTTTTTCTTCATCCCTAGCAGCGACCAAAACATCAACAGAAGGGTAATTCTCTTGGGAAAGGATTTTAGAATCGCTGTCATATGCACTGCTAAACCATTTCTTTCGGTCACGTAAAACTGTCCTTAATCCAAAACCACCCAACAAAAACGCAAGTGTTATTGCAGGCAAAAGACTTCTTGCAGCTTCTAAAGAGTGAGGAAATACCCCAGCCCAACCACAAGCAATCACAAACAAAGCTGTCTTACCACGGCGGTGGTCTCCAGTCGCAACAGCCGCGGACATTGCTGTTCTCAAAGTGATTGAACTCTAGATGGATTTCTAGTACTAAGGCAAAGGTCCATAAATTGTTCCAGGGTAGTAATGGCTCAAAATCTGAGCAGGAGTCCAACCCATCAGAGCTAATTCAATTGCTCCAGCTTGAGAAAGCCCAGCGCCATGACCAAACCCTCCCCCTGAAAACCTCCACACCCCGTCCTTTACTTTATTGACTACAAACAAAGTGCTGGGCAACTTGCGCAATGTTCGCCGAATGTTATCTAAACGAAGAATAGTTGAGGCTTGATTATCATCACCATTTATTTCTAGAGCAAGGACTCGACCACTTTCACCTCTTTTCAAAACCCTCACATCCCTTGGTATAAAAGGATAATTACCAGTTGATTTAATATTTTCTTGCAATTCTAATGAAGTAAATGTTCGAGTCCAGCGAAATAGTCTGTGCTGTGCGCCATAAGGGCCATCTGAATTAGCCAAGAGTAACTTCACACCATTTGTATCAAGCGGTAAAGCGAATCGCTCATTCCATTCGGACGAGCCATCTAAAGAAGCACGCAAATAGGGAACAGGTGCCATTGACCAGGCTTCAACCCCAGATGCCATTACACCACCATTACTAGCGTGATAGACCGCGTGAATTGGGTGCCCTTGCCAAGTCAAAACCTTGCCAGCAGTACTTAGTATTGCCCTTTTGACTTTTTCACTTGCCTTTCGAGGGTCTTTATAAACCTGACATTGGGTATCACTACAAATGTGATATCCATCCAATACAAAGCGCTTTGAATTTGCTAAGGCCCAGGTACGCGCAAGGACAGCCTGAGCAGCAAATGCTGATGCTGGAGACTTAAACCCAATTTCATACGGAACTACCCCGTGTAAATATCTTTCCAAAGGAACCTGCTCAACAAAGGTCCAGGTTCCATAAGCATCTGCTTGAATCAAAAAAGGGCCTACATAAACTCCTCCTTTCCATTGCAAGCCTTCTTTAGCTTCAATCTGAATCGGTCCTGACAACAACACTTCTCCACTTGTTCCTTTTAAAAAAGGCTTAATTTCCGAATTCACTGTCACTTCCAAAGAACGAGCTTTCAAAGCCTTTGGAAGGCTTATATGAGTTGGAAACCACAGCTCCCATTCCTTAGGGTGAGCCACAATTGACTGAATACCCTCTTTCTTCAATTGCAGAGCAATTGAATTCGCAGATTCAAAACTAGCGAAAGGGCCAACTACTTGACGAACAAATTTTTTGGAATGAGATAAGGCAACTTTTCTCCAAATTAAAGTAATTTCACTCGAATGATGCACAATCCCAGCTGAGTCTTTTAAAACCAAAAAGCTGCCATTACTTTTCAAGGTAAATTCTTGAGAAGCCCCATCGACAATCGAGCTTTTGCCCAGATAAGGCTCTAAACCAACCAAAAGCAATGGATCATTAGATTTAACTAATGGGGGATGAGGAACCTCTCTATGGGTAGGCCATGCAACGTCTGACGAAGCATTTATTTGTTGCTGCTTAGAACCCCCCAAAAAACCTGAAAAGACAAGAAAAAAAGCACTAATAAAAATCGTTCGAACAATCATTGGAATCATCAATTCGATTTGTGGTTTTTAGGTGTGTATCGAAAATCCATCATTTCTAATTTGGCTTCAGGCTGGTCGAGGTCGTAGTCTTGCTAGTTATGCGTTTGAGTTAGGACATGCCCAAGCTAAAGACCCGCAAAGCTGCTGCAAAGCGGTTCAAAGCAACAGGCACAGGCAAATTCATCCGACGTCGTGCATTCCGCAACCATTTACTTGATCACAAGAGTCCCAAACTGAAACGACACCTTGCAACAAAAGCAGTTGTGGATGAAAGAGATGCAGAAAATGTAAGCCTCATGCTTCCTTACGCCTAACGAAAAAACATTAAATACAATTTTTTCACTTAATCAAACACTCCTTTTAACCAATTTCTAGCTATGTCCCGTGTCAAGAGAGGCAACGTTGCTCGTAAACGTCGTAACAAAATTCTCCGATTAGCCCGTGGCTTCCAAGGGAGTAACGGACGACTCTTCAGAACAGCTAATCAGAGGGTAATGAAAGCTCTTTGCAATGCTTATAGAGATCGCAGAAGACGTAAAAGAGACTTCCGTAGACTTTGGATTGCACGGATTAATGCTGCAGCTCGCATCAATGGTTTGAGCTATAGCAGATTAATTGGAGGTCTTAAAAAAGCTGATGTTCGACTAAATCGAAAAATGCTTGCTCAACTTGCTGTAATCGATCCAACAACCTTTAGCAGCGTTGTGGCCTCAACTAAGAATTAAAGCAGTTCCATACAAACTGTACTCGGCAGAAGCCATTTCAACGATATAAAAGGTGTGTTGATTTGTTGTGTAATTGATCAATGCCCCATTACCGTTCATGAGACTTGCTTTTGAGGTGTGGCTAGAGATGAATTCTCAAGGTGGACCTTACCCCCAATAGGCATGAATTGCGCCAGCACAACTAACTAATCATGAACATTCTCCAGCCAGAGACATACCTCATAGGCCTAATTGGCTTACTTTTAATTGTTGCTGTTTTAGTAGGACGACAACTACTTCGAGTTAGAAAAGATGAAATAAATCTAATCAAACTTGAACAAAGCGGTAGCTCTTCATCCTCAGAGGCATCAAAACTATACGAACTTGCTTCCGTTCAACTTAGAAAAAGATTATATCCACAGGCCACATCTACACTTAGAAAAGCATTAAAACAGCTAAGCGAGGAGCCTGATGAAGCCAAAGCCTTAATCGAAAATGCACTTGGCTTTTCTCTCGCTGCACAAGATGACTTCGAATCTGCAGTAGGGCACTACAAAACAGCACTCAAAGCAAAGGCTGATTACCCAGTAGCAATTAACAACCTAGCTTTTGCCAAGCAAAGATTACTTCAACAAGATGAGGCCTTAACGTTATACAAAGAAGTATTAGATATTGACCCTAAAAACAAAACAGCTCTAAAACAAATAAAGATTATTCAGAAAAAAATGGAAACCCAATCACCAAATAGACCTGACAACAGGGGCTTCTGAAATCTCATCTGCACATTTTTCCCTAAGATTTAACTGACCTCCTGCATTATCCAAATTAGAAGAATTCCAACCAAACACCTTTACCCCTTGTAATCCTATAAACGAACCACCAGGCTCTAATCCTGGCAATAATTTTTCAGCTAAAGGTATCAGTTCAAATTGATCTGATTTTGCATTTAAATTTCCACTGACCAAAGTTTTTACATCTCCAAGCATCATTTCTCCCTGCATTGAAACCATTTGTCCAGTAGCACTCACTTCAAAAAATCTTAAAGTTACATCAATATTTAAATCTTTCTCAAAAGACTTAAAAGTGCCACACCAATTCCTAGGAATATTCTTTACAAGTTCTTTTGCACGTGATTCAGGATCAAAACTCTCTACCGAACCCTCAAGCACAAAAGGCTTGATTTCTATAATTGAGTCTATTGGTTCGAGCTGTTCTTGAGAAGCTTCAGGACTACTAGAAATTGGCAACGATTGTTGAAGAGACGGCTCATTCGCAATCCACAAATCCACAAATGAAAAAAAAAGCATTGAACCTAAGGATGATTACGACACGCTAAAGACAATTATTCCAATAATGAGTTTAACAAGCCCCTCCAATAAGAACTAATGACTCAGATACTCAACACTCATGACAAGCTTCAGATTGGCAATAAAACCTTTTGCAGTCGACTGTTTATAGGAACAGGGAAATATCCAACCATAGGAATCATGAACAAAAGCCTTCAAAACGCAAAAAGCGAGATGGTCACTGTGGCTGTTCGCAGAGTTCAAGCATTGGAATCAGGCCACCATGGCCTTATGGAAGCAATTAATTGGTCCAAACTTTGGATGTTGCCAAACACCGCTGGTTGCACAAATGCAGATGAAGCAATTCGAATAGCCAGACTTGGCCGTGAATTGACAAAAGTTGCTGGTCAGGAAAATAACAATTTCATCAAACTCGAAGTAATTCCCGACCCAGTTCATTTACTACCCGATCCATTTGGAACACTGGAAGCAGCAGAGCAACTTGTCAAAGAGGGATTCCAAGTTCTGCCATATATAAATGCAGATCCCTTATTAGCAAAAAGGCTTGAAGACGCAGGATGTGCAACTTTGATGCCACTTGGATCACCAATTGGATCAGGGCAAGGGATACGAAATGAAGCAAACATTGCAATGATCATCGAAAACGCGAAAGTCCCAGTTGTTGTTGATGCAGGTATTGGAGTCCCAAGCGAGGCTGCTCAAGCAATGGAGATGGGTGCAGATGCAGTTTTAATCAATAGTGCAATAGCATTGGCAGGGAGTCCACCAGAAATGGCCACAGCGATGTCTAAAGCCGTTGAAGCTGGTAGGGCAGCCTTCTTGGCTGGACGTTTAACCAAA
Organism: uncultured Prochlorococcus sp.; assembly: GCA_902563335.1. Lineage (GTDB taxonomy): Bacteria > Cyanobacteriota > Cyanobacteriia > PCC-6307 > Cyanobiaceae > CACEWU01. The sequence continues at coordinate 43,303 of CACEWU010000001.1, read as the reverse complement.
AGGCTCGAAGCCTCTCCTAGCTCCCCCTCAAGCGGGCTTATTACAAGCAAAGATTCGTGAAGACGCGTAAAGGAAAGTAACGGAATCGACCTGACTAGCTATCAGCTCCATAGGGTCCGCCGAGATGAATCAAAGGCATGCCAGTTATTGAAGAAGATGGAGGAAGATTAAATTCCTTTGCGAAAGAGCCCAAGATGGAAGTAATTAATAAAGGAGCTCTACAGAACAACAGCTCTAGGATTATTCTCATTGTTGGAGCACTACTGGTTTGCAGCTTAATTGCCTTATCGGTAACCATTAGCTGAAAAAACCTTGTAGTAGCTTGCCTACATGGGCTAAATGCTCTCTTCTGTTGGAGTCTTGGGTGAAAGTTCTTGTTCTTGGCGGTGACGGCTTCTGTGGATGGCCTTGTGCCGTCAACTTGGCGGACCAAGGCCATGACGTTCTCATTGTCGACAATCTCAGCCGACGAAAAATAGATATTGATCTCGAAGTCGAGTCATTGACTCCGATATCAAGCATCGGAGATCGTCTCAAGGCCTGGGAACAAATCGGTGGAAAACCGATGCGCTTCATAAATATGGATATAGCTCATGAATACCAGAGACTGGTAGATCTTCTATTAGAAGAAAAACCTAATTCGGTGGTTCACTTCGCAGAGCAAAGAGCCGCTCCATATTCAATGAAAAGCAGCTCAACTAAACGCTATACCGTTGACAACAATGTCAACGGCACACATAACCTGCTCGCTGCAATTGTTGAAAGCAATCTTGATATTCATATTGTTCACTTAGGAACGATGGGGGTATATGGATACGGCTCACATCGTGGAGCAACCATCCCAGAGGGTTACTTAAAAGTTGAAGTTCCACAGCCTGATGGCAGCCGTTTTGAAGAAGAGATTCTTCATCCTGCTAGTCCAGGAAGTGTTTATCACATGACTAAGACCTTAGATCAGTTACTGTTTCTTTACTACAACAAAAATGACAAGATACGAATTACTGATTTGCACCAAGGAATAGTTTGGGGAACTAATACTGATGCAACAAGCAAAGATCCACGTCTTACTAATCGATTTGATTACGACGGGGACTATGGAACAGTATTAAATCGATTCTTAATGCAAGCAGCTATTGGGTATCCACTGACTGTGCATGGAACAGGTGGCCAAACACGTGCGTTTATTCATATTCGTGACTCGGTTCGCTGTGTGCAATTAGCCTTAGAGAATCCACCACATCATGGTGAAAGGGTAAAAATCTTCAACCAAATGACTGAGAGTCATCAGGTCGGAGAACTCGCCAAAAAAGTTGCTGCTCTTACAGGTGCAGAACTCAACTACCTTCCAAATCCTAGAAATGAAGCTGTAGAAAACGATCTAATTGTTGACAATCGTTGCTTCATTGAGTTAGGGCTTAAACCAACCACCTTGGATGATGGCCTTCTTGCTGAGGTTGTTGATGTAGCTCGCAAATATGCCGATCGGTGTGACCGAAAACGAATACCATGTGTATCTGCTTGGACCTCAACGCAAGCAAAAGCCATCAAAAAACCTTCTTAAAGGCATTTCGCTGAACTATTAACAAAGTGAAAATTGCCTTTTTTACTGAGACTTTCCTTCCAAAGGTCGATGGGATAGTTACTCGCCTCACAAAAACTGTTCAACATCTAGTGGAAGCCGGGGACGAAGTTGTGGTGTTCTGTCCCGAAGGATGCCCAAGCAATTACATGGGAGCAAAAGTTATTGGCGTTCCTGCAATGCCCCTGCCTCTCTATCCAGAACTAAAGCTAGGTCTGCCAGGTCCAGCAGTTTCCGAAGCCCTTGATGAACTACAGCCCGACCTGATTCACGTAGTAAACCCAGCTGTATTGGGTTTAGGAGGAATCTGGCTTGCTAAAACCAATGGAATTCCTCTGATTGCGAGTTACCACACTCACCTTCCTAAATACCTCGAACACTATGGAATGGGAATGCTGGAACCTCTCCTCTGGGAACTGCTAAAAGCAGCTCACAATCAAGCAGTACTAAACCTCTGCACATCTACAGCAATGGTGAACGAACTGACTGAAAAAGGGATACAACACACAGCACTGTGGCAAAGAGGAGTTGATACTGAAACTTTTAGGCCAGAATTACGAAACGATGCAATGCGTCGCAAACTATTAGGTGAACATGATGATCAAGGAGCATTACTGATTTACGTAGGAAGGCTTTCCGCCGAAAAGCAAATAGAAAGAATCAAACCAGTGTTAGATGCACTCCCTGAAACTCGTCTTGCTCTCGTAGGGGATGGACCCTACCGACAACAACTAGAAAAAATTTTTGAAAATACTGCCACCACTTTTGTTGGTTATCTCTGCGGCGAAGAACTTGCGAGCGCCTATGCCAGTGGCGATGCATTCCTATTCCCATCAAGTACAGAAACCCTGGGCCTTGTCCTGTTAGAAGCAATGGCAGCTGGTTGTCCTGTTGTAGGTGCTAATCGAGGAGGTATTCCAGATATCATTAACGATGGCAAAAATGGATGTCTGTATAACCCCGATGGCGAAGATGAAGGTTCCGCAAGTCTTATTAACGCAACAAAACAACTTCTAGGTAACGACCTAGAACGTCAATCTATGAGAAAAGCTGCTCGAGATGAAGCAGAGCGCTGGGGATGGAGAGGCGCCACTAAACAATTAAGAGGCTATTACCGACAAGTCTTAGAACAACCTTTGACAAATGTTGCCTAAGTAAATTAAGCAGCCTGAGGAGGAGGAGTTGGAGTACCTAACGGCTGAAAAGGTAATACTAAGGTTGCCCATCTCTCTGGTCTCTCTGGGCGTTGTCTGCGAGATTGTCGAATGCCAAACGGAACTCGAACAACATTAGTTCCTTCTACGGCTACCGATTGGCCATGACTCAAAGCAGACTCAAGACCATCAGCAAATAAAGGCAAATGGGGCTTGTCTTTGATTTGACAATGTCGAGATTTCTTTAATGAAGAGTCTTTTTCCATGCTGTCCCCCCAGCAATAGAACCGCCGTAAAGAGTAGTCAAAAACACTCCAAAAAACGGCAAAACAAAACCAAAAATTCGGTTTTCGATGAAAATTTAACTCGTAATCGGCGATCAGGCTAGAGGGGCATCCTGAGATATTTACTCAATTAACTATTCAAAAACGCTACAGGTACAAACCAAATTGCGATCTCCATAGGCATTATCTATACGCGATACAGCTGGCCAAAACTTATTTTGAGCCAGTGCAGGCACAGGAAAAGCCGCCTTTTGGCGGGAATATGGTCGGTCCCATTCATCAGCAGTGACAACTGACAAAGTATGTGGCGCAAGCCGCAATGGATTATTTGTTGAATCACTTTCTCCTTGAATAATTTCATCAACTTCTGCTCGTATCGCAATCATCGCCTCACAGAACCTATTGATTTCTTGCAAACTTTCACTTTCAGTTGGCTCAACCATCAATGTTCCTGTAACAGGCCAACTAACTGTTGGAGCATGAAAGCCAAAATCCATCAATCTTTTAGCAATATCATCTACTTCAATTCCTGAGGAACGCTTAATAGGACGCAAGTCCAAAATGCACTCATGTGCAACAAGCCCTTCCAATCCATTAAACAAAACCGGATAATAAGGACTCAAGCGACTAGCAATATAATTCGCTGAAAGTAATGCAATTGAACTAGCTTTTCGCAAACCTTTGATACCCATCATCCGCAAATACATCCAACTAATCGGCAAGATGCCTGCACTGCCCCAAGGAGAAGCCGAAACTGCACCAATAGAATTACTACCTCCACATTGAACTAAAGGATGACCAGGCAGAAAAGGCAATAAATGCGATGCAACCGCAATAGGACCAATTCCAGGTCCTCCTCCTCCATGCGGAATGCAAAATGTCTTATGAAGGTTTAAATGGCATACATCAACCCCATATGAACCAGGCTTGCAAAGGCAAACTTGTGCATTGAAGTTGGCACCATCCAAATAAACTTGTCCTCCAAAGCTATGAATCAATTCACAGATTTCACGAATTTTAGGCTCAAAAACTCCATGAGTTGAAGGATAGGTAACCATTAATGCTGCTAGATCTGAAGCGTGCTCTCTTGCCTTTATTTCCAAATCATTCAGATCTACATTCCCATGCTTATCACAGAGAATAGAAATTACCTTCATTCCAGCCATAACTGAACTCGCTGGATTAGTTCCATGAGCACTTTGAGGAATAAGGCAAATATTTCTATAAGACTGATTTCTAGATTCATGCCATTTTCTAATTGCTAGAAGTCCTGCAAATTCTCCCTGAGAACCAGCATTTGGTTGCAAAGAAACACCAGCAAATCCTGTTAATTCAGAAAGCCAACTCTCTAAATCCTGAAACAAATGAAGATATCCTTCTGCTTGCTCTAAAGGTGCAAATGGATGAAGAGAAGCAAACTTTTGCCAACTAATAGGAGCAAGTTCAGCTGCAGAGTTTAATTTCATGGTGCAACTTCCTAATGGAATCATTCCGTGCACCAGCGAAAAATCTTTAGTTGACAATCGAGAAATGTACCTGAGTAAATCTGTTTCACTTCTATGGATGTTAAAAACCGATTGCTTCAACCATCTACTTTTTCTTAATGGAACATCAGAAAATGTATCTTCAATCTTTACGGTCTTATTTTGCAAAGGATTGAATTTCTTCCCAATCGACTCTGCAACAATCTGGCAAAGAATGTTCAACTCTTTATCATTACTTACCTCATCAAATGAAACTCCAAAACCTTTTGATTTATCTACTGAACTACCTAACGGTAAAACGCGCAAGTTAATCCCAGCTAATGATGCTAGTTCATGAACTTTTGGCGCCTGATTACAATAAATTTCAATACTATCAAATCTTGTTATTAATTCCAAAGGGTAGCCAAGCTCTCGAAGACAATCCTCAAATTTAACTCGTAAAGATATAACTCGGCGAGCAATCAATTCAAGGCCTTCCGCACCATGATGAATAGCGTAAAAAGATGCAATAACAGCTAATAAAACCTGTGCAGTACATATGTTGCTTGTTGCCTTATCTCTGCGAATATGTTGTTCTCTAGTCTGCAAAGCCAATCGAAAAGCAATTTGCCCCTCTTTATCCAGTGACTGACCAATTAATCGTCCAGGCACAAGACGCTTAAAAGTTTCACGTGTTGCGAAAAAAGCAGCATGAGGCCCACCGAAGGCCATTGGCACACCAAAACGTTGCGCACTTCCAATAGCAATATCAACCCCAAGCTCTCCAACTGGAGCCATCAAAACCTGAGCCAAAGGATCAATAGCAACCGTGGCCAAAGCATTTACTTCATGAGCAGCTGCAATACAAAACGAAGGATCCCAAAGTTGACCACTCTTTCCTGGTAGCTGTAAAAACATCCCAAAAACATCATCCCCAAAGTTGAAATCACTTGGTATAGAAATATCCAGGATTATTCCTAATGGCTCTGCTCGAGTACGAAGAACTGCCAAAGTTTGCGGTAAGACATCTATATCAACAAGAAATCTTGATGCCTGCTGACCTTTCCTCTTAACAGCAAAACTCAAGCTCATTGCCTCTGCCGCCGCAGTTGCTTCATCGAGCAATGAAGCATTAGCAATTGGCAACCCAGTCAACTCACTAATTAGAGTCTGAAAATTAAACAAAGCCTCAAGTCTGCCTTGTGAAATTTCTGCCTGATACGGGGTGTACGCTGTATACCAATAAGGGTTTTCGAGAACATGACGTTGGATTAAAGACGGCATTACTGTGCCGTGATAACCAAGACCAATAAGCGAACGCTTAGGAGAATTTTTATCAGCTATTGCTTGTAGTTCCTCTAATGCCTCGGATTCATTGCATCCCTCAGGAATAGAAGATCCAAGATGAGGGTTTCGATCAAAAATGTCTCGGGGGATAACCTCTTGAACAAAATCTTCTAAGTCAGTATGACCTAGCTGAGCAAGCATCTGAGCTTGATCCTTAGCAGTTGGACCAATATGTCGATGAAAAAACTGAGGAGGCTGAATGCTTGAAGCCTCTATTGGCCGTTCATCCAGCACTGTCAAAAAAAATTAATGTTGCTTCCAAGCCTAGAAAATAATCCTTGAGACTGTCTGAAAAAATACTGTCTGAAAAAATAACGTCATGCGTTAATTGGAAGCAATTTTATCTGCATAAGACCCAGCATCCATTAACTCTTCAACATGTGCTGGTTCCGCTGGAGAAATTAAAAGCAACCATCCTTCTCCATGAGGATCATTTTGGAGATCCTCTGGACTTGAAAGAACAGAATCATTTCGTTGAACAACCTCCCCACTTATTGGGGCATACATCTCTTCAACTGCTTTTACGGATTCAACTGACCCAAAACTTGTCCCTCTAGTTAAAACCGTTCCAACATCAGGAAGATCTACAAAAACTATGTCACCAAGTTGATCAACAGCAAAAGCACTGATTCCAACACGCACTAAATCACCCTCAAAAAGGGCGTATTCATGGCTGTCGGCAAATCGGAAATTTTTAGGGAAGTCAAAGGCCATCAATATGGGCCGAGTAAAAACTCAACCAGTCTGGGGCAAATCAAGCAATTTTGCTTTTACTAAATCAACTAATGACTTTTTGAGAGCCATTTTGATATGAGTGCGATGAGTGCCTCCCTGAACAAAAAGATTATAAGGAGGCGTCAAAGGAGCATCAGCGGAAAATTCACTAGTACTTCCATCTACAAAAGTACCGCCAGCCATAATTAATTCGTTTTCATAACCAGGCATTTGCGCAGGGCAAGGGTCTAAATAAGAACCCACAGGCGAACAACTCTGAAAAGCCCTGCAAATTACTCTTAATTTGTCAGGATCGTCCAATCGAACAGCCTGAATAAGATCAGCCCGATGATCACTGAGAGAAGGTTGAACCTCAAAACCTAATTCTTGAAAAACACCACATACAAGATCTGCTCCAATCAAAGCCTCAGCAATCATTTGAGGAGCAAGAAATAATCCTTGAAATATCAATCGATTTAAATCAAAGCTTATCCCACCTTCAAAACCAATTCCTGGAGCTGTAAGTCGGCAACAAGCCTTCTCGACTAAGTCAGCACGACCTGCTACATAACCACCAGTTGGAACAATAGTGCCCCCAAGATTTTTTATTAAAGAACCTGCAATCAAATCTGCACCAACTTCAGTAGGCTCTTTTGATTCAACAAATTCTCCATAACAATTATCAACAAAGCAAATCGCATTGGGCTGCTTCTTATGAACGCGCTTACATAGATCTTCAATATCAACAATTGATAAAGATGGTCTCCATGAATATCCACAACTACGCTGAATAAATACTAATCGTCTTGTAGTGTCGAGTGCCTTATCTAAAAGTGCAACATCAACGGTTCCTTCTTGTAAAAGAGGAATCTCTTCATATGAGATGCCTAACTCAATAAGCGAGCCCTGACCAGAACCACGCAAACCAATAACTTCTTCAAGAGTCTCATAAGGCCTACCAGTAATTACCAACAAACGATCTCCAGGTCTCAATACTCCAAACAAGGCCGCTGCAATAGCATGTGTACCACTAACAAACTGAAGTCTTACTGCTGCTTTCTCAGCACCTAAAACCCTCGCAAAAACTCGATCGACAACCTCTTTGGACTGATCACCATGGCCACAACCAGTCACAGAAGCAAAGTGCTGGGTACTGACCCTTTCTGTTGCGAATGCCTTCAAAACTTTCTCTAAGCGAGGAAGCACCGCCTCAGTTCGCTTATTAGCTAATGGCTGTAATCTTCTTGAAATTGAAGCAACATGATATGTAGCCCAATCATGCACACGTTCTTCATCAAAGCCCCTTGGATGTAGTTCCTGCACAAAAATTCCTAAACGAGGTTTACAGTTCCTTTAAATTCTGACGTTTCCTTACCTACCTTTTCGCACCGCTCCATTTGAGATTCTGAACGAGCGGCAATCGCCAACCCAAGGAGTTCATCTTGGTTCACAACGTTTCACCAAATTCAGCAACCACCCGTGAGCTGCGCCTTCGAGCAGGGCTAATTGCTCCAAGAGAACCTCTGCCAAGGAGTCAAAAAAAATTAAAACTAGGCACTACAGCTTTCATGCTGGCCATTCATATCGCAGCAACCTTTGCTCTATTGCCTCGTTTTTGGAGCTGGCAAGGTCTTATAGCTTTTGCATTGCTTTATTGGACAACAGTCATTGGAGTCACTCTGGGTCTCCATAGATTGGTTGCTCATCGCAGCTTTGTAGCACCTCGATGGGTTGAAAGAGTTCTTGTGATCATGGGCACACTCGCATGCCAAAGCGGTCCAATTGAATGGGTATCACTTCATAGACACCATCATCAATTTTCTGATCAACCTAATGACCATCACGATGCAGGGAGAGGCTTTTGGTGGAGTCACAGTGAATGGATGCTCCATGAGATTCCAGCTCTTGAAGCAAGTGATCAGCTAGCGGGCGATTTAAAAGCAGACCCATTTTTCCGTTGGCTAGATCACTGGTTTCTATTACTACAAATCCCTTTAGGACTAGGTCTTTATTGGTATGGAGAAACTAACCAAATTCATGGAGGTGGCCTTGGTCTAGTGCTATGGGCAATACCTTTACGTCTAGCAATCGTTTACCACGTCACCTGGCTGGTTAATTCAGCAACACATACCTTTGGTTATCGGAACTTCGACTGTCCTGACCTCTCTAGAAATTGCTGGTGGGTTGCCTGTCTATCTTTTGGAGAGGGTTGGCACAATAATCATCACGCGTTTCCACATAGTGCACGCCATGGACTCAGATGGTTTGAATTTGACATAACGTGGCAACATATAAAACTACTAAGACGCTTAGGACTTGCAAAACGGATACGTCAGGCTAAATATAGTTAGAGCAATTACTTATTATTTAAACTTTTTACATGAGCACGTAGATCTTTTAAAAAAAGATCAGTGCTAGTCAAATTACCGTCGGAAAGTATTAGATAAGTTTTATGCAAATCTAACAATTCTCCATCTAATTCAATCGCGTTATAATCTCTAAGACCGGCCATTACCTGAGCAAATCTCTCTCTTCTTAAAGGTTTATGGACCGAATAGGCTGCCATAACTTTTTGCCTACATTGACGCCAAGTCATCCCTTGGCAAAACAAATCGGCAAGCGCTGCACTAAGACCTATAGCTTCCTCATCTTCAATAAACCAATCAAAGCAAGAAGGCAAAGGCATAAGACCTAAAAAAATTTCAAAAAACTCACCAGCACCTATTGGCTCTCCGTTATCTCCTTCCAAAGGAATTGCAGATTCAAGAAGCACTTTCAATAATTCCGGGTGAGCATTAGCGATATGTTCTCTAATTGGCTCTATACCCTTATGCAAAAGTTGATTGGCTTGAGCCAAAGCCAAAAACACCTCAGGCCCCGGCGAGGACAACTTGCCATTTCGAAGATTAGAAATCTGAGAGCTATGGACTCGCCCAAGATCTAGACATTCAGCAAGAGCAGGAAGAACCTTATGAGTCCAGCCATTACGCTCATGCCAAACATGAATTAAATGAGCCATTGCTCTACGACCATCAGAGAGCCTTGCTCGGAACCCAATTCCCACTAGATCACGTTGAAGATCATTTACATCCACTTGATATGAATTCTTATCGGCTAGGGTAGACAGCCATTTGGCTTATCGATAATGCTCTCGGATGTTATCAAAATCCCTAGTTCTCCTAACAAACCAATAGATTCGCATAATGCGATTGCTGCCTCAGCAAAGCTGCAAAAGGCAATTAGCTATAGGGATGATCATCCAAGAAAAGAACAAAAGCGTTGGGGCACAATCGGATTCATGATTGCAATCCACGCACTAACACTTTATGGACTTCTTCCTAAGTTTTGGAGCTGGGAGGCATTGCTAGTGCTGGGAATTCTTTATTGGATAACGGCATGCTTAGGTGTGACGCTTGGCTACCACAGGCTTCTATCTCACCGGGCCTTTCGAGTACCTAAATTGCTAGAGCGTTTTTTTGCCACTTGTGGTGCATTGAGCTGCCAACATGGACCAATTGATTGGGTAGGTCTACATAGACACCATCACACATTTTCGGATACAGATGCAGATCATCACAACAGCAAACGTGGCTTTTGGTGGAGCCATATGGGTTGGATGTTCGAACCAATTCCTGCAATGAAAGCCGTTCCCCGCCTGAGTGGAGATCTAATTGTCGATCCTTATTATCGCTGGCTAAACAAATACTTTCTACTACTGCAAATCCCTTTAGGTATCCTCCTTTTTGAGATTGGGAATCTTTGTGAAGTTGGAGGTTGGGCACTTGTTTTATGGGGTATACCTATTCGCCTGGTATTGGTTTATCACGTGACCTGGCTGGTGAATTCAGCCACACATTGCTGGGGAACAACTGCATTCGACAGTGGTGATAGATCAAAAAATAATCCTTGGGTTGCAGCTCTTACCTTTGGTGAAGGATGGCACAACAATCACCACGCTTTCCCCACTTCAGCTTGCCAGGGTCTCCTACCAGGGCAAATTGACTTAACCTGGCAACATATTCGTCTACTCAATGCGCTGGGATTGGCTAGAAAAATTCGGCTGCCGATGACATCGTAGTGTTATTGGTCCTAGAGCATTTGTAATTTCTCCATAGTTGCCATGGCAAAACGTGTACAAGTAGTTCTCAACGAAGACGTTCTCAGCCTTGGTAAGGATGGAGATCTCGTGGAAGTAGCCCCAGGATATGCTCGCAACTACCTACTCCCGTATGGGAAAGCTTTACCTGTAACTCCAGCGATCATGAAGCAAGTAATGCACAGACGTGCCAAAAAACTTGAACATGAAGCGGCTTTGAAACAGGCAGCAATTGACTTCCAAACTGCACTAATAACAATCGGTCGATTTACTGTCAAAAAACAAATAGGAGAAGATGAGGTCCTTTTTGGAACCGTTACTAATGGAGATGTTGCTGAAGCAATTCAAGAGGCCACTAAAAAAGAAATAGATCGTAGAGATATCACAGTTCCAGATATACATCGCACTGGCAAGTACAAAGTTCAAGTCAAGCTCCACAGCGAAGTCACTGCAGAGATCAATCTCGAAGTAATCAGCTACTGAACTGAGTAGCAGGGTTTCACCTTCAGCTTATTTGGAGACTCCTTTCAAAAGCCCCCTTGAAACAATGGTAAGCATCCCCCTTCCAAATAATGGCGATGCTGCCAAAACAGATTCGCAGCAATCCGATAAATCCTCATACTCCTCTTCCTCAAAGTTTGAAGCACATCCAGATTCAATCCCTCCTCAGAACCTCGAAGCAGAAGAAGCAGTACTTGGAGGGATTCTGTTAGATCCCGATGCAATTAGTCGTGTAGCAGACCTAGTACAGCCTGAGGCTTTTTATCTAAACGCTCATCGTCAGATTTATAGAACAGCCCTAATGCTCCATAGCCAGGGTAAGCCCACTGACTTGACTGCAATGACGGCATGGCTAGCAGATACTGGGTCTCTAGACAAAATTGGAGGGAGCAACCGATTAGTAGAACTTGTTGAACGAGTTGCCTCAACCGCATCTATTGAACAGGTTGCGAAGTTGGTTATGGATAAATTTCTTCGCCGACAACTAATTCGATCAGGCAACGAAGTTATTCAACTCGGTTTTGACCAAAATTTACCTATGGATGAGGTGCTGGATAAAGCAGAGCAGAAAATTTTTGCGATTAGTCAAGAAAAACCTTCCAAAGGATTAACTCCCACAGCAGAAATCCTTACAAGCACTTTTAACGAAATTGAAAGTCGTTCACTTGGCACCTCAGTTGCTGGTATCCCAGTTAATTTCTATGACCTAGATGCCATGACTCAAGGCTTACAGCGAAGTGACCTAATAATCGTCGCAGGAAGACCGGCCATGGGGAAAACATCAATTGTGATGAATCTAGCCAAAAATGTTGCCCAACTTCACGACCTTCCTGTTTGCGTTTTTAGCCTTGAAATGAGTAAAGAACAGCTCACATATCGACTCCTCTCTATGGAAATAGGAATAGAAAGTGGACGTTTACGAACAGGTCGTCTCCAACAAGAAGAATGGCCTCTACTAGGTCAAGGAATAAATACTCTTGGACAGCTCCCTATTTTCATAGATGACAAGCCCAACTTAGGGGTACTAGAAATGCGATCACTTTGCAGAAGGCTAATGGCAGAGCAAGGCAAAGAGCTTGGATTAGTAGTCATCGATTACTTGCAGCTCATGGAAGGATCAACTCCAGATAATCGTGTTCAAGAACTTTCAAGAATTACCAGAGGACTGAAAGGAATGGCCAGAGAACTAAAAGTCCCAGTTGTTGCACTCTCGCAGCTAAGTCGCGGCGTTGAATCACGAACAAATAAGCGCCCAATGCTTAGCGATCTACGTGAATCTGGATCAATCGAACAAGATGCTGATTTAGTTCTGATGATTTATAGAGACGAGTACTACAACCCAGAGACTCCTGATCGAGGAATCACAGAAGTGATCGTGACTAAGCACAGAAATGGACCAGTAGGAACAGTCAAACTTCTTTTCGAACCGCAATTCACAAGGTTTAGAAATCTTGCTGCTTAAAAAAGTATTCCATCAATGAATAACTAACTTTGCAATAAATGAGAAAAATACAAAAGCCAAATGACACTTTTGACGTAATTGTTATTGGTGGAGGTCACGCAGGATGTGAAGCAGCTCTTACCACTGCTCGACTAGGCCTATCAACAGCGTTATTTACACTAAACCTTGACAGAATTGCTTGGCAACCATGTAATCCCGCAGTAGGTGGACCCGCCAAAAGTCAACTAGTACATGAGATTGATGCTCTTGGAGGTGTAATTGGAAAACTGGCCGACGCAACTGCTCTCCAAAAAAGAATTCTCAATGCAAGTCGGGGACCTGCTGTCCAAGCATTACGGGCACAAACTGACAAACGACTTTATGCGCGTCAGATGTTGCAAGTTCTACAAAATACCCCCAACCTTTCATTAAGAGAAGGAATGGTCACAGAACTCGAAATAGAAGAAAAATCAACAACATCAACAAATGATGAAATTGCAAAAATCAAAGGAATAAAGACTTATTTCGGAACTTCTTACTATGCGCAAGCAGTAATTATCACAACAGGAACATTTCTGAGAGGCAAAATTTGGGTTGGTAGCAAATCAATGTCTGCTGGTCGCGCGGGAGAACAAGCAGCAGAAGGACTTACCGAGTGCCTACAAAAATTAGGATTCAAAACTAATCGTCTAAAAACAGGTACACCCGCAAGAGTAGACAGAAGAAGTATTCATTTTGATTGTCTTGAGGAACAACCAAGCGATGCAGCAGATAGATTTTTCTCCTTTGATCCCGCAGCATGGGTAAGTGGAAAACAAATGAGTTGCCACATCACTCGCACCACAAAAAAAACTCACAAACTAATTAAAGATAATTTAGATAAGACTCCCATTTATGGCGGTTTTATTGATAGCAAGGGACCACGTTACTGTCCATCGATTGAAGACAAAATTGTACGTTTTGCTGATAAAGAATCTCATCAGATTTTTCTAGAGCCAGAAGGACTTGATACTCCAGAAATTTATGTTCAAGGCTTCTCAACAGGGTTACCCGAAAGATTACAATTAGAACTACTTAGAACACTGCCAGGTCTTGAAAATTGCATCATGTTAAGGCCTGCTTATGCAGTTGAATATGACTATCTTCCCGCTACACAACTTAAGTCCAGTTTAGAAACAAAAAAAGTTAGCGGGCTCTTTTCTGCAGGTCAACTTAATGGCACAACAGGCTATGAAGAAGCTGCTGCCCAAGGACTAGTAGCAGGATTAAATGCGGCGCGATTAATAAATAACAAAACAGCTGTAGAATTTCCTCGTGAAGATAGCTACATTGGTACAATGATAGATGATCTTATAACAAAAGATCTTCATGAGCCATATAGAGTACTTACAAGTAGAAGTGAATATCGTCTATTGCTAAGAGGAGACAATGCAGACCGACGGCTTACTCCTCTTGGATATCAACTTGGCCTAATTGATCAACGTCGTTGGCAAATATTTAACACTAAACAAGTATCTATCGAAGCAGAAAAACATAGATTGGAAACTCAACGCCTGAAAGAAAGTAATCCAATTGCAATTGCAATTAAAGAAGAAACGGGAATCGCCATCAAGGAATCAATTACACTAGCTCAACTTTTAAGGCGTCCAGGAATCCATAGTAATGACCTTTCCAAATATCAATTATCTGACGATAAACTGCCACTAGCGGTTAGAGAAGGAGCAGAAATTGATATCAAATATAGCGGTTATTTAAAACGACAGCAAGCACAAATTGATCAAGTAAAGAAACATCGCAAACGCATTCTTCCTGTAGATCTTGATTATAGTCAAGTCAAAACTATCTCTAAAGAAGCTAGGGAAAAGTTAGCAGCAATTCGTCCAAAAAATTTTGGTCATGCTGCAGAGTTACCTGGAGTAAGTAAAGCGGATCTCACAGCACTTCTAGTGTGGCTCAAGCTCCAAAGTCATCAAGCCCTCAACAACTCCATTGAAAATGCATAAAGGCAAAATGATTATCAATGAATCACTCTTATTCATTACTGGAGGTGACTTCTGAACCAATCATTATTTCATTCTCCAAAAGCAATTTGGGAAGCCCCTACCCAATCAGTGATTTCTGGTAAAGGCCCAGAAAACTTACCAGGAGCATGGAAACTGATGCTTCTAGGTGATGGAAGTCCAACACGTCACCTAAGACTAATTACTGGTAAAGAAGTAGAAGTCAAATTAATTGCTATGAATATAGATGCGAATATCGGAAACAGAGTGCCTATAGAAGTAAATGAGCTCAAACCTCCTTTATTACGAAGACAAGTTTGGCTAAATTGCGGCTCTCAAACTCTTGCATGGGCAGAAAGCTGGTGGAATAAACAAGAAGCAGAAAAGCACCTACAAAATAAACATGAGCCAATATGGAAAAGTCTTACAGAAGGTAGGTCGGAGCTTTTTCGAGAGGTGGACGGATTGGCTTTAGTAAATGCTGAATGGCTACAAGAAGGCTTTAAAAAACCTGGTCCATTTTGGAGTCGACATTATCGTTTTTTTCGTCAAGCAAGAGAATTAACCGTCATCCGAGAAGTTTTTAGTCCAGCATTAGAAACTTGGCTTGGTTCAACGACTCGAAACCAACTAGAGATTAGCGAATAAAAAACTTCTCTATTTTATAGATTCATTTTTGACAACTTGCCAAGTCTCGTGCGTTTCGCAAGATAACTAAAGCGAATGGTTATCCATGGCACTTGCCTCACCTTGGCTAAGCCTTTCAGACCTAAGCAACATATACGGAATCTCTGCAATTCACTGTGAACGCGCACTTCAACAGAACGGTTGGAGAGATAGACATGGTCGACCTACACCAGGCGCTATAGAAGCTGGTGCAGCAACTACAACAGGGTTTCGTCAAAATTCACGCACCGCACTTTGGAATGCTGAAGTGTGCAAACAATATCTTGAAAAAACTGGCTACAAGCCTATAAGCAAAAATGTACAGATCGAACAATGGACGAAACTACTCGAGGCACTTTATGAAGGTTCACCATCAATAAATGCAACTGCAGAACAAATGGCCAAAGACTTGCCCGTAGAACTAATTAGTGCAGTAAATGCTCAACTTGCAATACGGGGATGCAAGTTTAGAGTTTTAACAAGCACTAAAACTTGCAACTGCAAAGCTTCAATCTCACAATAAAAATAAACAGATCAAAATCTTTCAGGGCTATCTATAAAACAATTTACCAAGAAAATAAACTACGAACGTTTACGGCTAGATCTTGGCAAAGGTCGCTTTTTTGAACTCTTGAAATTTCGACTATTCCGAGAAAATCCCTCAGAATCGTCTGTCTCCTTCAAGGATGGGCGTTGCCATTGATCAACTCGATAGGAAGAGTCATCAGGCCATTGATCCTCATCATCTACTACGGGGTTAGCTTCTAATGCTGAGATATCACTTTGTGGGACCCTTCTTGAGATTGCATCTAAAGGTCTCTTATTCCCAGAATCAGACATGTTTTGCTCCTCTTGCCAAGGTTCCAACCAACCATCCTCATCTTCCAGAAGCCAATCCAATTTGTCACCTACCCAACGCCCAACTGTTTCCAAGCTTGAGCTTGAGCGACGACCCACATTGAAAGACCTCCTTTGTCCTGGTCGAGTTCCTGCAACACCATCAACAAACTGTCTACCAGTCTCAATCCATTGATCAAATCTGCGATCCAAAGAATCCCTCGAGCGTTTGCGGCGATTATGGTTTGGACGACTTGTTCCCATATTTAAAACCTAACGACGTCGCCGCTCTAACCAGAGCTCTCGTTGCCAACCAATTACAACAATTGAGACACCACTTAATTGAAGCACCCAAAAAAATAAATCCAATTAATCACTCCTCAGAAGCCTGCTCATAAATCAACTGACAACTTGCATGCCATCTCCCGCCATGATGAGTATTGCAACAATGCTTACATGCAGCACCTTTGACAAGGCGTTGATACGGGTAACGCAGGCCACAACAAGTACAGATTGCCCACCATTTTGGGAGAGATTTCGGAACAGGAAATTTATGGCAAACACTAACCTGAAACTGATCCTGCGAAGCATTAATCACTGACATTCGCTCATGAAAATTCTTCCCATGCCCCTCATCTAAGCGCAAGACCAAATCGATCCATGCATGAATCATTTCATGGCAAAGAGTACTTTGCGTAGCAATATGAGGAAGATGCTCTAAGAGAGGTTTAGATAAGACAATTTCAGAGCGAATACCACTAGAAACTCTTGGGCCACGACGGTAAAGACCTGCTGTCTTTCGCAATCGACCGTCACTCCATCGCAAAGCAACCAATGGTTTGGATCCAATGGTCAAAGCACTTGCAAAAAATTCTCTATTAAAAGAATGAAAAAGAGGCAGAAGAGGAACTAAAGGCATTCAGAGCAAAGTTGACTTGGTTGCCATTTCTTACTAAGGAGTATGTTGCCTGGAACTGGCACACTCTTAAACAGTCCAGTTCCTAGAGTAGATACGTCAGACTAACGATCAATCGGTATTGAACCTATGGATGGGGTGCTAGTAAAGGAGATAGGGACTAAGGCCCTGCTTGGAGGAGCAACAGTTCTGGTTGGATTTTGGACCATCAATGCCGTTAGGCTTGTCATCAGCGCAAGAGGAATAAATCCCCTCGTCAAACAATTCTTCAATCAAATCGCTTCTGGAAGAATTGACGCAGCTTACCTGCTAACAACAAAAACTTATCGACAGCATGTCAATCGACAAGATTTTCTAAAGTTTCTAGGCAGCCTTCAGTTAAATCGCTATAGAAATTTAAAATCAGGTCAACCAAGAATTAAAGACAAACAGATAATTCTCACACTAAAGCTCAAATCTGAAGATAAAAAATCAGAACTACCCTTAGATTTTACTTTCAAGAAAATTGAAGAGTCTTGGCGAATTGATCGAATTGAGACAGTCACCAAATAACTCGAAAATACATTCGCAACTCTAAGTGTCTGTCCTCTACGACAAACCTTCTCAGCGTGCTGCAGAGTTAAGAGCTTTCCTTAACAAAGCTAGTCATGCCTACTATGTGCTCGACAATCCTATTATTGAAGATGGAGTATATGATCAACTTTATAGAGAATTAATCGATATAGAAAACAATGATCCATCTTTAGTTACTGCTGACAGCCCATCACAAAGAATTGGTGGAATTCCAGCCAAAGGTTTTAAGAGTAAACAGCATAGAGTTCCCTTACTAAGTCTTGACAATGCATTCAACTTTGAAGAGTTAAAAGCATGGTATTTGCGGCTTGAAAAGACAATCAAAATAAAACAAGTTGACAAGACCGAAACACCCTTATTTACAATGGTTGGGGAACTAAAAATTGACGGAAATGCCTTAGCTCTAACTTATTCAGAAGGAATTCTTATAAGCGCTACTACTCGAGGTGATGGAAGGAAAGGCGAGGAAATCACACCTAATGTCCGTACAATTTCGTCTATTCCACTACGATTGCATATCAAAAATCCACCACCATGGCTTGAGGTTCGTGGAGAAACGTTTATACCCAATGACAAATTTATTGATATCAATAATAAACGCAAAAAATGTGGCGAAGAACTTTTCGCAAATCCAAGGAATGCCTGTGCTGGGACTCTGCGACAACTTGACCCCAAAGTTGTTTTCGATCGAAAACTAGATTTCTTTGCCTATACGATGCACCTTCCTGAAAAATGGGAGGCTCAAGAAAACCGCTATAAGAACCCAACACAACAATGGCAGGCCCTCAACTGGCTTAAATCAGCAGGCTTTAAAGTAAATACAAACACGGAACTTCTAAAAGATCTAAATGCAGTAAAAAATTTCTTCGACCGATGGGAAACTCAACGTCAAACACTGCCATACGCAACAGACGGAGTAGTAATTAAAGTCAACGAATTTAATCATCAGGCATCAGCTGGCCTGACTCAAAAAGCACCGAGATGGGCTATAGCACTCAAATACCCAGCGGAAGAAGCACCGACAAAACTCATAAGATTGACTTATCAAGTTGGAAGGACTGGGACCATCACACCAGTAGCAGAATTTGAACCAATTACACTAGCTGGCACCTCAGTTAGTCGAGCAACTCTGCATAATGCAAATCGATTGACTGCACTTGATTTACATAGCGGAGATACCATAGTTGTACGAAAAGCTGGTGAAATAATTCCCGAGGTATTACGTGTTCTGAAAACACTTAGACCTACAACAGCAACTCCTCTAAAATTACCTAACTATTGTCCATCTTGTAATACAAAACTAGTTCGAGAAGTTGATCAAGCTATCACACGCTGTGTAAACAATAGTTGTCCCGCAAAGCTTAGCGGTGCGTTAAAGCACTGGGTCAGTAAGGGGGCTATGGATATAGATGGCTTAGGTAACAAAATGATAGAGCAATTAGTGGAAAAAGGTCTCGTGAAATCCATTTCTAATCTTTACACATTAAATATCAATCTGCTTACAAGTCTTGATAGAGTAGGTTTGAAATCAGCCGAAAAATTAATTACTTCAATAGAAGAGTCAAAAAAACAACCATGGCACAAGCAATTATATGGACTGGGCATCAATCAAATAGGACAGGCAAATGCCAAAGCAATAGCCAACACTTTTAAAAGCATCTCTGAATTATCAACTGCTACATACCAATCACCAGAACTAATTAATTCTATTTATGGAATCGGCGATGAAATTACAGAGTCACTTAAGGAATGGTTTTCCAACCAATCTAATCAAAAGCTAATAAAAGAATTGCAATTCCAAGGATTGGCTTTAGAAGTAAACAAGCAAGAATGCTCTCGTTCCGCTATAAGTTTAACTGCTCAAAATTCTTCTTTTGTAGGCAAGTCATTCGTATTGACTGGCACCCTAAAATCCTTAAGCCGCAATGAGGCCCAAATACTTATCGAAGAAGCTGGTGGAAAAATTAGCTCATCAATAAGTGTAAAAACCTCATACTTAATTACTGGAGACAAGCCTGGTAGTAAACTGAGCAAAGCAAAAGAACTCGGCATTAAAATAATTAAAGAAAATGAATTCAAAAATCTTCTCTCTTCCTAAAAGAAAGAATGAGAAACTGCTCTTAAACTAAAAACCAAATGAAAATTCATTTATTCATCAAAACACCATGCGGGCGAGCCAAATATGCTGAATTAGCATCAAGACCTGGACTGTTTTCCAAGATAAGACTTATTTGGTTTGTATTTTTCGCAACCTTAAAAGACTGGACACTGGAAAATCCAGATCAGAAAGAAGACTCGGATTCTTGAAGAAAGTTTCTAGCTGAACGAGCTACAATCCAAACAACTAAAAGAGTTGCCAATAAACCTACAAACTTAAGCAAGGAATAAGTAGAGTTACTATTTCCAGTAAGGACCTCAGCAAAATTATTAAGGTCTCCAGCCAATGCACCAAGACCACAGAATATGATCGTCCCAGGCAGTATACCTATCAAGCCAATTGTATAATCTTTAAAACTAACTTCACTCAAACCATAAGCAAGATTCAAGAAGCTAAAAGGAAATGCAGGAGATAATCTTGTCAGTAAAACTAATTTCAAACCTTCACGATTGACAGCTTGTTCAATTGCTTGCAATTTTGGAATCTCAGCTAAGCGTCTTGTTGCCCAATTCTTTAGCAAAGTTCGTCCAAGCAAGAAAACAATTTCTGCACCTAGGAAAGCACCTAGAAATACAAGGCAACTGCCAAATAATGTTCCGTAAATAGCTCCCGCAAGCATGGACAACCAGACACCTGGTAGCAACAAAGTGACCCAGACTGCATAGAAAGGAATAAAAAATAACATTCCTATCTGTGAGTGAAAAGCCGGCGAAATATGTTCTAACCAAACACTGAAATCAAGCATTTTTTTAATTCAAATCAATTAATCGCTTACGCGCTAAATCTGCCTGAGACTGTGCTTCTGATAAATTAGATCTACATTCTGAAACAACTGCAGCAGGAGCCTTTTCAATAAAATTTTGATTAGATAAACGCTTAGATAAATCTCTAATCTCCTTTTCAGCTTTAGCAATATCTTTCTCTAGACGAGCACACAAACTATCTAAATCAACCAAGCCTTCGATTGGTAAAATCACCTGTAACTCACCGCTAATACCGGCTAACGACTTAGCAGAAGACAACTTTGCAGCCTGCACTGGATCTAATACTTCCAAATCACTAGCTCTAGTTAAAGTCGTAATATCTCCACGAAAATCATTAAGTATGGTTGCCATCTCTTGACGAGCAGTAATGAATCGCACAGGTACTGTTTGAGAAGGTTTTAAGCCAGCAACCGCTCTAAGGTTACGAACAACTCTAATAGCCTCTATTAATACATCAAAGGATTCCTCTAAACCATCATCCAAATGTTCTTCTTCTACAGATGGCCATGGCTGTAAAGCAAGCAAAGTGTTCTCGGGCAAACCTGTGATTCCATGCCAAAGCTCCTCGGTTAAATGTGGCATTAAGGGGTGAAGCATCACCAACAAGTCGCTCAAAACCTTTATTAATACCTGACGAGCTTTCTTCTGATCTAACAAAGCCGAATCACCCACATCTTTTTTTGGATTAAGACGAGCTTTAATCAACTCCAAATACCAATCACAAAAATCATTCCACGCAAATTCATACAGGCCTTTTGCAGCCTCCCCAAGCGCATATTTCTCATACTTTGCACGCGAATTAGCATTTACTCGAGCAAGACGAGAAAGAATCCAACGATCTGCTAATTGCAACTCAGAAGAGTTGAAATTAGCACTACCAAGCAATGCATCTCTATCAAGATTCATTAGAGCAAAACGCGTTGCATTCCAAAGTTTGTTCGCAAAGTTTCGAGATGCCTCAACAGTGCCCGAAGTTCCTTTCTTACGGTCGAAATCAAGTCGAATATCCTGACCTGCACCTGCAACTTCACGTACGAGAGCAAAGCGCAAAGCATCTGTTCCATACCGATCTATCAAAAGCAAAGGATCAATACCATTGCCGACACTTTTACTCATCTTTCGATTTTGCTCATCTCTAACCAAGCCATGGATATAAACATCAGCAAAAGGCATACGGCCTGTAAATGCACCAGCCATCATGGTCATCCTGGCTACCCAAAAGAAAATAATGTCAAACCCAGTCACCAAAGTACTAGTGGGATACCAACGAACCAAATCAGCATTACTTTCATCAGGCCAGCCCAATGTAGAAAAAGGCCAAAGACCACTAGAAAACCAAGTATCCAAAACATCCCCATCCTGTTGAATGACAACAGACTCACCAAATTTCTTCCGGGCCTTAACTAAAGCATCGTCCTCAGTGAGAGCAACGACATAGGGGGTTGCATCAGTTAACTGATCCCCTGTCTCACTAACAGCAAACCAAGCAGGAATTCGATGCCCCCACCACAACTGCCTGCTTATGCACCAATCACGAATATCACTCAACCAATCCCGATAAACCTTCTTCCAACGCTCTGGCACGAAATTAGGTTCATCTTTCTCTAAATGCTCTCGACATCTAGCCGCCATTGGTTCTGCACGAACAAACCACTGTGTTGAAAGCAATGGTTCAACTGGAACCTTCCCTCTGTCCGAATACGGAACACTGTGACGATAAGGCTCAACTTTCGTTAATAAGCCCTCTTGCTCTAAAGAATCTACAACTGCTTTTCGAGCTTCAAAACGATCAAGTCCCTCAAAGCGACCAGCATTTTTATTCATAATGCCGTTCTTGTGCATAACTGTAATTTGAGGCAAATCGTGTCTCTGACCTATTACAAAATCATTTGGATCATGTGCAGGAGTGACTTTTACGCAACCTGTACCAAAATTCTGATCAACATGTTCATCTGCAATAACAGGAATCTCACGACCTATAAACGGCAAAGTAAGTTTTTGCCCGACTAAACGGGCATACCTTTCATCTGAAGGGTTTACAGCTACTGCTACATCTCCCAACATCGTTTCCGGGCGAGTTGTGGCAACTTCCAAATGCGTAACGCCATCTAAGGCAGGACCTTGAGTAAAGGGATAGCGAAAATGCCATAAATATCCATCAACCTCCTTCATCTCAACCTCTAAATCACTAACAGCCGAGCCTGAAGCAGGACACCAATTCACTAAATATTCCCCCCTATAAATCAACCCCTGTTCATGTAAACGAAGAAAAGCCTCTGCAACAGCCTTACTAAGTTGCTCATCGAGCGTAAAACGTTGTCTCTGCCAATCAACTGAATAACCCAAACGACGCAACTGCTCAACAATTTTGCCCCCACTTTCTGCCTTCCACTGCCATGCTCGCTTCAAAAATGCCTCTCTTCCCAACTGTTCACGACTAATACCTTCTTCTTTTAACTGTTTTTCAAGGATGTTTTGAACAGCAATAGAAGCATGGTCAGTACCTGGAAGACAAAGAACATTTTTTCCCTGCAATCGTTGAAACCTAACTATCGTGTCAATCAAAGCAGTATTAAAAGCGTGACCCATATGAAGACTGCCAGTCACGTTTGGTGGAGGAATGACTATTGAAAAAGATTCTCCAGAGGCCTGGGGATCTGGATGAAAAGCACCACTTTCTTCCCATGCTTGCTGCCAACGACTTTCTGTTCCAGCAGGGTCATAAGTTTTAGATAAAGCATCGACCTCCCTAGAAAAACCTGTAGATGAAGACAACTGAGTCACCAAAGGATCAAGCAGCATTGAAACTATGTTCTCAAAAAGACTTCAAAAAGTATTTTTTTCAGAATCACCTAATAATTTCAGCAGCTTGCCAAGGGACCGCAACAACTGCATCAAGAGCTTCCCATCGACTTCTATCATTAACAACTCTTTGAAGCAGACCAACCTGATCCAATGCTTTGGTGACCTGCTCATAACTAATTGATCGCTCCCTTCTAACCGACATAACTAATATCTGTGGTTCTGCTGGATCAGCCATAACCTTCAAAGCAAGATCATCCAAAATTCGCTCAAAAAAAAATCTTCGCATACGACTAGTCAAAGGAGCACCTAAAGCTTCGGCAAATAATTCAAGACTCTCCTGCTCACCAGAAAGCCCACAATTCAAAGCCATCCAAATGAGGAACTTAACCCAACTATCAACAGTCCAAAGGGGCTGAAAGCTATCTCTATTCAATCGAACCAATTCTGTAAGTGCAAAATCAAAAACTGTTGCTTGCAGCTTGGTTTGTGTGGCATCTGTCATAGCTGACAACTTCTCCTCTTAAAATGGACTTGGTCTTGCCTTTAAAAAGGCATTGCAATAATCATGGATCTCAACGACCCCGAACTCGAGTTTTCCGACCTGGTATACGCCTACCAAAGTTGGGTAATGGCAATTATCAATGATGAAAAACTTGAAAGTGACGAAAAGCTTCTGACAGATGACATTGCAGAAGACGCATTGAATTCAATGCGTTTCCTTCCAGGTGAAGTCACAAGTGCAATTGAAACTAGTCTTGCTCGAGTTTATGATGTCGATCCGGATGAGTTAGGTTTATTGCTTTTCCCTGAAGAATAGGTCACTTAATTCCTAAAGAATTCCCTACATACATTAAACAAATCAATCGCAGAAAGCTAATTATGAATCGAATACCCGTCTTTGAACAACAAAAAAATACTGTCGAATGCACGAATTAACTTAACTACAGGAAAATAGCTTCATTCAGCTATACAAGCTCAAAATGTTAGGGAAAAACTAATGCTGTCTAATAATTTATATATTAATATCACTCTTGTCTTCAGACATCTGTCTAAAGCCTGCACCACATCCACAGCCTTCTGCTCCATCTGGAGAGCTAATTAAAAATCCACCACCACTTAAGTCACCATAATAATTAAGGCTCAAACCTTGCAAGATATCCAACTGATCAGCTGGTGCATATAAGGTAACTCCATCTGTACGAGCCAAAGGAACACCATTGTATTGACCGGGTCTCAGCCTGATATGAAGCCAACCTTCATCACAACTATCTTCAAGCAAATCAAGATGCATTACTCCTGGAGTTCCAGCAAAGGAAGCTTGACGACCCAACTCAGCGGCGGCGGTAGGACTAATAACCAGGCTGCGGCCCTTATGCATAAACGCAAAAATAAAAGATAGTGAGCTAATGGGCGATCCAGGGTTCGAACCAGGGACATCCTGCTTGTAAGGCAGGCGCTCTACCGCTGAGCTAATCGCCCAATTGACCAATTCTGCCTAACAACTAGGCAAAGGCACACTAACTTTTATACACCAATGGCTTCTGGCCAGGAACATGAAAAGGCTACAAGACTATGGAGTTTGATATTTGGTTTAACAATAGGGCTTCTACTTGATATTGAAATTGGAATTATTGGAGGGGCAGCTTTCGCGGTTGGTGGCTTCTGGTTGTCTCCAGATCTAGATATCCATTCAAGACCCTTCAAACGTTGGGGAATTCTTCAAGTCTTATGGTGGCCTTATCAAAGATTAATTCCTCACCGTTCTTTCTTGTCTCATGGACCAATTGTTGGCACCAGTATTAGAATAATCTACTTAACAATGATAAGTCTTTTAATATTTTTATTACTAAAAATATTAGGGCTAACGAACACAAGTTTCTCTATAAATTCAATCCATGAAGTAATAAAGCAAAATCCTAAACATATAACATCAATACTTCTTGGACTAGAATGCAGCGCTTGGCTTCACCTATTTCAAGATAGCAATATATTTAAAAAAATGGGTAGGAAGAGACACAGGCGGTGAGAAGGTAGATAAATAAATAATCAAAAACCATGATTGAAAAAAATCATACAAAAGGTTTTTCTTACTTAAGAGAAATCGTTTCGCAATTAAGAGATCCCGTACAAGGCTGTCCATGGGACTTAGAACAAAACCATAGTTCTCTTATCCCATATTTACTTGAAGAAGCCTATGAAGTTGCCGATGCAATCAGACATGGAAGCAATAAGGATCTCAAAGAAGAGTTAGGAGACTTACTGCTTCAAGTCATTCTGCATGCACAAATTGCGAGTGAAGAAAATCTATTCTCCATAGAGGATGTTGTTCAAGCAATAACAGCAAAATTAATTCGCCGACATCCACACGTATTCGGGAATCTTAAATTGAAAACAAGCGAAGAGGTCAAGAAAAAATGGAAAGAAATTAAAATCAAAGAAAAGTCATTACCCATCTCTCAATGTCCAATTAGCGATCATCTAAGGGAAAAAATTCGCTCACAGCCAGCCATGAAAGGAGCACTCAATATCTTAAATACAACAGCTAATGAAGTGCTTGAATGGAATACAATTGATGGTATCTGGTTAAAAGTCAATGAAGAGATTGATGAACTAAAAGAGGCCATAAATAATGGTGACTTATCAAATTCCGAAAAAGAGTTTGGAGATGTAATTTTTACATTGATGCATGTAGCCCGTTGGTACCAATTAGATCCAGAAGAAGGTCTAGCAAGAACTAATAACAGATTCTTAGAACAATTCTCATCTTTAGAAAAGTCGTTAGATGGCAATCTGTCAGGACAACCATTAAACAAATTAAATCAGCTATGGCAAGCCACTAAGAAATCTCCACAAAACAAACAAACAAACCAATGAGTTTTAAACTCTATAAAAATACTACCAGTATAGAATTCATTATGAAGCCTAGTAATCTTCATTCACGGCATATTAAAATCTAAAATCAATTAGGTATTACCTCTGATCGCAGAGAAGGATGGAATGTGCTTCTTTTAATCTAGATTCCAAAAAGTTATGCGCCATCAAATAAATGACCAAACAAATCAATACGAATCAATTCTTGAAGCATATAAAAAAGGAGAGCTTTGGTCCCAAGGTGCCTGCTTAACCACAGCTTGCTCATCAGAAGGACCTATCACCATTGAATGGTTTAAAAGAAACAAAGAAGATTCAGCTTCCCTTAGTCAATAGAAAACTTCCAACCAGAACTAAGCATTAGTAAGAGTGATAGCAAAAAGGACAAAAAGTTAGCTAGAAAAGAACAGATAAGTCTTTACAATGCAAAAATCGGAACTAGATATAAACAGCTGGATTGATGAGTATCATAATGGAGTTCGCTATGGGCTGGAAGGCACAGTCCTATTTGAAGAACAAAGTCAGTACCAACACATTACTATTATTGAAAGTAAACGTTATGGGAAGGGATTATTGCTAGATGGTTGTTGGATGACTGCAGAGAAGCAAGAAAAGCATTATCACGAATGCCTTGTTCATCCAGCTTTATGTAGTGCCGAAAAAATCAATAAGATTTTAATTATTGGTGGCGGTGATGGAGGTACAGCTAGAGAATGCTTACATCACAAGGGAATAAAACAAATAGATATGATAGAAATTGATCACCGCGTAGTGGAATTAAGTAAACAATATCTCCCCACTCTCGGTGGCGAAGCATGGAACGATCCTCGTTTAAACCTAAAATTTAGGAACGGAATTACTTGGACTCAAAATTCCGCCACAAACTCTTATGACGTAATAATCGTTGATGGATCAGACCCAGTTGGGCCAGCCAAGGGACTATTTAATAGGGTCTTTTTTGAAAACTGCAAACGCATCCTGCGGCGAGGTGGTGTTTTTGCTACCCAGAGTGAATCTCCTGAGGCATTTCGAAATATACACATAGAGAGTGTGAAGCTAATTCGAGAAGTCTTTGGATTTGCCGATCCACTCTATGGCTCTGTACCAATGTATCCAAGCGGCTGGTGGAGCTGGACTTTCGCATCCGTTGAAAAACCACGCTATCTCCATCCAAAAGCCTCACGAACAGAAAATATAGAAAGCCAATGTGAAATATGGAGCCCCCGCTGGCAAAAAGGTGCCTTTGACTCAATCCCAATTTCCATCGAAAGAGAGCTACAAAAATGAGTCAAGAAAAAAGGTCAACTCAGCAATTATTTAACACCGATGGTTCTATCTTTATGGGTGCAAAACGTAATCCTGAGAATTGCAATATAGGTTTATATGGTGTTCCATATGATGGCACAACATCTTTTAGGCCTGGGGCAAGATTTGGACCTTGTGCAATAAGAGAAGTTAGTAATGGAATAGAAACTTTTTGCCCTCAACTTAATCTTGATCTAGAAGAAATTAATTTTGCTGACTTTGGCTCATTAGATATTCCTCACGGAGCTCCAGAACCAATTGTTTCAATAGTAAATAAAAGCACTCAAAAGCTTTTTGATTTAGGGCTTAGTCCACTAATGCTTGGAGGAGAGCATTCTATTACTTCAGGTGCAGTTGCAGCTACAGCAAAAATCTATTCAGATTTAATACTAGTTCAACTTGATGCTCACGCAGACCTGCGACAAGAATGGCTTGGAGCACGTCATAGCCACGCATGCGCCATGCGACGTTGCTTAGAAGAACTACCTAGTAAAACTCTCTTTCAAGTAGGAATTAGAAGTGGTACTAGAGCAGAGTTTGTAGAGTTGCAAGAAAGCAATCGCCTCATATCTCATCAAACAGGGCAGCCTGCAAATAATCTTTTTAATAGGCTTACTCCACACTTAGGGAAGGCTATTTACCTAACTATTGATTTAGATTGGTTTGATCCAAGCATTCTTCCAGGAACTGGCACTCCCGAGCCAGGAGGTTTTTTTTGGAATGACTTTGCAGCTATAGTTGATGTACTAAGGAAACATAACCTTGTAGCGGCAGATATTGTTGAATTAGCACCTCAATTAGATCAATCAGGTATTAGTAGTATTCTCGCTGCAAAGGTAACCAGAACCCTACTAATGCTTCTTAGCGAATCAGAGAAAAATTATCCAAAAGACTCAAAAACGATGATTCTTATGTAATTAAAAATTCTAAAGAGCAAGAAATATACAAAAACATTGGATTTTATTTTTACATGAAAGAAAGTGCGCTAGCAAACAGAAACAATAAAGATTGAATATACCTTTTTTTGAGTACAAGAGTTTATGCGCTCAATAAGAAAGAGTTTTTGTAAGAGGTCCTAAGCTTGATTATCAATTCCTACTAAAGAACGACCTAACTCAAGCTGCCGATCCATGGAAGATTCCATTTTCTGCTCATGCATCCTTGGTAAAGATGGCTGCCTCTGCGTCCAATGATGACAAAAGGCAACCAAAGCAACCTCTGCATGAACACTAATTTGCCTAAGGCGACACCATCCATCCACAGTGGTCTGACCTGGACAGCAGTGCTGACAAGTTCTACAGCATTCTTTCGTGGACATGACGAATCCCCGAAGAAGCCCAGACTAGTGACACTTCATTCATCGAACTCAATATTTCAGAAATCTGCGGCTTTCCTTCCAATTCTGTAAAAAATCCATCTTCAAGCCAATCTCATTAACACACCAAAATGGCATTAAAGAGAACCCCTTTGTACAAGCACTGCCTCAATGATGGAGGGCGTATGGTGCCATTTGCTGGCTGGGAAATGCCTGTCCAATTCAGTGGTCTTATAAAAGAGCATCATGCAGTAAGAAATAACGCAGGCTTATTTGATATCTCACATATGGGTGTCCTGCTCTTAGAAGGGAATAATCCTAAGGACATTCTGCAATCATTAGTCCCTTCTGACTTGCACCGAATAGGCCCTGGAGAAGCCTGTTACACAGTTCTATTAAATGAAAATGGCTGTATCATTGATGACCTCATCGTCTACGACCTAGGACAAACAAACAAAAATATAGAAAATCTTTTATTAATCATTAACGCCGGTTGTACAGCTAGAGATATTGCTTGGTTAAAACAAAATCTAGAGCCTGCAAATATTACTGTTTCTGACGCAAAGTCAGGTAAAGCTCTAATGGCTTTACAAGGACCAAAATCTATGCAAATTCTAGAAACAATAACGACAACATCACTGCAAAATCTTCCGCGATTTGGGCACCGCAAGCTTGCAATCAACAAAATGGAAGACGAAGGCTCAGAATCAATCTTTATTTCTCGAACAGGCTATACAGGTGAAGATGGATTCGAAATTCTTGCTCAATCTCAAACTGCAACGTCAATTTGGACCAAACTCATCAAAGCAGGCGTAAGCCCTTGCGGACTTGGCGCAAGAGACACCTTACGGCTCGAAGCAGGAATGCATCTTTATGGCAATGACATGAACTCACAAACCACACCATTTGAAGCTGGACTTGGGTGGCTTGTTCATCTAGAGATGCCAACAAACTTCATTGGAAGGGATGCATTAGAACAACAAACCGAACAAGGACTTAAGCGTCGCCTCGTGGGCCTAACAATTCAAGGCCGAGGAATTGCGCGCAATGGTTATCAAGTTCTGCACAAAGGCTTAAAGGTAGGAGAAGTAACCAGTGGAACCTGGTCTCCAACCCTGAGGAAAGCAATTGCCCTGGCTTACATACCAACCGAACTCAGCAAGATCAATAGTTCTGTAGAGATAGACATCCGAGGGACTCAATATGCTGCAACAGTTGTAAAGCTACCTTTCTATCGCAAGGCTTGAATTAACAAACAAACAACACTCAAACCTCCATGAAGAGGGCAACTCTATGGGAAACTCGCTTTTACTTATGAAATCTTCCCCATGCGCAGCAACAGCTGCGGCGAACTGCGTAGAAAGCACATCGCCTTAAACGTAAAGCTATGTGGCTGGATAGATCGCTGTCGAGACCATGGAGGGGTGATTTTCATTGATCTAAGGGACAACTCTGGAACCGTTCAAGTCACAGTGGACCCCGACCAAGGTGCCGAGTTATTTGCAACTGCAGAAAATCTGCGGACTGAAAGCGTTATACAAGTGTGTGGTCAAGTCAGATCAAGGCCTGAAGAGGCACTAAATGAAAAAATTGAAACTGGAGAAATCGAAGTCTGTGCAAATGAGCTCAAGGTGCTTAACCAAGTCCGTGGCAACCTTCCTTTTGCAATTTCCATTCACGATGAAGAGCCCATCAAAGAAGAACTCCGATTACGTCACAGATATTTAGATTTACGACGAGAAAGAATGAATCGCAACCTAAGATTGCGTCATAAGACAATTAGAACAGCTCGTAATTTTTTAGAAAATGAAGGTTTTATTGAAGTAGAAACACCTGTCCTAACACGTTCTACACCTGAAGGTGCTCGAGATTATTTAGTCCCTTCTCGAGTTTGTGGTGGCGAATGGTTTGCCCTCCCGCAATCTCCCCAGCTATTTAAACAATTACTAATGGTTGGTGGCTTGGAAAGGTATTACCAAATAGCCAGATGTTTCAGAGATGAAGATTTGCGTTCAGACCGTCAGCCTGAATTTACGCAACTAGACATAGAAATGAGCTTCATGGATCAAGAGCAAATTCTTGATCTAAATGAAAGACTAATCGTAGAAATATGGAAATCAATAAAAGGAATAGAACTTAAAACTCCCTTCCCAAGAATGACATGGCATAAAGCCATGGATCGATATGGAACTGACCGACCTGATACGCGCTATGGCATGGAATTAACTAATGTAAGCGAGATAATCAAAGATATAGGTTTTAAGGTTTTCTCAGGAGCAGTAGCTAATGGTGGGTCTGTTAAATGTATAACAGTTAAGGGAGGAAATGCCGCCATAAGCAATGTGCGAATTAAGCCAGGAGGTGACATTTTTAGTGAAGCACAAAAGGCAGGTGCAGGAGGCTTAGCCTTTATCAGAGTTCGAGAGAAAGGTGAAATCGACACAATTGGTGCAATCAAAGAAAACCTCAACAACTCACAAAAAGAAGCGCTGTTAAAACAAACCAATGCTGAACCAGGAGACTTAATTCTGTTTGGAGCAGGTAAAACAACAACAGTCAATAAAACCCTTGATCGAATCAGACAATTTCTAGCCCAAGACCTTGAATTAATCCCAACCCATCAAGAGAACACACAATGGAATTTCTTATGGATCGTGGATTTCCCAATGTTTGAATTTAAAGAAGAAGAAAAACGTCTTGAAGCACTTCATCACCCCTTCTGTGCTCCTAACAAAAAAGACTTAGGAGAAGATAAAAATGTTTGGCATGAAAAGCTTCCAACTGCACGTGCGCAAGCGTATGACCTGATTCTTAATGGCTTAGAACTTGGTGGTGGATCATTAAGAATCCACGATTCCCAACTACAAAAACAAGTACTTGCAACAATTGGCCTTCCTCTAAAAGAAGCAACAGAACAATTTGGCTTTCTTATGGAGGCCCTAGACATGGGAGCACCACCACACGGAGGGCTTGCATTCGGCTTAGACAGAATGGTCATGCTATTAGCAGGAGAAGAATCTATTCGCGACACAATTGCATTCCCAAAAACTCAACAAGCCCGCTGTCTCATGACCGAAGCCCCAGCAGAAGTATCAGAAAGTCAGCTAGAGGATCTGCATGTAAGCAGTACATGGATAGATCCCGAATAGATTCGGGACATTTTGAATAGCTGACCTCTAAGTTTATTAATACTTAAACAGTCAGTTCCTTCTCAGGTCTTGAACAAGAAACCCCAGCGAAAAGGGGAACGTAAAGTCCGCAAAAGTGGATGTAAGGATTTAGTGCGTTTATACCTGCAAGAAATCGGAAGAGTTGAATTACTCAGTGATGAACAAGAAGTCTTGTTAGCTCGTTTAGTACAACGTAGAGAAAACCTTCTGTTAGAACAACAACGACTAGCTGTAAATAATCCATCAATCTTGGAATTAGTAAAACTAGAAGAGCTACAAAGAAAAGAAGCAAACCATTTATGCCACTGGCCAACTACACAAGAAATAGCTCGAGCATCGAAAATATCTCTTCAAACTCTCAAGAACAAGCTCGCCAAGGGATTCCAGGCTTGGGGAGAAACTACCGGAATCAACCCAAACGAATTAAAAAAAATCCTTAGAGATGGTCGACGAGCAAAAGAACAGATGATCCAGGCAAATCTAAGACTTGTAGTAGCAGTAGCAAAAAAATACCAACAACGAGGCATGGAACTTTTAGACCTTGTCCAAGAAGGAACTCTTGGTCTAGAAAGAGCAGTAGAAAAATTTGACCCAACGCGAGGGTTCCGCTTTAGTACTTACGCCTACTGGTGGATAAGGCAAGGAATAACACGAGCTATTGCAACTCAAAGTAGAACAATCCGTTTACCAGTACATGTCACAGAGAAGCTAAACCGTATAAAACGAGTACAACAAGAAATTGCAAGTAATCATGGACGTTTAGCTTCTCTTTCTGATTTAGCTAGAGAACTCAATATCAGCGAAGAAACTGTTAGGCAAACTCTTATGAGAGTACCTCGTTCAATTTCTTTAGACACCAAAATAGGCCTTGATGATGATACAAAGCTTGGAGATTTAATAGAAGATGGAACACCTACGCCTGAACAAGAGCTAACCAGAAATCAATTGCGCAATGACTTAGAGCTATTGCTCAAATGCCTAAGCAGACGTGAAGCCAATGTACTTAAGCGAAGATTTGGCTTAGAAGACGACAACCCCATGACACTGGCCCAAATTGGTGAAACAATGCATTTGTCACGAGAAAGAGTTCGTCAACTTGAAAGCAGAGCCCTACTGAAATTGCGAGACCCTCAACAATCCTGCAAAATCAGTGATTACGTTCAAAGTCTTGACTGCTAGACCAAAGAAGAAATGCCAAAACTCATTACAAAAACCACCTCTCAAAGGATTCTTTGGAAGAAAAAATACCTTTAATCAAAAAACTCGTGGTTTTACTTGGCCTTGCAGATCATCGAGTTACCGTAAAGAGTCACCCTAGAAGAAATGGCAAAATTCGTCTTTGTTACCGGAGGAGTGGTCTCAAGTATTGGCAAAGGAATCGTAGCTGCGAGCCTTGGCCGATTACTCAAGTCCAGGGGATACAACGTCTCAATTTTGAAACTGGATCCATATTTAAATGTAGACCCAGGGACTATGAGCCCATTTCAGCATGGTGAGGTGTTCGTCACAGAAGATGGCGCCGAAACTGACTTAGATCTCGGTCACTATGAAAGGTTTACAGATACCGCGATGTCAAGACTAAACAGCGTGACCACTGGTTCCATATATCAATCCGTAATTAACAAAGAGAGAAGAGGTGATTACAACGGAGGAACAGTACAAGTCATTCCTCACATCACTAGTGAAATCCGTGAGCGAATCCATCGAGTTGCCGCCAATAGTGGGGCAGATGTTGTTATCACCGAGATAGGTGGAACTGTTGGTGACATCGAGTCTCTTCCATTTTTAGAAGCTATCCGTGAGTTCAGAGGTGATGTTGGACGAAATGATATTGCCTACATTCACGTCACACTTCTTCCTTTCATTAGAACCTCAGGAGAATTAAAAACAAAGCCCACTCAACATTCAGTCAAAGAGTTGCGGTCAATTGGTATACAACCAGATTTATTAGTGTGTCGTAGCGATAGACCAATTAATAAAGATCTCAAACGCAAAATCGGTGGATTCTGTGGAGTAAATAACCAAGCTGTTATTCCTTCACTTGATGCAGACAGTATTTATTCAGTTCCACTTGCTTTAAAAGAAGAAGGTCTTTGTAAAGAAATCCTCTCTGTCTTAAACCTGAGAGACCATGAATGTGATTTAAAGGCCTGGGGACAGCTTGTTCACAAACTACGTAACCCCGGTCCAGAAGTAAAAGTTGCCTTAGTAGGAAAATATATTCAACTAAATGACGCCTACTTGTCAGTAGTCGAGGCATTACGACATGCCTGTCTAGCACAAGATGCATCTCTTAACCTGCACTGGGTTTGTGCAGAGCAGATAGAAGCAGAAGGTACAGACAAACTCCTGTTAGGAATGGATGCCGTAGTTGTCCCTGGTGGTTTTGGAAACAGAGGTGTAGATGGAAAAGTTTCTGCGATTAGATGGGCAAGAGAACAGCGTGTTCCATTTCTTGGGCTCTGTCTAGGAATGCAATGTGCAGTAATCGAATGGGCACGTAATCAAGCCAATCTAGAAGGTGCTACTAGTTCCGAACTAGAAGCAAATACAAAACATCCTGTTATTCATTTACTTCCCGAGCAACAAGATGTAGTTGATATGGGAGGAACTATGCGACTCGGTGTATATCCTTGTCGACTAAAACAAAATACGATGAGTCAAAAACTCTATGGTGAACAAGTTGTTTATGAACGTCATAGACACAGATATGAATTCAATAATTCATATCGAAATCTCTTTATTGAATCAGGATATAGCATCAGTGGAACATCGCCTGATGGACGGCTAGTAGAGCTCATCGAACTTCCAAGTCACCCATTTTTTGCAGCCTGCCAATACCATCCAGAATTTCTTTCAAGACCAGGACAACCTCATCCTCTTTTCCTAGGCTTAATCAAAGCCGCACAATCAAGACTACCTACATCTCCTAACGAAGCAATCCGAAGTCAACAAACATCATCTTTAGATCAAAAAGCATATAAAGCTCCTTGAATGGAATCCACACTACCTTTAGTTGAATGCTTCCATTCAATTCAAGGAGAAGGAGCACATACAGGTCGTAGTGCCTTCTTTATAAGACTCGGGAGTTGCAAAGTTGGTTGCAACTGGTGTGACACCAAAGAATCCTGGAATGCCAACAATCATCCACAAATAACTATCAACAAGCTTTGTAAAGCCACAATTAATGCATGGACAAATGGAGCAGCTTTCTTAGTTATCACTGGTGGAGAACCACTACATCACAATCTCTCTCCACTTTGTGATGCAATAAGAGACCAGGCTCGACTCACAGGATCCCCACCAATAGCAATACATGTTGAGACCAGTGGCGTTGATGCAATTAGTGGGGATCCAAATTGGATTACATTATCTCCAAAACGTCATGCACCACCAAAAATACAATTACTAGCTGCTTGTCATGAACTCAAAGTAGTCATTCATGATCCAGAAGATCTTCTCTTTGCTGAAGCAATGGCCAAAGCCGCGATTAGAGAAAAAAACAGTCCCTTACTTTTCCTTCAGCCAGGATGGGGAAGCAGTCAAGGCCATAATCTTGCATTAGAACACGTAAAAGCTAATTCACAATGGAGATTGAGTATGCAAACCCATAAATGGCTAGCAATTCTATAACCACTACAAATAAAGTTATAACTATGAATAAGCCCTGACTTAATCGCAAGACAACACTTGTACAAATTCAGTACAAATCATGCAATGGCTTCCTCCAAACAAATGTCTCAAATGACTAGACAAAAAACGATAGCATTGCTCTCTGGAGGACTCGACTCTGCTACTGCAATAGCAATTGCAATTGAAAAAGGTAATGAAGTCATAGCACTCTCATTTAACTATGGTCAAAGACATCAGCGTGAATTAAAAGCTGCCGCTAAATTGGCCAGTTATTTTAAGATCAAAGAACATCAAGTAATCAATATCAACTTAGGGAGCTGGGGAGGTTCATCACTCACTGACCTTAATCAAACAATTCCGAATGCAGGCTTAGTAGAAGGTCTTATTCCAAATACTTATGTGCCAGGCAGAAACACTGTATTTATTGCTATTGGACTGAGCCTTGCAGAAGCTCGAAATGCAAATCAGGTATTACTAGGTATTAATGCAATGGATTACTCAGGTTATCCAGATTGTAGACCTGATTATCTCAAGGCCTATCAAATACTCGCTGATCTTGCTAGCAAAACTGGACGAGAAGGAAATGGCATACAACTTTGGGCTCCTCTCATAGATTTAAACAAACTAGAGATTATTCAAGAGGCAATAAGGCTGAAAGTTCCTATAGAACAAACTTGGAGCTGTTACGAAGGTGGTCATAAACCATGTGGAGTCTGTGACAGCTGCCGCATCCGTAATTCGGCATTGAAAACATTAGGTCGTACAGACCTATGCAATAACTGAACATCGTGATCTCTATTACTCGAAAGCGTTGTCGCTGGCTTGACCCCACTGACCTTGCTAAAAAACTCATTGAAGTCTGGGGAGAAGCTGGCTTCATCTGGCTAGATGGTGATGGAAGTGAATTAGGACGATGGGTCACATTGGCAATTGATCCAGTAAATCAAATTTGTTGTCGGGGTCTACCAAATAACCCAAACGCAACTAATCCATTTGATGTCCTTAAGCATCTTGAGCCAGGACACTGGAGTGGTTGGCTGAGTTATGAGGCTGCCGCTTGGATTGAGCCACAGAATCCTTGGAAATCAGACGAGATGGCCACACTCTGGATCGCACGTCATGATCCAATCTTTCGGTTCGATCTTCAAAAAAAAGAACTGTGGATTGAAGGATGTGATGAAAACCGAATACGACAACTTTTCAAATGGCTAGAAAAAATCAAACCTGACACTCAAGGTATAGATAATTCAAAATTATCTCCTCCAAAAAACAAAGAAATAGGAGTTCCTATCAATTCTTGGGAATGGTTGACAAGCAAGCAACAATTCACTCATGACGTCGAGCGTATCCAAGATTGGATAGCTACTGGGGATATATTCCAAGCAAATCTCACTGCTTGCTGCACGACATCCTTACCGGAAGCCAATTCTCCAATTAATCTATTTCAACGGCTTAGACATCATTGTCCAGCTCCATTTGCTGGAATGATAATTGGTGCAGATGCGGCAAAAGGGGAGGCCATACTCTCAGCATCTCCGGAACGTTTCCTGAAAGCACTACCAACTGGAGAAGTAGAAACAAGACCAATCAAAGGCACTCGGCCAAGATATCCTGATCCTGAAAGAGATGCTGATATGGCTATCGATCTTATATGCAGCGCAAAAGATAGAGCAGAAAACATCATGATCGTCGACCTTTTAAGAAATGATCTTGGAAGAGTATGTAAACCAGGATCTATCCAAGTGAACCAATTAGTAGGACTTGAAAGTTACCGCCAAGTTCATCATCTAACTTCTGTTATCACAGGATGCCTTCAATCCAATAAAACATGGGTGGACCTTCTCCAAGCTTGCTGGCCGGGAGGGTCTATTACTGGTGCACCAAAATTAAGAGCATGCAAACGATTGCATGAGCTAGAACCTACAGCACGAGGACCATATTGTGGATCTCTTTTACATATTGACTGGAATGG
Source organism: uncultured Prochlorococcus sp. (assembly GCA_902563335.1). Classification (GTDB taxonomy): domain Bacteria; phylum Cyanobacteriota; class Cyanobacteriia; order PCC-6307; family Cyanobiaceae; genus CACEWU01. Next base: position 5,739 of record CACEWU010000001.1, on the reverse strand, counting down.
AGTTTTTGATAGCAGTATTCTCATTCGCTCCTTAATGTTGAAAGGAAAAACATTACGTGCCAATGCAGGCTGCGGAATCGTTGCAGATTCCGACCCAACAAATGAAGCAGAAGAATTGCAATGGAAGTTAATGCCTTTATTAAATGCTTTAGTATGAATTTGATTGAACATCAACGATTTGGATGGATTGATGGTCAATGGGATTCAATCCATAAGCTCGATCTTCCCCTTAGCGATCGGGGCTTAAATCATAGCGATGGAATATTTGAGACAATTCTCATCCTTGATCACAAGCCTGTTCTCCTTAAAGAACATTTAAATCGTTGGCAAAAATGTGCAACTCTTTTAGGAATGGCACAACCTCCAAAAATGGAGTGGTTAGAACCATTAATTGAAGAAGGTATTCAACATCAATCACTAATGACCAATAGTGGCATTGTTCGGTTGAACTGGAGTCGAGGTGATCACGAGCAAAGAGGTATCGATCTTCCTATAGGCATACCTAAGGCTAAGGAACACAGATTTTGGATGGAATTCAACTCATATAAACCATGCTTTAGCCCATTATCAACAATGATTAGTTGTCAAGAACGACGAAATGCGAACAGTCGTATTAGCCAATGCAAAACCTTTGCTTACAGTCAGTCAATACAAGCTCGACGAGAAGCAAAACTCTCAGGATATGATGAAGCTCTACTGTTAAGCACAAATGGTGAATTATGCTGCAGTTCTACGGCAAATATAATTATCAGGCGTAATTCTGACTTATTAACTCCACACCTATCAAGTGGTTGCCTTCCAGGTGTCATGCGACAACAAGGGATACAAAAAGGAGTCGTTCATGAAGTTAAACTTTCAGCCAAACCAGAACCAAGAGACCAATGGCTCCTCATCAATAGTCTTAGCTGTCGGCCAATTACTAAAGTCAATAATCAAAATCTACCTATATGGAGTAATTACCAAGAGTTCTGGTATGAATTGATATCCAAAAAGAAGCACTAAAAAGGGATTGGCATAGTGACATTTGCTGGAGAAGGAGAACATGCCTCCACTTGAAAATCAACTGCAGCACCAATAAATACTATAGAAGGTGACAAAAGCTTCTCACTCTGTACCTTGCACAAGAGCTGGTCAAGCCTTGCTTTCACACATCGTTGACCAACCACAGTGCCCTGTTGAATCACCGCACAAGAAGTTGCTGGATCCAATCCACCAGCAATCAACTCGTCAACAATATGACGCAAATTATGTAATCCCATATAAATCACTAATCCATCACATGCACGTGCAAGCGCTTGCCAATTAACCAAAGGTCGTCTTTTGTCAATCCCCTCATGCCCCGTAACAAAAGTAATGGAAGATCCCGCCAATCGATGGGTAACAGGGATACCCACATAAGCAGGAGCTGCAATGCCAGCAGTAACTCCTGGGACGACTTCCACGGATACTCCACGACTAACCAAAAATGCAGCTTCTTCAGCCCCACGGCCAAATAAAAAAGGGTCTCCTCCCTTCAAGCGCACTACACACGAATGGCGTTGAGCCATTTCCAAAAGAATATTGTTGGTTTTTGATTGAGGCAAAGAATGGTGACCTCGCCTCTTTCCAACAAAGCGAGACTCACAAGAATCAGGCACTAATTCAAGTATCTCATTAGGAACTAATGAGTCATAAAGGATTCCGCCACATTCACCTAACAAACGCTTTGCCTTGACAGTCAATAAATCCGGATCACCAGGTCCAGCACCAACAAGATATACAGTTCCTTTTCCTGCTTCAGACATAACAAACAATGATCGATATAGAAATAATCAAGATCATTAAAGGCAACTCTCTTCTATAGCTACCTCTAACTGGATTCTGTATCAACCGCCACAGATCGATTGCACAAGAAATGATGAAGTTATTAACATCAAGAATTTCAAGTGTCATGCCAATAGGTCGGCGTCGAGCAAAGAAACGGAAACACTTATTACTGACACACGTGATTCAATAGTAATTGCAACAATTAAGGTACTACAAAGACGTGATGGAATATCTATGACCGACAAGCTCAGCGAATTAGCCATGTCAAGATCTGAAGAAATTACCTGCGCAACGCTAATGGCTCTCGACAGCATTAGAACAGAAAAAAGTAAGCTACCTTCATCTCAATTTTTCAAACCCTTCCAAAGGGAAGACGGCTATTTAGTTGCAACGAAGCAACTAAATAGCCAGTACAGGTTAACCGAAACAATGTTCCACTAAAAGCTATAAAATTGCATCGAAAAGTAAATAAAACAATCAAGACCTACAAAGCCAACATGAATTATCTAAGTATTCTCAATAAATACTTTATAGGCTCTTCTATCTATAAACAAATTCCCTCCACGAAATTCAATCAATAAAATGACTGATAACTCACAAATTCCCAGCAAAGATCGCTTCAAGTCTTATCTACGCAAGATTGGAAGTGGAGTACATACCGGTCGCGGAATGAGTCGTAAAGAAGCTGCAGAAGCTCTAGAGCTAATGCTGACAGCTCAAGCCACTCCAGCGCAAATCGGAGCATTCATGATTGCCCATCGAATTCGTCGTCCTGAGCCGCAAGAACTTGCTGGCATGCTTGACACATATATCAAACTTGGACCAAAACTCACCTCAAAAAAAGCTCATCAACCACCAATCTGTTTTTGCATGCCGTTTGACGGTCGGAATCGAACTTCACCTATTTACCCTCTTACAACTCTAATCCTCATTAGTGCTGGCCAACCAGTGGTACTACATGGAGGGAAGCGAATGCCGACTAAATATGGCGTAACTACTTCGGAGTTATTTGGATCTCTTGGGCTCAATCTCAACAATTTATCTCTACAACAAGTACAAACTGGTTTTAATGACTATGGATTAGCTGTTATTTCTCAACCGGATCACTTTCCCTTAGCAGACAATCTCATCATATATCGAGAAGAAATAGGTAAGCGGCCACCAATAGCGAGTATGGAGCTTATTTGGACTGCTCATCATGGAGAACATCTACTGGTTAGTGGCTTTGTTCACCCACCTACTGAAGAAAGAGCATGGAAAGCACTGGAACTTAGTCAAACAACAAATGTTGTTACCACAAAAGGCTTAGAAGGGAGCACAGATCTTCCAACAAGCCGAACATGTATAGCAGCACGAGTACGTAATTATCAACCTGAACGCTTAATCTTACAACCACATAAACATAATTGCTACGGGGACGATGTTACATGGAGCAATTTAAAGAATTGGAGCAAAATTGCCATCCAAGCTCTAGAAAATCAAGGTCCCTTAAAAAATGCATTGCAATGGAATGCAGGTGTCTATTTATGGCTTAGTGGAATATCAAAAAGTCTTCAAGAAGGAATTGATAGAGCCCAAGCAATCATGTCTTCAGGGTCAGGTGGATCAACCCTAAAGCAACTAATCTCCTGGAGAAAAAATCTCTAAAAGGTCTATTAAAGATTTTTTTGCATACGAAATCGATCAAAACTAACTCCACCGATCTCAATGATTTCTGGTCTCACAATAGTCCATCCCAATTTTAAAAGTAATGGATAACTAAAGAAACTAGCTTCTGTGGTTAAAGACTTATAGCCTTCGCGATGAGCATCTGCCTCCACTCTCTCAATCAAGGTAGTTGCATATCCACAACGACTCGAACAACCGCGACAATAAAGTAAAGCCAATCGATTAAGAGGATATCGCAAGGCGAATGCCTGAACATCATCTCTAGCGGCAATCAACCAACCACTCCCTTCTTTAAGTGCTCGATCAAGAACACCAGGCAACCAAGCTAATGAAGCCCACGCTTGAATTTGACTTTTAGTATAAAAATTAGCACCCAGAGACTCAATGGCATCAACATATACTTCCTTCACTGAAAGAGAGTCGGTTCTCCTGATTGGTCTCAGATCAAAACTCCTTACCATCTAAATCGCAATCTCAAAGGTGTTCATCTAATCATATTCAGAATACTAAAATTCATGTTGACTATAACTAAGTGAACACAGGAAAACCTTCCTGCGCTGCTATGAGTATTAATAAAGCTATAGCCAATCCTCTTGAAAACAATCATCTTTATTCTAGGCAATTCGTATGAAAGTTAATTTTAAAAAATAACCTGTGATTGACTAAAAACCTTAAGCGATCATTTTGAAAGAAGAACTTTTAAAAACTTTTTGACCTGTTTTCATAGCTTTAGGCCTTGGTTTCCTTAGCTAGGCACTATATTCAGATAACACTCCTTTTGCTTTTCCAGGTCTAACACAATCAAACAGATAGTCTAATGGATAAAGATTTTGCAACTGAAAAACTCTATTTGAATAGAGAGCTTAGCTGGATCAACTTCAATAAAAGGGTTTTAGAACAAGCATTTGATCCTAGAACTCCATTACTGGAACAAGCTAAATTTAGCGCGATCTTTAGTAATAATCTCGACGAATTCTTTATGGTTCGTGTGGCCTCATTAAAATCACAAGTGGAGGCTGGTGTCACTAAAAAAAGCGAAGATGGTCAAACTCCTACAGAACAGCTAAAAAGAATCAGGAATCAAATTATACCTCTTGTAGATAAGCAACAAGAGCATTACTTAAAGCTAAAAAATCAACTGAAAAAAGAAAAGATTAACCTATTAAACTATAACGAGCTTGATAAACGTGAGCGTAGATGGATTGACAATTATTTTTCAACAGCTATCTTCCCTGTCCTCACTCCCTTAGCAGTTGACCCCGCCCATCCTTTTCCATTTGTAAGCAATTTAAGTTTGAACATAGCTGCATTTATTTCTGATCCAGAAACATCACAGATACAATTCGCAAGAGTCAAAGTACCTCAGAAGACAATGTCGAGGTTTATCGCTATTCCAACTGACTACTCTCAAAAAGATGATCAACCAATAAAATCTTTAGTAGCAATAGAAGAAGTTGTTGCATTCAATTTACATTTACTCTTTCCAGGAATGAAAATTGAATCACATTACTTTTTTCGTGTCACACGTGATGCTGACCTAGAACTTCGAGATATTGAAGCAGATGATTTGATGATCGCACTCGAAGAAGGTTTACGAAAGCGACGTATGGGTGGAGAAGTCGTTCGAATAGAAGTGTCACACAACATGCCTGAGAATCTTTTAAATCTATTAATGGATGGAATGGATATACAAGAGGCAGATCTTTATAAAATTAATAATTTAATTGGATTAGATGAACTATTTGAATTAATGAAACTTGAAGCATCACATTTAAAGTTTTCTCCACACAACGGGTCAACGCTAAAGGAGCTAAAAAATAGTCAACGTGGATTACTTGAAGATGGCTCTATCAAAAAAGAAGAATTTCAAAGCATCTTTTCAATAATTAAACGAAAAGACTTATTAGTGCATCACCCTTATGACCTTTTTTCAACCTCCGTAGAAGAGTTTATAAAACAATCTGCGGATGATCCATCAGTAATGGCAATAAAAATGACACTTTATCGTGTATCTAAAGATTCCCAAATCATTGCTGCCTTAATCAGAGCAGCAGAGAACGGAAAACAAGTCATGGCACTTGTAGAATTAAAAGCACGCTTTGACGAGGACAATAATATTCAATGGGCACGACATCTTGAACAATCAGGTGTACATGTCGTTTATGGTGTACTAGGATTAAAAACACATACAAAAATTACTTTAGTAATTCGAAAAGAAAAATCAAGACTGCGTAGTTACTTCCACATTGGAACAGGCAATTACAA